>NZ_JAMOLN010000157.1 GCF_024448165.1 Streptomyces longispororuber
TCCAGGTGTTGTTGACGATGTTGATGATGGTGATGTTCTGGATGATCTTCGGGGCCGGGGTCACCACGACGACCTGGGTGGGCCGGTAGCCGCTCCACGCCTGGCCCTGGTGGTTCGGGGTGCCGCGGAGCGCGACGGGCGGCTTGAGCGGGTTGCCGCAGGCGCACCGCACGCGGGGCATGCCGCGCTCGTCGACGAGGACCGCGGTGCCGGCCTGGAGCACGGACTGGAACGTGGTGGCGTGGCCGTCGCGATAGCCGTGGTTGGTGACGCGGGTGTCGCCGCGCAGCACGACGGAGGTCAGTCCGCGCAGGTAGGCGGGGATGTCGGCGCGGGAGGTGCCGGACGCCTCGGCGAACGCGCCGGCCTTGGCGCGGTCGGCGGTGAGGAAGCGGATCTGCTGCTCGACGTCGCAGCTGCCGACGGCGTGGGTGCCGCCGTAGAGGCCGGGGGTCGCGCCGGAGATCTCACGGACGCCCTGGGCGGTGGGCGTACCGGTCGGCGACGGTTGCGGCGTTCGGGTGACGGGCGCGGGGCTCGCGTCGGAGGTGGCGGTGGAGTCGGTGAACGGGTCGGGGCCCTGCGCGGCGACCGGCTGCAGGAACAGCTCGCCCTTGCCGTCGGCGGCGCTCCCGCCCCCGTCGCCCGAGCATCCGGCGAGCAGCAGCGCCGCGGATATCCCGAGGGCCGTGACGTACGTTCTGGTCCTGGTCCGTGCGTGCACGTGCTCTCCCACCTGCGTAGCGACACTGTGCACCTATTGTCCGGAACGTCCTTCCGGGGGTCGCAAGTCGTGACCTTGTCGCGGAGCGGGGCCCACACTGAGGGTGTGGACTGGTTCGGTGCTTCCGGTCAGTGGCTCGGCCGCCTGGTGTTCCAGCGCGGTCTCGCGGCGCTGTACCTGGTCGCGTTCCTGGGCGCCGCGCTCCAGTTCCGGGCGCTGATCGGGGAGCGCGGGATGCTGCCGGTGCCGCGGTTCCTGGCGCGGGTGCCGTGGCGGCGGGCGCCCACCGTGTTCCGCGCGCACTACTCGGACCGGTTCTTCGCGGGCTGCGCGTGGACCGGTGCGGCGGTCGCGGCGGCGCTGCTGGCGGGGGCGGACGGGCTGCTGCCGCTGTGGGGCGCGATGCTGCTGTGGCTGGTGCCGTGGGCGCTGTACCTGTCGATCGTGAACGTCGGCCAGACCTGGTACGGCTTCGGCTGGGAGTCGCTTCTCCTGGAGGTCGGCTTCCTCGCCGTGTTCCTCGGCAACGACGAGGTGGCGCCGCCGGTCCTGGTGCTGTTCCTGCTGCGCTGGGTGCTGTTCCGGCTGGAGTTCGGCGCGGGTCTGATCAAGATGCGGGGCGACGCCTGCTGGCGGAAGCTGACGTGTCTGTACTTCCATCACGAGACGCAGCCGATGCCGGGCCCGCTCAGCTGGTTCTTCCACCACCTGCCGCGCCCGCTGCACCGGGTGGAGGCCGCGGCCAACCACGTGACCCAACTCGTCGTCCCGTTCCTGCTGTTCGCCCCGCAGCCGGTCGCGACGGCGGCGGCCGCGCTGATGATCGTCACCCAGCTGTGGCTGGTCCTGTCGGGGAACTTCGCGTGGCTGAACTGGCTGACGGTCGTGCTGGCCGCGTCCGTCCTCGGCCTCGGCGCCCCGCACCCGGCACCGGAGCCGTCCGCTCCCCCGCTCTGGTACGAGGTCCTGGTCCTGGTCCTCACGGTCGCGGTGGCCGTCCTCAGCTACCGGCCCGTCCGCAATCTGTTCTCCCGGCGCCAGTCGATGAACCGGTCCTACGACTCCCTGCACCTGGTCAACACGTACGGGGCGTTCGGCACCGTCGGCCGGGTCCGGCAGGAGATCGTGATCGAGGGCACGGCGGACGAGGTGCCGCACCGGGATTCGGACTGGCGGGCCTACGAGTTCAGGGGCAAGCCCGGTGACCCGCGCCGCCTGCCGCGCCAGTTCGCTCCGTACCACCTGCGGCTCGACTGGATGATGTGGTTCGCCGCCCTGTCGCCCGCGTACGCCCGCTCCTGGTTCGAGCCGTTCATCGAGCGGCTCCTGGAGGGCGACCGGGACACGCTGCGGCTGCTGCGGCACTGCCCGTTCCCGGACGCGCCGCCCGTGCACGTCCGGGCGCGCGTGTACCGCTACCGGTACACGACGTGGCGGGAGCTGCGGGCGACGGGCGCGTGGTGGGAGCGGACCTACGTGCGCGAGTTCCTGCCGCCGACCCGGCTGAGGTAGACGCGGCGTGCCGTGCCGGCGAAGACGTCCTCGTCCGCCCCGCCCACCAACGCGCGGGCGCTGTCGAGGACCTGCTCGTACGAGGCGGCGAGGGTGCACACGGGCCAGTCCGAGCCGAACAGGACGCGTTCGGGTCCGAAGGCGGCCAGGACCGTGTCCGCGTAGGGCCGCAGGTCGTCGACGGTCCACCGCTTCCAGTCGGCCTCCGTGACCAGGCCCGAGAGTTTGCAGGCGGTGTTGGGGAGGGCGGCCAGGGCCCGTACGTCGGTGCGCCAGGGTTCGAGCGCGCCCGACGCGATCGGCGGCTTGCCCAAGTGGTCCAGGACGAAGGTGAGTTCGGGGTGGTTCCGGGCGGCCTGCACGCAGGCGGGCAGCTGGTGGGGCAGGACGACGAGGTCGTACACGAGATCCTGCCGGGCGACGGCGGCGAGGCCGCGGCGCACGTCCGGGCGGAGCAGCCACTCCGGGTCGGCCTCCCCCTGGACCTGGTGGCGGATGCCCACCAGGTGCTCCCCGCCCGGGAGTGCGCGCAGCCGGTCCAGCTCGTCGGCCACGCCGGGTGCCGTCAGGTCGGTCCAGCCGACGACGCCCGCCACGAGGTTGCTGCGCCCCGCGAGCGCGAGGAACTCGGGGGTCTCCTCGGCGACGGTGACCGTCTGCACGAGGACGGTCGCCGTGACGCCCGCGGCCCGGGCCTCGGGGGCGAGGTCGTCGAGGGTGAAGTCGCGGCGGATCGGGGCGAGTTCGGGTCCGGTGATCCAATCCTGGTCGCGGACGGAGAGGTCCCAGACGTGGTGGTGGGCGTCGACGATCCCCGTCACGGCAGCTCCCAGACCACGGGCAGGCCCGCGTCGGCGCCCTCGGCGGAGTAGTCGTGGACGACGTCCAGGAGTCCGGCCATCCGGGTCTGCCAGGCGGTGTTCACCGGCAGCGCGTCGAGTTCGGCGAGCAGCCGGGCGTAGTCCTCGCACTCCAGGACGTGGAACAGGTCCGTGCCGCTGCGCCAGATCGTCCAGCGGCTGGCCCCGGCGGCCCGGATGGCGGCGACGAGTTCGGCGGGGACCTCCCGGTGGGCGGCCTCGTACTCCTCGACGCGGTCGGCGCGGACCGTGGTGTGCAGGGCGACTCTCACGCGTGGTTCTCCCGTTCGGGGGTGGGGACGTCAGCGGCCAGCAGGTTCAGGTCGCGTGCCTCCTGCCAGAACTCGGCGGGCACCGGCGTCTCGAACTGCTGGACCGTGTCGGCGACTTCGGCCGCGGAGCGGGTGCCGACGAGGACGCTGGTGACGGCCGCGTGTCCGAAGGGGAAGGCGAGGGCGGCGGCCCGCAGCGTGGTGCCGTGCCGCTCGGCGAGCGCCTTCAGCTTCAGGGCGCGGGTGAGGACTTCGTGCGACGCGAGGGTGTAGTCGAACGTGGCGCCCTGCTTCGGGTCGGCGAGCAGCCCCGAGTTGAAGACGCCGCCGATGACGACGGAGACGCCGCGTTCGGCGGCCGCGGGCAGCAGCCGGGTCAGCGCTCCCTGGTCGAGCAGGCTGTAGCGGCCGGCGCACAGCACCACGTCGATGTCGGTGTCGCGGACGAACCGGGTCAGCATCCCGGCCTGGTTCATGCCCGCGCCGATGGCCGACACGAGGCCCTCCCCGCGCAGCCGTTCCAGCTCCGGGTAGGCCTCGCCGAAGGCCTGCTCGGCGTGGTCGTCGGGGTCGTGCAGGTAGACCACGTCGATCCGGTCGAGGCCGAGGCGGCCGAGGCTGTCCTCGATGGAGCGGCGCACCCCGGCCGCGCTGAAGTCCCACACGCGCCGGTACGCGGCCGGGACCGCGAAGCCACCGGCCCGGTCCTCGCCCTTGCCGTCGTGCGGTTCGAGGAGCCTGCCGACCTTGGTGGACAGCGTGTAGGAGGTGCTGGGCCGACTGCGCAGGTACTCGCCGACGCGCCGCTCGGACAGGCCGATGCCGTAGTGCGGTGCGGTGTCGAAGTAGCGCATGCCCGCGTCCCAGGCCGCGTCGACGGCGGCGTACGCCTCGTCGTCGCGGACCGGGGTGAACAGGTTGCCGATGCCGGCGGCGCCGAAGCCGAGTTCGGTGACCGGGACGCCGCTGCGGCCCAGTTTCCGGGTCCGCACGGCGCTCACTGCCCTTCGGGGCGCAGTCGCAGGCCCTGCATGCCGCCGTCGACGGCGAGCGCGGTGCCGGTGGTGGCGCCGGACAGCGGGCTCGCCAGGTAGGCGACGGCGCCCGCGACCTCGTCGGCGGAGACCAGCCGGCCGGTGGGCTGGCGGGCTTCGAGTGCGGCGCGTTCGGCGGCCGGGTCGTCGGCCCGGTCGAGGAGCCGGCCGACCCACGGGGTGTCCGCGGTGCCGGGGTTGACGCAGTTGACGCGGATGCCCTCGCGTATGTGGTCGGCGGCCATGGCGAGGGTGAGCGAGTACACGGCGCCCTTGGACGCGGAGTACAGGGCGCGCTGCGGGAGGCCCGCGGTGGCGGCTATGGAGCAGGTGTTGACGATGGCGGCCCGGCCGGACTCGCGCAGGGCGGGCAGCGCGGCACGGGCGACGCGCACCATGCCGACGACGTTGACGTCGAGGACGCGGTGCCATTCGGCGTCGTCGTTGTCGGCGACGGTGCCCTGGGCGCCGATGCCCGCGTTGTTGACGAGGACGTCGAGTCCGCCGAGGTCCGCGACGGCCGCGGCCACGGCGGTCCGTACGGTGGCGTCGTCGGTGACGTCGGCGGTGTATCCGCGCAGCGGCTTCTCCACGGTGGAGACGTCGAGGTCGAGGACGGCGACCTCGGCGCCGCGCGCCGCGAGCAGGTCGGCGGTGGCCCGGCCGAGGCCGGAGGCGCCGCCGGTGACGAGGGCCTTGAGCCCGGTGAAGTCAGCGAGGTCGGTCATGCTGCGGCTCCGTTCGTGTGCGGTTCTGCGGTGGCGCGGTCAGCAAGGTCCTTGGTCCAGAACTCGCCGTCGGGGTAAGTGAATTCGGCGATCGACTCGGGCCGCATCTCGGCGGAGAAGCCGGGTGCGGCCGGGGCCGTGTAATGACCCTCGCGGATGACGACCGGGTCGAGGAAGTGGTCGTGCAGGTGGTCGACGTACTCGATGACGCGGTCGTCGGTCGTGCCGGTCACGGCGACGTAGTCGAACATCGACAGGTGCTGGACGAGTTCGCACAGGCCGACGCCGCCCGCGTGCGGGCAGACGGGGACGCCGAACCTGGCGGCGAGCAGCAGGATCGCGAGGTTCTCGTTGACGCCGCCGACCCGGGCGGCGTCGATCTGCAGGACGTCGATGGCGCCGGCCTGGAGGAGCTGCTTGAAGACGATGCGGTTCTGGACGTGTTCGCCGGTGGCGACCTTCACGGGGGCGACGTCCTTGCGGATCGCGGCGTGCCCGAGGACGTCGTCGGGGCTGGTCGGCTCCTCCACCCAGTACGGGTCGAAGTCGGCGAGCGCGCGGGTCCAGCGGATCGCCTCGTCGACGTTCCAGCGCTGGTTGGCGTCGATGGCCATCCGGATGTCGGGGCCGATGACCTCGCGGGCGGTGCGGCAGCGGCGGATGTCGTCGTCGAGGTCGGCGCCGACCTTCAGCTTGATCTGGGTGAAGCCGTCGGCGACGGCCTGCCGGGCGAGGCGGGTGAGCTTCTCGTCGGAGTAGCCGAGCCAGCCGGGCGAGGTGGTGTAGCCGGGGTAACCGCGCTCCAGGAGGCGGGCGGTGCGTCCGGTGGCGCCGCGGCGGCCCGACTCCAGGATCTCCAGGGCCTGTTCGGGGGTGAGCGCGTCGGCGATGTACCGGAAGTCGATCTGCGACACCAGCCACTCGGGTTCGGCCTCGGCGAGCAGCCGCCACAGCGGCTTGGCCGCGCGCTTGGCGGCGAGGTCCCAGACCGCGTTGACGACGGCGCCGATCGCCATGTGCATCACGCCCTTCTCGGGCCCGAGCCACCGCAGCTGACTGTCGCCGACCAGGTCGCGGTTGAGGCTGCCCGGGTCGGCGCAGAGCTCGTCGACGGGGCGGCCGACGACGTGGTGGCGCAGCGCGCGGATCGCGGCGACCTGCACGTCGTTGCCGCGGCCGATGGTGAACGTGAAGCCGTGCCCCTCGTGTCCGTCGGGGTCGTCGGTGCGCAGCACGACGTACGCGGCGGAGTAGTCGGGGTCCGGGTTCATGGCGTCGGAGCCGTCCAGTTCCCGGGAGGTCGGGAACCGGATGTCGTAGGTGTCGACCGCGGTGACGCGTGAACGAGAGGGGGTCGGGGTCACGGGATGCCTTTCGGGCAGGGGGCCGCCTGCGCGGCCGCGGTGGTGGCGTCAGTCCTGGGCGCGGCCGGTGGTGACGCGGGCGATCATCAGGGCGAGCAGGATGATTCCGCCGTAGATGGCCTGGATCCAGAAGGACGGCACCTGGGCGAGGGTGAGCAGGTTCTGGACGACGCCGAGCAGCAGGACACCGGTGAGAGCGCCGAACATGGTGCCCTTGCCGCCGTCGAGGCTGATGCCGCCGATGACCGCCGCGGCGAACACCGTGAAGATCATGTTGTTGCCCTGGTTGGCGCTGATGGCGCCGACATAGCCGGTCTGCATGATGCCGCCGACCGAGGCGAGGACACCGGCGACGACGAACACGCCGAGCATGACCCGCTCGACGCGGATGCCGGCGGCGCGGGCGGCGTCGGCGTTGCCGCCGATCGCGTACAGGGCGCGGCCCACCCGGTGGTACTTGAGGATCACGCCGGCGACGCCGAAGCAGACGGCGGCGAGCCACACCGACATGGGGATGCGCAGGAACGTGGTCGTCGCGAGGGAGAAGAAGGCGTCCGGCATGCCGAAGAGGGTCTTGCCCTTGGTCGCGCCGACGAGCAGGCCGCGCAGCACGATCAGCATGGCGAGCGTCACGATGAAGGCGTTCAGCTTCAGCTTCACGACGAGGACGCCGTTGAACGCGCCGATGACCGCGCCCGCGACGAGGACCGCCAGCAGGGCGAGCGCGGAAGGGAACTCGGTGCCGAAGCCGGACTGGGCCACCGGGAGGACGAGCAGGGCGCCGAAAGCCGGGGCGATGCCCACGACCGATTCGAGCGACAGGTCGAACTTGCCGGTGATCAGGACGAGGGACTCGGCCAGGACGACCATCGCCAGGGCGGCGGAGGCGCCGAGGATCGAGATGAGGTTGCGCTCGGTGAGGAAGCTGTCGTTGACGATCGCGCCGAGGATCATGAGCAGCAACAGGGCCGGTACGAGCGCGAGTTCGCGGGCGCGGCGCAGCATCACGTTCTTGGCGGAGGCGGTCGCCGCGGTGGGGCGGGGGCCGGTGGTCGGGGTCGAGGCCGACGGGGCCTTGATGTCAGCCATGGTGGGCTCCTTGGCGCCTGATCGCCGTGGGGGTCTGGTGTCGTCGGGCGGGTGCGGGTGCGCTGTGGTGGCTCGCGCCGTTCCCCGCGCCCCTGAGGGGCGCGTCAGTGGTGGTCATCGCCCACCCCCTCGATCGACGCGATGAGGTCGTGGTCGGTCCAGCCGGCCGCGTGCTGCGCCACGACCCGTCCGTGGAAGAGGACCAGGACGCGGTCGCAGCGGCGCAGGTCGTCCAGTTCGTCGGAGACGACGAGGACCGCGGTGCCGTCGTCGCGGGCGTTGTCGACGCGGCGCAGCAGGGACTCCTTGGACTTCACGTCGACGCCGGCGGTCGGGTTGATGAGGACCAGCAGGTGCGGGTCGGAGGCCAGGGCGCGGGCCATGACCACCTTCTGCGCGTTGCCGCCGGAGAGGTCCGAGACGGGTTGCTCGGGGCCCTCGGTGTGGATGTCGAGGCGGTCGATCAGGTCGCGGGCGAAGGCCCGCTTGCGGTCGGTGCCGACGAAGCCGTAGCGGCCCAGGCGGTCGAGCACGGTCATCGTCGCGTTGTCGCCGATGCTCATGCCGGTGACCAGGCCCTGGTCGTGGCGGTCCCGGGGCACGCAGCCCACTCCGGCCCGCAGCGCCGCCGACACGTCGCCGAAGGGGAGTTCGCGGCCGTCGAGGCGGGCCGTGCCCGAGGTGGGCGTGTGCAGTCCGGCCAGTGACTCGGCGAGGTTGATCTTGCCGCTGCCGCTGGAGCCGGCCAGGCCGACGACCTCGCCGCGCCGCACGGTGAGCGACACGTCGGCGTAGCTGTCCGAGGTCAGGTGCTCGACGGACAGGACGACCGGGGCGTCGACCCCGTCCTGTTCCCTCACCGCTTCCGCGGCGGCCGCCGCCTGCTCGGCGATCGCCTCGCCGGCCATCGCCTCCACCAGGGCGGCGCGCGGCAGTTCGGCGACGGGGGCCGTGGTGATCCAGCGGGCGTCGCGCAGCACGGTGACCGTCTGGCAGACCTCGTACACCTCCTGGAGGTGGTGCGAGATGAACAGGAAGGTGACACCGGAGTCCTGCAGCGCCCGCATCCGGGCGAAGAGCCGCTCGATCTCCTTGTTGTCGAGCTGGGCCGTCGGCTCGTCGAGGACGATGAACCGGGCGCCGCCGCTCAACGCCCGGGCGATCTCGACCATTTGGCGGTCCTCGACCTTGAGGTCGGCGGTGCGCGCGTCGGGGTCGACGTGGATGTCCCAGGTGTGCAGCAGCTGTTCGGCCTCCGTGCGCAGCTTCTTCCAGCTGAAGAAGCCGCGCCGGGAGTCGGGCTGACGGTTGATGAAGAGGTTCTCCGCGACCGTCAGCTCCGGTACGACGGTGGGCTTCTGGTAGACGCAGGCCACCTTGGCGCGCCACGCCTCGCGGTCACCGAGCGGGGGCGCGGGCTCGCCGTCGAACAACAGCGAGCCCGCGTCCGGTGCCTGAAGGCCCGTCAGGACGGTGACGAGGGTGGACTTGCCCGCGCCGTTGCGGCCGACCAGCGCGTGGGACTCGCCCGCGCGCACGGTCAGCCGGCCGTCGGCGAGGGCCACCGTGGGCCCGTACCGTTTGGCGATGCCCGTGGCCTCCACCAGGGGGGCCGACGGGGTGCTGGGTGCCGTCATTTGACCGTGTTTCCCCACAGCTCGGGGTCGTCGACGTTGTCCTTGGTGACCAGCGGCGCGGGCAGCTGGTCCTCCAGGATGCCGCTGGGCAGCTTGACGATCGTGGAGTCGTGGTCGGTCGGCCCGGGCTTGAACGTCTTCCCCTGCATCGCGGCCTTGATGTAGTACATGCCGTACTTGGCGTACGAGTCGGCGGGCTGCGAGACGGTGGCGTCGATCTGGCCCTTGCGGATGGCGTCGAACTCCTGCGGGATGCCGTCGTTGGAGACGATCGCGATGTGGCCCGCGCTGCCCGCTTTCTTGAGCATGCCCTTGGACTTGAGGGTCTGCAGGGTCGGCGCGAGGTAGACGCCGCCCGCCTGCATGTAGATGCCCTTGATGTCGGGGTTGGCGTTGAGCAGGGTGTCCAGCTTGGAGGCGGCGGTGTCCGACTCCCACTTGGCGGGGATCTCCAGGACCTTCAGCTTCGGGTACTTCGTCTTCACGCAGTCGCGGAACGCCTTGGAGCGGTCCCGGCCGTTGACGGAGGCCAGGTCGCCCATGATCTGCACGACCTTGCCGGTCTTGACCTGGCTGCCGAGGTAGTCGCAGGCCTTCTCGCCGTACGCGACGTTGTTGGCGCGCACGACCATGGCGACCTTGCCCTTCTCGGGCGCGACGTCCACGGCGACGACCGGGACGCCCTTGCGCTCGGCCTGGTCGAGGCCGGCGGCGATGGCGGCGCTGTCCAGCGGGGCGACGACGAGGCCCTTGACGCCCTGGTTGAGCTGGTTGTTGATGTCGGTGATCTGCTGCGAGGGGTCGCTGTTGGAGTTGACCGTCTTCAGCGCGTCGACGCCCTCGGACTTCGCCATCTTCGGCACGTAGTCGTTGTACGACTGCCAGAACGGCGAGGTCAGCAGGGGCAGGATGACGCCGACCTTGCCCTTGCCGTCGCCGCCTCCCCCGCCGCTCGCGCCGGCCGCGTCGTCCTTGGTGCTGCCGCACGCGCTGAGGACGAGGGCGGCGCACCCCAGGAGGGCCGCCGCACGCACCGTCCGTCCTCTCGACGCCCTCGCGGCCTTCGAACGCTTCGTGCCCTTCGTGGTGCCAGTCATCGGACCGCTCCTCGGCTCCGGAAGTCATGGAGTGCGACCGGGTCCTGCCCGTCCCGAACCGGCCGCGCCGAGATATTTATCAGACCACTTCGCCTCGACGACACCCTTCGTACCCAAGTTCTCTCGGGTTTTACGCCTCCGAGACCTCAGATAGGTCCGACCACCTCCGTAGTGGTCGGACCACCTTCGTGATTAGACTGCGGCGCATCCGGCCGTAGGAGGACGTCATCGTGGAGCAGACCGCCCCCCAGAAGGGCACCGTCACGGAACGGGCGATCGAGCAGATCAAGGCGATGATCGGCGGCGGCAGCCTGGAGCCCGGCGAACGGCTGCCCACGGAACGGGACCTGGCGGCGCAGCTGGGCATCTCCCGGTCGTCGATGCGGGAGGCGATCCGGGCCCTGACCGTGCTCGGCGTCCTGGAGGCCCGGCACGGTTCGGGCATCTACGTCACGCAGTTGGAGGCCGGGGACCTGCTGGAGACGTTCGGGGTGGTCGCGGACCTGTCGCGCGGCCCGCGCCTGGTCGAACTCCTGGAGGTCCGCCGGATCCTGGAGTCGACCGCCACGGCGCTGGCCGCCGCGCGCATCACCCGGCCGCAGCTCGCCGAGGTCGAGGAGCACCTGGCCGCGATGGAGGCCACCGACGACCCGGAGGAGATCCTCTCCCACGATCTGGCGTTCCACCGCGCGATCGTCTCCGCGGCGGGCAACGAGACGATGGCGGCGATCCTGGAGGGCCTGTCGTCGCGGACGTTCCGGGCGCGGGTCTGGCGGGGCTACCAGGAGGAGGGGGCGTTCGAGCGGACCCGGCGCGAGCACGCCAGGATCCACCGGGCGCTGGTCGCCCACGACCCGGAGGCGGCGCGGGCCGCCGCCGCGGCGCACGTCGGCGAGGTGGAGGAGTGGCTGCGGTCCCAGCTGGACTGAGCCGGCCCGAAGGGGGCCCGCCGCCCCGGGCCTAGAGGGCCGCGGGCTGCTGCCAGGACGCCAGGATGCGCAGGCCGTCGTGGGACGGCGAGCCCGGCTCCGCGGTCCACACGACGAGCTTCATGTCGGGGTCGTCCGTGCACGCGAGGGCTTCCCAGTCGAGCGTGAGGTCACCGGCGACGGGGTGGCGCAGCACTTTGCTGCCGCCGCGGTGGGAGGCGACCCGGTGATCGCCCCACCAGCGCCGGAAGTCGTCGTCCAGCATCGACAGCTCACCGACGAGCTGCGCCATGCGCTGGTCCTGCGGATGACGGCCCGCTTCCCTGCGCAGCATCGCCACACAGGCCCGCGCGGTCTGCTCCCATTCGACGTGAATCGATTTCATCACCGGGTCGCGGAACACCAGCCACGGGTAATTGCGGTAGCGCTCCGGAATGCGTGAGAAATCGACGAGGAGGGCCGCCGCCATCGGATTCCAGGCCAGCACGTCCATACGGCGTCCCAGCACCATGGCCGGGGTCGTGGGGAGTTCGTCGAGCAGCCGCCGTAGCTGCGGCGGCACCTGCTGGGCCGGCCGGCGCCCGCTCCGTCCGGCGACGGTCCGGCCCGCGATCTCGAAGAGGTACGCCCGCTCCTCGTCGTCGAGGTGCAGCACCCGCGCGAGGGTGTCGAGCACCGGGGCCGAGGCCTGCCTGCGCCCCTGTTCGAGGCGGGTGTAGTAGTCGGTGCTGATCGAGGCGAGCAGCGCCACTTCCTCCCGCCGCAGCCCCTTGACCCGCCGCTTGACGCCGGAGTCGGGCAGCCCGACCGTACGGGGGCTGAGTTCCGCCCTGCGGGCCTTCAGGAATTCTCCGAGTTCGCCCGGGTGCGCATCGCCGCTCATGTCTGCAGTGTGCCAGGGAGTGCGGCCCGCGTGAGGGGGACAGTTCTGTCCCAGGACACCGCTGTCCCGGGCCGGAAAGGGCCCATTGTGGGCGCAGGGGCCGCATGTGAGTGTCGATGTCGTGCCGTTCACCGGCACACGGAGAATTTCCCCCAGGCATGAATTGCTCATGCACGAATAGAGGCGAACGAGAATGCAGGCGGACGTCACCTTCCCCAGCAACGGCAAGACCCTCGCCGGACACCTCTGGACCCCCGGCGACCTCGTGGCGGGCGAGCGCCGGCCCGCGGTCGTGGTCGGGCACCCGACGACGGGAGTGAAGGAGCAGACCGCCGATCTGTACGCGCGGCGCCTCGCCGACGCGGGACTGGTCGCGCTGACCTTCGACGCGGCGTACCAGGGCGAGAGCGAGGGCCTGCCGCGCGGTCTGGAGGATCCCTTCCAGCGTGCCGACGACTTCCGTCACGCGGTGTCGTACCTGACGACCCGCGCCGAGGTCGATCCCGGCCGGATCGGCGTCCTCGGCATCTGCGGCTCGGGCGGCTACGCCCCGTACGCGGCGCAGACCGACCACCGGATGAAGGCCGTGGCGACGGTCAGCGCCGCGGACGTGCCGGGCTTCTTCCGGGGCGCCGACCCGGCGGACTTCCAGGAACTGGTCGCGCAGGCCGGGCAGGCGCGCAGCGAGGAGGCCGCGGGCGGTCCGGTCCGGATGGTGCCGGTGCTGCCGGACACGGTCGACGCGTCCACCCCGGCGGCGGTGGCCGAGTTCTACGACTACTACCGCACGCCGCGCGCCCGGCACCCGCGCTCGATCGGGGCGTACGCGCTGCGCAGCGCCGACCAGCTCGACCAGTTCGACGCGTACGCCGACGTCCACAAGATCGCCCCGCGCCCCCTGCTGATGATCGCCGGATCCGAGGCGGTGACGCTGCCGTTCAGTCAGGGAGCGGTGGCGCAGGCCGGTCCCACCGCCGAACTGTTCACCGTCGAGGGCGCGACCCACGTCGATCTCTACGACCGGCCGGAGGCGGTCGGCCCGGCCGTCGCGAGGCTCGTCGGCTTCTTCGGCGACCACCTCTGAGTCTCAGCTGGGTCTCAGCGCCCTGTCCCCGCCCCCGCCGCACCCGGCGGGGGCGCCGCCGCTTCCAGCGCCGACAGCAGCAGATCGAGGGCCGCCGCGAAGGAGCTGCCCGCCATCAGCGGCAAGTGCCGCCGTACCGCGGCGAGTTGGGGATGCTCCTGCGGGGAGAGCCGCGCGTACTCCCCCTCCCACGCCCGGTCGTCCGCGGCCCGGCGCTCCGGCGGCAGCGCCAGGTGCGCGGCGTCGAGCGCCGCGTGCCCGAGGACGGTGTCCACGAACGCCGAGTAGTGCCGCACGGCGTCCTCGTCGCCGAACCCGGCCCGCCGCAGCAGTCCGATCCCGGCCTCCACCGACCGGAACTCGTTGGCCCGGCGCGTCACCCGGTACGCCGCGAGCGCCGCGACCCGGGGATGCTCCCGGTAGCCGCGGTGGATGCGCAGCGCCATCTCCCGCAGCCCGTCCCGCCACGGCATCCGGTCCGGCTCGAAGCCGGCCATGGACTCGCCGATGATCCGGTCCGCGACGGCGAGCAGCAGGTCGTCCGTGTTGTGGAAGTACCGGTACAGGGCGCTCGGGTCGCAGCCGAGCGCCGCCCCGAGCCGGCGCACGCTCAGGGCGTCGGGCCCGTGCTGCCCGACGAGCCGCAGCGCGCACTCCACGATCGTCTCCTCGGACAGCAGCACCCCAGTCTTGGTCGGCTTGCGCCGCCGGCGTTCCGCCGGGATCCGCCCCTCGGCCATCCCATCCCCTTCCCGTCGGCGACTCCGCTCCTCCTTATGTCAACACCATTGACGCA
Organism: Streptomyces longispororuber; assembly: GCF_024448165.1. GTDB lineage: Bacteria > Actinomycetota > Actinomycetes > Streptomycetales > Streptomycetaceae > Streptomyces > Streptomyces longispororuber_A. The sequence goes on from NZ_JAMOLN010000157.1 coordinate 14,010, forward strand.
ACGTTGACAAGGCCGGTTTGATCGCAGCCTCCTCCCCCCGCACCGTCTGTCGTCCCTCGTTCTCCGGTCCCAGGAGTCTGTCCATGAGAAGCGAACCCCCAGGTCTGAGCCGTTCCCTCGGCGTCGTGGACGGCATCGCCGTCGCCGCGTCCAGCACCGCGGCCACCACCAGCATCGGCATCGGGATGGGGTCGCTGGCCGCGACGGTGGGCCTGCAGGCCCCGGCGATCCTGCTCGTCGCGTTCGTGCCGATCCTGGGCATCGCGACCGCGTACGCACGGCTCAACCGCGACGAGCAAAACATGGGCAGCGGTTATGTCTGGGTGGGCCGGTCGCTCGGCCCCTGGCTCGGGTTCCTGACCGGGTGGGTGACGCTGGTCGGCACCCTGATCTTCATGGCCTACACGACCGCGGTGACCGGCTCGGTGTTCCTGCAGTTCGCCGTCAAGGCGCACCTGGAGACCGTCGGCGGGCTGCGGCTCGACCCCAACTCGACGGCCCTGTCCACCGTCGTCGGTCTGGTGGTGCTCGCCGCCGTCACGGTCACGGCCGTCACCGGCATCCGCAAGGCGACCCGGCTGCAGACCTGGCTGCTCGTCTTCGAGTACGCGGTGCTGCTCGGGTTCTGCGGCTGGGCCCTGGTCACCGGCTCGCACGGCTTCTCCTGGTCGTGGCTGAACCCGCTGGACATCCACGACGGCACCGGCTTCGCGCAGGGCCTGGTGCTCGCGGTGTTCTTCTTCTGGGGCTGGGACGCCGCGTTCAGCGTCACGGAGGAGACCGGCGACGTCCGGGACGCGGGGCGCGGCGGGTTCATCGCCCTGTTCACGATGCTCGCGCTGTTCCTGTACGGGTCCCTGGCCTTCCAGCGCGAGATGTCCCTGCCCGAGCTGGTCGAGCAGGGCCCGCAGGCCCTCACCCACCTCGGGGCGAAGCTCGCCGACGAGCCGTGGGCGACCCTGCCCCTGCTCGCGCTGCTGTTCTCCGCGGTGGCCTCGCTGCAGTCCAGTGTCATTCCGACGGCGCGCGGGCTGCTCGCCATGGGCCGGGACCGCACGATGGGCCCCGTGTGGACGAAGGTCAGCCCGCGCTACGGCTCGCCGGCCGCCGGCACGGTCCTCGTCACGGCGATCTCGGCGGGCCTCGCCCTGCTCGCCCTGGCCATCCCGAAGCTGAACGAGATGATCCTCGCGGCGGTGAACTCCATCGGTCTCGTCGTCGCGCTCTACTACGGGCTCACGGCGCTGGCCTGCGCCGTCCGGTTCCGCGGGATGCTGCGCACCGCGCCCCGCCAGGCGCTGCGCGCGGTCGTCGCGCCGGGCCTGAGCGGGCTCGCGCTGCTCGGCATCGGCGCGTACCTCGCCCGCGACTACGCCACGATGAGCGACCGGTTCGAACTCAGCCCGGACAACGGCTGGTTCATGCTGTCCGTGCCCGCCGCGATCGTCGTGTCCGGCGTCGTGATGGCGGCCGTCGCCAAGTACCGGCGCCGCTCCCCCTATTTCGTCACCGGGCGCGGCACGGACGCCGACGCCGCCGCGCTGACCGCCATCGACGTTCCGTAACACCCGTCACAGCACAAGGAGTTGCCGCACATGCCCGACACCGCACACGCCGACCTCGTCCTGACCGGCGGCCCGGTCCACACCAACTCCCCCGCCCGGTCCCGGGCCACCTCGGTGGCCGTCCGCGGCGAGCGGATCGTCGCCGTCGGCCACGACGAGGTGCGCGAGCTGATCGGCCCGCGCACCGAGGTCGTCGATCTCGCGGGGAAGCTGCTGGTACCGGGGTTCCAGGACGCGCACGCGCATCCGGTCGGCGGCGGCCTGGAGCTCGGCCAGTGCGATCTGAGCGGGGAGACGACGTTCGCCGCGTACCGGGAGCGGATCGCCGCGTACGCGCGGGAGCACGCCGACGACGAGTGGATCACCGGCGGCGGCTGGGCGATGGAGGCGTTCCCCGGTGGCCTGCCGACGGCCGCCGAACTGGACGCCCTGGTCCCCGACCGGCCGGTGTACCTGGTCAACCGCGACCACCACGGGGCGTGGGTCAACTCCCGTGCGCTGGAACGTGCCGGGATCGACGCCCGTACGCCCGACCCGGCGGACGGCCGCATCGAGCGCGACGCGGACGGCGTCCCGACGGGCATGCTCCAGGAGGGCGCGGCGAACCTGGTGGGCCGGCTGCTGCCGCAGGTCACCAGGGAGGAGCGGATCGCCGGTCTGCTCCGGGCCCAGGCGCTCCTGCACTCGCTGGGCATCACGGCGTGGCAGGACGCGCTGCTCGGCGAGCACGCCAACCTCACCGACCCGACCGACGCGTACCTGGCCTGCGCCGCCGACGGCCGGCTCACCGCGCGCGTGGTCGGTGCCCTGTGGTGGGACCGGGCGCGCGGCACCGAGCAGATCGAGGAACTGGTGGCCCGGCGCGCGGCGGGCACCCTCGGGCGGCTCCGCTCCACGTCGGTGAAGATCATGCAGGACGGTGTCGCCGAGAACGGTACGGCGGCGCTGCTCGGCCCGTACCTCGACGGGTGCGGCTGCGCCTCGGACAACAGCGGCATCAGCTTCGTGCCGCCGGAGGCGCTGAAGAAGTACGTCACCGAGCTCGACGCGCAGGACTTCCAGGTGCACTTCCACGCGCTCGGCGACCGGGCCGTGCGGGAGGCGCTGGACGCGGTGGAGGCGGCGCGGCGGGCCAACGGCCGGCGCGACACCCGCCCGCACCTGGCGCACCTCCAGGTCGTGCACCCGGACGACATCGGCCGGTTCAGGGAGCTCGGCGCGAGTGCGAACATGCAGCCGCTGTGGGCGGCGCACGAGCCGCAGATGGACGACCTGACGATTCCGTTCCTCGGCGCGGAGCGGGCGTCGTGGCAGTACCCGTTCGGGGCGCTGCTGCGGTCGGGGGCGACGCTGGCCGCGGGCAGCGACTGGCCGGTGAGCAGCCCCGACCCGATCCAGGGCATCCACGTCGCGGTGAACCGGGTGCTCGACGACGCGCCCGACGGCACCCCGGTGTTCCTGCCCGAGCAGCGCATCGGCCTGGCGGACGCGCTCAGCGCGTACACGGCGGGCAGCGCGTACGTGAACCACCTCGACGACGAGACCGGCACGATCGCCCCGGGGCACCTCGCGGACCTGGTCGTCCTCGACCGGGACCCGTTCGCGGGCCCGGCCGAGGAGATCGGCACGACGAGCGTGGAGCAGACGTTCGTGGGCGGTCAGCGCGTCTTCGGCGGCTGAACCGCCGGCAGGTCGCCGCCCGGGTCGTCCGGGCTGTCGAAGCGGAACGGCACCCCGATCCTGGCGGCGAGTTCACCACCGAGCCGCTCGGCGAGGACCGCCGCCGGATGACGCCGGCCGCGGTCCCCGCCGAGCCGTCGTTCGGCGGCGGACCAGGTGATCGTGGTCAGCGGGGCGCGGCCCGGCGGGTCCCGGGTGACGGCGACCAGGTCCACGAACCAGTCGTGGACGGTGTCGCCGTCCCATGCGGCGGCGATCTCCATGACCTGCCCGGACGCCTCGGCCGCCCGGACCGCCAACGTCTCGATGTCCAGGGGCGGTTCGGGCCGCCGGGTCACCCGGTCGCCGAGCCGCTCGTAGCGCGCGTGCACGGCGAGCTGCGCGTCGTACAGGGGCACGCCGTGCCGGACCAGGACGAGGACGGCGGGCATGAGGGCGTCGCGCAGGACCTGCCGGTCGGTCTCCTCGCGCACCCGTGCGGGGAGCGTGCCCCACACCTCGTCAGGCATCGGCCGCGCACCGGAACCCGCAGTTCCCGCTGCTGGAGTCCGGGGTGTTGGAGGTGCGGGCGGCGACCCGGTAGCGGTTGCAGTACGAGTCGTGGCACAGGTAGGAGCCGCCGCGCATCACCCGGTTCGCGCCCTCGCCGGGGCCGCGCGGGTCCACCGCTGGGGACGCGTCGTGCGTCGCGGTGAACCGGTCGGCGACCCACTCCCACACGTTGCCGACGACGTTGTGGAGGCCGTACGCGTTGGGCCGGTAGGCGTCGACGGGGGCCGTGCCGGTGTGGCCGTCCGCGCCGGTGTCGACCCTCGGGAAGTCGCCCTGCCAGATGTTGCAGCGCCAGTGGCCGCGCGGGGTCAGTTCGTCGCCCCACGGGTAGCGGGCCTGGTCGAGGCCGCCGCGGGCCGCGTACTCCCACTCGGCCTCGGTGGGCAGCCGCTTGCCCGCCCACTGCGCGTACGCCTGCGCGTCGTCCCAGGAGACGTGGACGACGGGGTGCCGGGCCCGGTCGCCGACGCCGGACCCCGGCCCCTCGGGGGCGCGCCAGGTGGCCCCTTCGACGCCGCGCCACCACGGGGTGCCGGCCGGCGCCCGGGCCGCCCGGACCTGCTGCGGGGTGAGGAAGCCCGCGAAGACGTACGACCAGCCGAACCGCTCGGCGGCGGTGACGTGTCCGGTCTCCTTGACGAAGGCCGCGAACCGGGCGTTGGTGACGGCGTGTTCGTCGATGCGGAACGCGGCGACCGTGACCTCGCGCACGGGTCCCTCGCCGTCGCCCGGGTTGGCCCGCTCGTCCTCGTTGCCCATCCGGAACGTGCCGCCGGGCAGCTTCACCATGCCGCGGCCGGAGGGCGCGCGACGCGCGGCGACCGGTTGCGGAACGGGTGCCGGCACGGTGGCGCCGCGGGGCGCGGCGCAGCATGCGGGAGCGGCGGGACCGGTCCCGTCCGCTGTCGCGGAAACGTCGTGCGCGGTCATGGGTCTTCTCCTCGTGCGGGCTCTCCGGCGCTCAGGTGTCCGCCGATCCTCGCACGTGACGGGCGGGGGCCGGGCCCCCGCCCGCCTGCTCACACCTGCGACTTGTAGAGGCCGAACTCCTTGATGTGGACGGCCGACCGGGATCCGGTGACCCGCAGCCGCCAGCGGCGCGCGGTGACCGGTGCCGCCAGCGGCAGGATGCGGGCCGCGCCGATCGTGCCGAGTGCGGCGACGGTCCGCCAGGCTCCGTCCACCTCGGCCTCGACCACGAACTGCTCCACCTGCTGACCGAGCCGGATGTCCTCGGCGAGCCGGATCCGGTCGACGGCGAGGGGCCTGCCGAGGTCGACGGTGCGGCTGCCCGCGCCGTCGTCGGTGACGCGGGCACCGCGCGCCAGGTCCCTGGGCAGCTCCCGGTCGGTGCGCTCGCGGAACTCCTTGAGGCGGGCGACGTCGGCGGCGGGCAGCAGCCCGTCCCGGTCCGGCGGGACGTTCAGGAGCAGGACGGCTCCGCGCCCCACCGACCGGAACCAGATGTCGGTCAACTGCTCGACGGACTTGGGCTGTTGGTCTGCGTGGTAGAACCAGCCCGGCCGGATCGACACATCGCACTCGGCGGGCCACCACTGGAGCGCGGCGGCGGTCGGCTGCGCCTCGACCAGCGCCTCACGGCTGCCGTTGTCCGGCGCGTCGTAGGGCAGCGCGTAGTCGTACTTGCCGTTGCCGGTGTCCTTGACGGGGATGACGCTCCACTCGTTCTCGCGCGCCATGCCGCCCTCGTTGCCGACCCAGCGCACGTCGGGCCCGGACACGGCGATCGAGGCGTCCGGGGCGAGCGCGCGGATCAGGGCGTACCAGCTGTCCCAGTCGTACTTCTCGACCTTGTCGGGCGGGATGCGGCCCTGCGCCCCGTCGAACCACACCTCGTCGACCGGGCCGTACTCGGTGAGCACTTCGTAGAGCTGGTTGAGCATGTGGGCGCCGTAGTCGGTGGCGTCGAGATCGTACGTGGGCAGGTCGCGGCCCGCGCGGTCGTCGCCGTCGACCAGGGTCGGCACGGTGTGGGTGGTGCGGGCGCTGCCGTTGGCGTAGACGCCGTCGAGGTACTGGTTCTCGTCGGCGGGCGAGATGTAGACGCCGACCTTGATGCCGTACTTGCGCATGGAGTCGGCGAACGAGCGCAGCACGTCGCCGCGGCCGTCGCGCCAGCTGCTGCTGACCACGCTGTGCCGGGTGTACCGCGACGGGTAGAGGACGAAGCCGTCGTGGTGCTTGGCGGTGAGGATGGCGAGCTTGAATCCGCCGTCGCGCAGGGCGCGCGCCCACTGGTCGGTGTCGAGCCCGGTGGGCTGGAAGACGTCCGGGTCCTCGTCGCCCGTGCCCCATTCGAGGCCGGTGAAGGTGTTCACGCCGAAGTGCAGGAAGGCGGTCTTCTCCAGCCGCTGCCAGGCGAGTTGGCGCTTGGTCGGGCGGACCTTGGCGGCCTTGGCGACGAGTTCGTCGGGGGTGTCGCCCGGATCGACGGGGATCCGGTAGTGGGGTTCGGCCGGGGTCGCCGCGAAGGCGGGCAGGCCGGTGGTGGCGACGACCGCCGTGGCCGTGCCGGCCAGGAGGGCGTGCCGTCTGCTGAGTGCCATGTGTGCGGGGGTCCCTTCGGTTCAGCGCTGGGTGAGGGTCCAGGTCGTGGGGGTCTCATGGTCCGGCGGGTTCTGGACGAGCCGGCCGTCGGGGGTCACGTCGAGGTTCATCCGGGTGATGGCGCCGGTGATCCGAAATCCCGCGCCGGTCCGGGTCGGCTGCCAGCGCTGGAGGGTGTTCTTCGGGTCGCAGGTCTCCCAGGTGGCGGCGGAGCCGGGCTCCAGCGGCACGTTGAGGGTGAGCTTGCCGCTGCGGGTCTCCAGGCAGCGGGCGCCGTCGGCGGAGGCGATGGTCAGATAGCCGTCGGCGGTGCGGCTCAGGCGTACGTCGGCCGGGGCGGTGCGGTGGCCGCGGTCGGCGAGCGTGTAGGTGCCGTCGGCGAGGGGCACGCGGGTCAGGTCCCGGCGCCCGGGGGCGGTGCCGACGGCGTCGGCCCGGGCAGTGAACCCGGCGTAGTCGGCGTCGGGGTGGGCCGCGCCCCAGGTGGTCTGGGCGATGTGGGCGAGCGGCAGGCGGGCGGCCGCGGCCACCTCGTTCTCGGTCTCGCCGCGGCCGTTGTCCGGCCAGAGGCTGATCTTGGCGCCGGTGATGCCGTCCCGCGAGGCGAGCTTCTCGCCCTCGAAGCTGCGCGGGTCCCACTGCTGGTCGTACAGCTTCTCCGTGTCGGTGTGGAAGCCGCCGCGGACGAGGTAGAGGGAGTAGGCGGCGTTCATCACGGGGTAGCCCTGCGCGATCAGGGTGCTCGGCTTCACCTTCACGTCCAGCCAGTGCTCGACGGTCGTGCCGGGGGTGACGGGCACGGTGTTGGCGCCGGTCAGTCCGTCGTTCCAGATGCGCAGCTGCCGGCCCTTGCTCGCCGCGTACGCCTCGACCTGGTTGACGAAGTCGATGAACGCGTCCTGCGGGGTCGCGTTCGGCCCGTACTTGGCGCGGGCGTACTCCAGGACGTGCGGGTACTTGGCGAAGTCGGAGCCGAGCATGTACTCGTCGGCGCCCATGTGCCACCAGCGGGCGGGGAACACCTCGGCGTACTCGTCGATGAGGCTCTTGTAGTAGGCGAGCGCCTCGGGCTCGGTGATGTCGAGGCGGGACGGCTGGGCCTTGCCGTCGGTGTCGACGAGCTGGAGGTCGGGCCGGTCCTGGATCCACGGGTCCATGTGGCCCGGCGAGTTGATCTCCGGGACGATGGTGACGTGGTACTTCTCGCCGAGCGCGACGAGCCGGCGGATCTCGTCCTTGGTGTAGTACCCCCAGGTGTTGGCCTCGGGGTGGGCGTCGCTCTTCACCTTGATCTCCAGCAGGAGCTGGTTGAGCCTGCGGTACGCCATGTCGCGCACCAGGTTCTCCAGCCAGTCCGTGGAGATGTGGATGTAGCAGGCGCAGACGCCGACGCCGCGTTCCTCGTACCGGGGTACGTCGACGGTGCGTCCGGCGGGTATCTCGTCGCCCTGGGCGAGGAGCTGGAGGAGAGTGCGGGTGCCGTAGAAGGCACCGGTCCCGGCGGCGCCGGTGATCTCCAGGCGGCTTCCGGCCCGCAACTCGTAGCCCTCGGCGCCGAGTTGCTTCTTGTCCGGCCGTACGTCGACGACGATGTCGCCGGGGCGGGACGGGCCGCCGGTGACCGGCACCGTGCCCTTTCCGGCGGCGCGCAGGTCGTCGGCGAGGGTGCGGGCGACGCGCCGGGCAGCGGCATCGCCGGCGACCAGCCGGGTCTTCTCGTCGAACGCGTAACTCCCCTTCTGCGCCGTCCAGTCGGTGAGTGCGGGCAGGACCTTCGGGGGCGCGGCCGCCGGGGTGTCCGCGCGGGCGGCGGAGACCGGCACCGCGGCCAGCAGCAGGGCCAGCACGGCGCCCACGATCCGGGAGGACCTCGTCACGTTCATCGCCCCTGTCCTTCGACCTTGAACACCCACACGTGCTCGCCGGCCCGGCGGGCGGCGGCGGGCACGTCGATCACGAACGCGCCGTCCTTGACGGTCCAGTCGAGCGGCCGGGGGTACCCGAGCATCGTCACCTTGTCGCCGGGGCGCACCGGCACCGGCGCCTCGACCGTGAGCCGGGCCCCGGGTTCGGCGAGGGAGTGGATGTAGAACGCCTTGTTCGGGCGGACGGTGAACCGCAGGTCCTCGCCGAGCTGGGCCATCCGCGCCCAGTACGTGGTGTCGTAGATCGCCTCTCCGTTGACCTTCAGCCAGTGGCCGGTCTCGCGCAGCCGGGTCTGCATGATCTCGGGGATGGTGCCGTCGGCGCGCGGCCCGATGTCGAGGAGGAAGTTGCCGTTCTTCGACACGATGTCGACGAGGCTGTGGACGACCTCCTCGGTGGTCATGTAGCGGTCGTCGGGGGTCTGCGCGTTGTAGCCGTAGGAGAACGGGTCGAGGCCCCGGCTGGACTCCCACTTGGCGACGACCGTGTTGTCGTACGTCGTGTACTCGGGTGTCGTGAAGTCGTGGAAGCCGATCCCGGCGCGGTTGTTGACGGCGACTTCCAGGGGCTTGGGCCGGTTCTTGCCGTGGTTGAAGTACTCGGCGAGGACGTGCAGCGAGTCGTTGTCCCCGCCGATGTCGCACCACATCAGCTGCAGGTCGTACTGGTGGATCAGCTCCAGCATCTGCTGGGCCTGGAAGTCCTTCACGTAGTCCTTGCCGGCCGTGTAGCCGGTGTAGGGGACGGACTCCAGGGTGTACGGGTTGCGCGGGGCGTGCCCCATCCACGGGTTGTCCGGGTTGAACCACTCGGGCATGGAGAAGTACAGGCCGCGGTGGAGCTCGGGCGCGTACTTCTTCGAGGCGTCGAAGAGCTCCTTGACGAGGTCCTTCTTCGGGCCCATCTTGACGGAGTTGCGGTCGGACAGCTTGGTGTCCCACAGCGCGAAGCCCTCGTGGTGCTTGGACGTGAGCACGTGGTACTGGGCGCCCGCGTCCCGGAAGAGCTCCACCCACGCGCGCGGGTCGAACTTGTCGGCGGTGAAGCGCGGGATGAAGTCGTCGTAGGCGAAGTCCTCGCCGTAGACCTCCCTGTGGTGCGCGTACGTCGGGTTGTTCGGGTCCTGCATCTGGTTCCAGTACCACTCGGCGTACTGGGTGCCGACGGGCGCCCAGGCGGGCACGGAGTAGACGCCCCAGTGGATGAAGATGCCGAACTTGGCGGCGTGGAACCAGTAGGGCGCCTGGTGTCCGGAGAGCGAGGCCTCGGTCGGCTGGTAGTCGGGCACGCCGAGCGTCAGCTTCCGCGCCGCGGTGGCCGCCCGGCTGCCGCGGCCGGTGGCGACGACCGTTCCGTCCTGGACGGTGCCGGGTGCGACGCCGCCCCGGTTGCGGATGCCGACGCGGACCCTGGCCTGCTCCCCCGGGGCGAGCCACTTCACCCGGGCGGGCTCGACGGTGCGGGCGCCGGGCACGTCGACGCCGACGGTCAGCGCGTCGGAGGCGAGGACGGCAACGGTGCCGGCGTTGATCACGGTCGCCTCGACGCTCTGGGCGCCGGTCCCCTCCAGCAGCGAGAAGGTGGAGCGGGCGTCGCGCAGGGCGAGGGCCCGGCCCTCGGCGGCCGGCTGGAGGGAGAGCGCGAAGACGTGCAGGGCCGTCTTGTTCGCCTCGGCGGGATCCAGCTTCGGCAGGGTGAGGGCGACGGCCTCGCGGGTCGCGTCCAGCGCGATCTCGCTGACGCCGATGCCGACGCGGTGGGCGTCCTTGGTGCCGTCGGGCTTGTAGCGGAACGAGGCGCCGACGGTGCCGCTGCCCGCGTACCAGTCGGGGGCGCTCAGGCCCGCGGAGCCCGTGGAGCCGTCGGCGTAGTGGACGGTGGCCTGCCCGGACGCGTCGCCGTAGCTGCCGGCGGCGAGGAACAGGGCCGAGAGGTAGCGGCCCCTGGGCAGCTCGATGCGCTGGCCGAGCGCGACAACGTTGTTCTTCGCGCCCGCCGAGGACGTCGGGAACACATAGGGCACGCCGTCGACTTCGAGCCGTCCGGCGGGCAGCTCCTCGCCGGGGAAGGTGTAGCCGCTGCCGTCGAAGCTGCCGCCGCGGGCGTCGGCGGTGTCGATGCCGTCGTTGTCGAAGTGGGCGTCCAGCGGGACCGGGACCGGGGCGGGGACGGTGCCCCAGTCACCCGCGGCGCCGGCAGCTCCGGCCGCTCCGGTCTGCGCGGCGGCGGCCGGGCCCGCCGTTCCCCACGGCAGAGCGGTCGCGGCAGCCACGACGGCGGCGGCTCCGAGGACCTGGCGTCTTGGGTACGCACTCATGCACAGCACTCCCTGATGGGCGGCTCGGCTTGCATTCATCGGAGGTCTGATGATGCGGGCGCGCACGGGAGCCGTCAATGGACTGTGCAGACAGAGGAGTTGGACAAATGATCCGATGACACTTACGAACCGGCCGGAGCGCTGAACGCCCCCTCGGACATCCACGGAAACCCCCGGAAGCCCCCGGAAGCCCCCGGACACACCTGTGCCCGCACTCCTCGCCGTGGAGGAGTGCGGGCGTACGGTCGGGGCTGCGGACCCCCGGGCTCAGTCGACGCTGGGCAGGATGTGCGGTTCGGCGAGATCGTCCTCGTACCCGGCGAGGCGGATCGGGGCCGACCGGGCCCAGACGTCGAGGCTGCCGAGCTTCTCCGGCCTGCGGCCGGCCCGCTCCGTGCGTTCCTTCGGGCGTTGCTCGCGATTCGTCTTCTCTGGTGTCACCGCGCACTCCTTGTGTGTCGGGTAACCCGCTCCGGCGAGGCCGGGCCCAGCTTCGCGCGGGGCACCGGAGGCCCGATCGGGCTTGAGTGGAAGGCCAGTTCGGGCGCGGTGGCGCCGGTTGTCGCTGGTGGGATCGGCCGTGGTGACCGGCCTCTCCCCGGACGGAACCATGGGTACGGGTGGGACCCACTTGCAGTAACCGTCCGGCTACAGAGTAACCAAATGAGCGGGGGTCCGCTCGATGGGGCTGAAACCCGGGCATCCCCTGGGGGTCGCCGGGTGTTCATTCAGCCACGCGGGGCCGGGCCGACGCGACCGGTTTTCCGCCGTCCGTCCGGTCCGCGTCCGTACGGGTGGGTCAG
>NZ_JAMOLN010000158.1 GCF_024448165.1 Streptomyces longispororuber
GTTCCCGCAGCAACTCCTCGTCGAAGTCGACCGGTTCACCGGCGAGGGCGATCTCCAGTGCCGCTTCCGACCCGGCCCCCCAGGCCCCGGCGCTCACCGGCACCCGGGGCAGGTCCGCCGCGTCCCGGTCGCCACCGCCGAATCCGTCACGCCCGCTCATGCGTCACCCTCCCCACAGCCCTGTGTCACTCCGGCCAGTTGCTCCCGTGCCCCGCCGCCCCCGGGTCCTCCGTCGGAGGCCTCACCGGCCAGGCCCACCACGTCCGCCCGGTCCGCCGTGTCCGCCGCATCCGTCGGATCCGACGCCCAGTCGGCGGCCCAGCTCGGCGCGCCCGCCCCCGTGGAGCGCCCGGCGAGCCAGGAGCCGCCGGGTCCGGTCGTGGCCGAGGCCGTCCACCGGCCCGGCACGTGTGCCTCCGGCGGGTGGGCGAACGGCAGGGGCTCGCCCGCGTCGTCCACGGCCTCCCTGCGCACCGGGCAGTGCGAGACGATCTCCAGGTAAATGCCGCGAAATGCCGCGACGTTCTGTTCGACGGTGAACAGCTCCAGGGCGCGCGCACGGGCGGCCGCACCGAGCCGTTCACGGCGCTCGGGGTCGCGCAGCAGCGCCACGCACGCCTCGGCGAGCGCCCGCGGATTGCGCGGGGGCACCACGAGTCCGGTGCCGCCGATGACCTCGACGACGGCGCCCACGTCGGTCGAGACGGTGGCGCGCCCGCAGAACATGGCTTCCACCAGGCTGATCGGGAAGCCCTCGACGACGCTGGACAGGACGACGACGCTGCCCGCGCCGTAGGCGTTGGCGAGGTCGGGTGCCTCGGGGCCGCCGAGCTCCTCGAAGGAGACGGGGTTCTCGCCGATGGCGTGCATGCCCTCGGCCTCGTCGGGGAAGAGCTGCGCGGCGAGGGCCTTGCAGTGTCCGAGATAGGTCTCGGCCTCGTGATCGCCCGGCCGCTCTCCCCTCGCACTCCCCAGCGCGCCCACGATCCGCAGGCGCGCCTTCGGCTCCTCCTTGCGGATCTCGGCGAACGCGTGCAGCAGGGAGATGAGGTCCTTGGACGGATCGACGCGGCCGACCCAGACCAGCGTGTCCGGCTCCCCGGGCTCCTCGCGTTCACCGATCTCGGCGAACCGCGAGGCCTCCATGCCGGGGTGGACGGTGCGCAGCTTGGCGCGGTCGGCGCCGCACCGTTCCTGCCAGCGCCTGGCGTGGGCGTTGCCGGGGGTGATGACGGCGGCCTGCCGGTAGACCTCGGCGGCGAGGCGGCCATGGAAGGCGGCGAGGAGCGCACGCACGGGCGCGCTCAACTCGGCGTCCCCTGCAGCGATGTAACGGGCCCTGAGCTGCACCCCGTACTCGGTGACGAGCAGCGGGACGCCGAAGAACCGCTTGGCGACCAGACCGGGCAGGGCCGCGGGCCCGCCCGAGGTGGCGTGGCACAGGTCGACCGACCCGAGGCCGCCCCCGTCGGGGCCTGCGGAGGCGTCCTCGTACCAGTCGAGGGAGAGCGGCCGCAGGGCGCGCTCCACGTACCCGGCGAAGGCGAGCAGGTCCGAGACCCGGGCGTCGCGGGCGGCGCGCAGGGCGCCGGGCGCACGACAGGCGCGCTCCAGAATGCGCACGGCGGCCTCGGAACGCAGCGCCGTACCCAGCGGGCCTTCGTCGCGGGCGAGCTCGGCGAGCCCGTACAGGGCGTTGGCGAAACGGTCCGCCTCGTCCCCGGCCCCAGTCTCGGCCCCGCCGCCGGATCCGGCACCCGCGCCGGCCGCACCCGTACCGGCCCCCGCGCCGCAGACGACGGCCGCGACCAACTCCCGGTACAGCGAGGCGAACCGGCGGCGGCCCCGTCGGCCAAGGCCGCCGCCGTGCGCCCCACCCTCGTCCCCCGCTGCGCCCGCCCAGAGGGGCGCGGTCCGCACACGGCTGACCTGCGGGGGCAGTTCGAGCCATCCCGCGTCCTCCTGCCGCTGACTGCGGCTGAGCGCGTAGATGTCGAACTCGTGCTGCTCGAGCCCGCGCACAAGCCGGTCGCACCAGAGTCTGGCCTCACCGCTCACGTACGGATAGCCACCCTCGGTCAGCAGTCCGATGCGCACGAGTACACCCCCGATCTCCCTTATGGGGAGCCGCCGTTGGCCCGGCGGCTCGCAGCGGGACGAACGTATGCGGACATGCCGGTGGCGCGATGGACGGTTGTCCATCGCGCCACCAAAAGGGGTGAACGGTCGTAACTTTCCCGCGCGCGTGACGTTCTGTCGCGCTAAGAGATCGTTCGGCTACAGAACGCTACGGAGCGTCAACCCTTGGGATACACCCAGGGGTTCGGTTTGCACGTGATCCCGTTCATGGACAGGAACTTGGTCTGCTGCTGCATGACGGGCGCGAGGGCGCCGTTCTGGGAACAGGACACGTGGTTGTAGCCGAGCCGGTGGCCGACCTCGTGATTGATGAGCATCTGCCGGTACGGGTGGATGGCATGGCCCCTGAGGACGTCGTCGTACGTCTTCGAGCCCTGCGCCCAGCGGTAGGCGTTGATCATCACGCGCTCGGTGGCGGCCGAGTCGCACGACACGTTGTCCTCGGTCGTGTCGAGTCCCGACTTCGCGCACCACTTGGCGGTCGTGCCGGGGCTGGCCAGCGTGATCACGAAGTCCGGCTCGGCCGTCGAGACGCGCTCGAAGGTGCTCGCGCCGTCGTGCGCCCAGCTCCGGTCGTCGTTCAGGGTCTTCTGCACGGCCTGCGCGAACAGCTCGCCGTCGAGCCCGAGCCCCTTCTCCACGTCGACGCGGTAGCGCCACTTGTGCCCGTGGCCCGGCGCCTTGTCGGTCCCGGGGATCACCTCGAACCGTCCGGAACCCTGCAGGTCCGCCGCGAGCGGGTACTTCTTGGCCATCTTCTGCCCGTACGTGGCGGGCGCGGCCTGCGCCGTCTTCGACGGGGTGGCCCGGTCGTCGGAGCGCGACGCGGAGTCGTCGTGGGCCCGCGCGCCGTCCGCGGCCCGCGACGTCACGTCGCCGGACGATCCCCCGTCCCGGTCGGTGACCTGACCGGCGACGACGACGGCGAGCACGGTGGTGACGGCCGCGGCGGCGACGCCGGTGAAGGTGAGTCCCTTGCCCCGCTTGCCCTGCCGCCCGTCCGCGTCCGGGCCCGCGCCGCCGGAACCGTCCGGATCGTCCGCATGGCCGGCCGGGGCGTCGGCGTCCCAGTCGGTCACGGAGGCGTACGGGTCGCCGGACCCGCCCGGACGCCCGCCGACCCGCTCGTCGGGGGTCTCGAACGCGTCGACGTACTCCTGCCGCGGTCTCGGACGCGGCACCAGCGGCGGCCCGGCGGGTGGCCTGAAGCCGTGCCCCGCACCGGGACCGGAAACAGTGGACGCACCGGGGGCGCCCGAAGCGGGAGCGCCCCAGCCGCCGCCCGGCTCACGCTGCTCGGGATGCCCCCCGCGGACCGCGCCGGAAGCGGCCGGGCCCACGGAGGCGGGTGCCTCGGCGGGCACCCTGCGTCTGCGTCCTGGTCCGGGACCCTGGTGCGACGGGCCCTGGACCACGGGCGCTACGGGTATGTCGGCGGTGTCGCCGTTGTCTGCCGGTCCTCGGCGGCTATGCCGTCCCACAGGCCGCTTCAGCTCCCCAATGTCGTACGGTCCGCGCCATCCGCATCGCCCGCGGCCTCGGCGGTGCGTCCACGCTCTGCGTCCGACGCCTCGTGCGGCGCCGTCCCCTTCACCAAGTCGTTCGGGTCGTCCGGCGCCTCTCTCGGCGTCCCGGCCGGCCTCCCACCCAGCTTCTCACTCGGCTTCTCGTCCAACGCACCGGTGTCGGCGACGAGTTCCCTGAAGGCCGTGGCGACCGTCTCCGGGTACTCCATCATCGCGACGTGCCCGGCGTCCGGGAGCGTGAGGAGGCGCGAGTCCCGGAAGGCGCGCGCCGCGCGCGCCGCCATCCGGTACGAGACCAGCAGGTCACGTCCTCCGTAGACGAGCAGCGTCGGTGCGAGGACCCGCTCGGCCTGCCGCCACAGGCCGTGCTGGCCGCCGAGCGTGTACGCGTTCACGACGCCGCGCGCGGAGCGGGCCATCGCGTCCCAGAAATAGGGGAGCGCGAGGCGCCGCTCCATCTCCTCCACCGCGGCGCGGAACCCCTCGGGCGTGACCCGGCCGGGATCCCCGTAGCAGAGGGCCATGACGCCGCGCACCCGCTGCTCCGGCGTCCACTCCTTCGTCAGGCGCGTGAAGAGCCCGGCGACCCCGGGCACCGCGAGGAGCCCGGTCGGCAGCGCGGTGCGCTGCACGCGGATCTCCGGCAGCGCGGGCGACACCAGGGTCAGCGTCCGGACGAGGTCGGGGCGGACGGCGGCGACCCGGGTGGTGACGGCGCCGCCCAGCGAGTTCCCGAAGAGGTGGACGGGGCCGCGGCCCTGCGCGTCGAGGTGGCGGATGACGGCGCGGGCGTGCCCGGTCACCGAATAGTCGCCGTCGTCCGGCGGCGGTGAGTCGCCGAAGCCCGGCAGGTCGACGGCCTCACCGTCGACCACGTCCTCGAGCAGCGGCATCAGCGCCGACCAGTTCTGCGAGGAGCCGCCGAGCCCGTGCACGTACAGCGCGGGCGGCAGTCCTTCCCGGGTCCCCGGCCGCGACCGGACCGTCAGCGTGAGTCCGGGCAGACCGACCGATCTCAGGTGCTCCCCCTCGACGACCCGGACGGCGCCCGGCTTGGGTGCCGCGGCGGCGAGGGCTGAAGGCACGCGCGGCGACTCGGTCGAAGACATGCGGCATATGTTACGAGACGATCACGCAGTGAATCGTGTGTTCGCAGTCACAGATCGCGCCAACCTCTCCCCAAAGCTCTGGCGTCCGCGGGCGGGGAGATCGCATAGCGCCTCGATCGGGTGTCTCCTACGCTCGATATCAGGGCACCCGCCCGCTCACAGACAGGTGAGGAAGGGAGCCATTGATGACGGTCGACCCGAGCGATCCCGAGACCTTCACGGACCGCGGCAGCGAGGAGATCGATGTGGAGGCCCCCGAGGCCGACGCAGCCGAGCAGTTCACGGAACTCACCCCCGACCAGGACGACGTACCGGCCGAGGCGGCCGACCCGGATGGCGCGAACGAGGCGGACCGGGCCGAGCAGGCCCGCGTCGTCGCCCTCGACGAGGACGACTACCGCTGACGGCGCCGACCGCACCGACCCCGCCGGCGAGAGCGGCGGCAGCGACGAGGCGCGACGGTATGCGCCGCTTTGTGGCCTCGGCCCTGCCGTATGCGGCTTTCGCAGGCGCCCGGTCCGTGAAATTCTGCGCTCGCACCGCGCACATCAGGGTTACCCAAAAGTACGATGACGTCGCGGCGCACACCGCACACGGACGATTTTGGGAGGCGGCGTGACAGCCATCGAGCAGACGGAGGCAGCGCGCCCGAAGGGCACGCGCCTGCCGCGCCGTGCCCGACGCAATCAGCTGCTGGGCGCGGCCCAGGAAGTGTTTGTCGCGCAGGGGTACCACGCGGCCGCGATGGATGACATCGCCGAGCGTGCCGGGGTCAGCAAGCCGGTGCTCTACCAGCACTTCCCGGGCAAGCTGGAGCTCTACCTGGCACTCCTCGACCAGCACTGCGAGTCCCTGCTGCAGTCGGTGCGCACGGCGCTCGCCTCCACGACGGACAACAAGCAGCGCGTGCAGGCGACCATGGACGCCTACTTCGCGTACGTCCAGGACGAGGGCGGCGCCTTCCGACTGGTCTTCGAGTCGGACCTGACGAACGAGCCGGCGGTGCGCGAGCGCGTCGACCGCGTCAGCCTGCAGTGCGCCGAGGCCATCTCGGACGTGATCGCCGAGGACACCGGCCTGTCCAAGGACGAGTCGATGCTGCTGGCGACGGGCCTCGGCGGCGTCTCACAGGTCGTCGCGCGCTACTGGCTGTCCAGCGCGAGCCCGGTGCCCCGCGACAAGGCGGTCCAGCTCCTCACGTCCCTCGCGTGGCGCGGCATCGCGGGCTTCCCGCTGCACGGCGCCGACCACCACTGACACGACGACCCCGGTCTGTTCCCGTCGGCTGTTCGCTCTTGGCGTGCAGCCGGGGCGCCGGGAGCCTCGCCTCACCGGGCTAATCTTTGCTGGGTACGGCGCGGTAGTCCGCGCACATCACGGATCGTCGGAGGGACAAGGCCGTGGAGGTCAAGATCGGCGTGCTGCACACGCCCCGCGAGATCGTTCTGGAGAGCGACCAGTCCGCCGAGGATGTCGAGAGCGCGGTGTCCGCGGCGCTGTCCGGAAAGTCGCAGCTGCTCTCTCTGACGGACGAGAAGGGCCGCAAGGTCCTGGTCCCGGCCGAGCGCATCGCGTATGTCGAGCTGGGCGAGCCGGCGGTACGGAAGGTGGGCTTCGGCCCGCTGTAGGACTCGAAGTCCGAAGAAACACGAGAAGTCTGAAGAAGTACGAGGAGGGCCCCGACGGCACATCGCCGTCGGGGCCCTCCTCGTACTTCCTCGTGCCTCCCCGTGCCTCCCCGTACCCGCGCCACCTCCACAGAGCACGCACAGCGAATGCACACGGGGAGGGTTGCGTTCCGGGTGCCAGGGGTAGACCCGCTACGACCGATTTGCACCCACTGGCCGCGCGGGAGGGACCCACACCATGCTGCTCGAAGCTCTCGGCTCCGCACTGCTCGGCCTGGCCCTCGCCCTGGCCGCGGGCCACCGGCTGCCGCACCGGCTGCCGTCGCGGACGCTGGTGCTGCCCACCGGTGTCGCGGGCGGCCTGTTCGGGGCGTTCGTCACGCACAGCGCGCTGGGCCCGGGCCACGTCCTCGCCACGCTCGGCGGCTCGGTCGTGATGGCGGTGGCCCTGCTGTCCCTGCTGCTGCGCCCCACCCGTGGCAGAGCGCGGCAGCAGCTGACTCCGTACGCCTAGGCGGCCAGCCCCAGCGCCGCCATCCGCTTGGTGTGCGCCTCGGTGATCCGGGAGAACATCCGGCCGACCTCGGCCAGGTCGAAGCCGTCGGCGACGCCGCCGACCAGCATCGTGGAGAGCGCGTCGCGGTCCGCGACCACGCGCTGCGACTGCGAGAGGGCCTCGCCCATCAGCCGTCGCGCCCACAGCGCGAGCCGTCCGCCCACCCGCGGCTCCGCCTCGATGGCGGCCCGCACCTTCTCGACGGCGAACGAGGCGTGCCCCGTGTCGTCGAGCACGGCGAGGACGAGCGACCGGGTGTCCGAATCCAGCCGGGCCGCGACCTCGCGGTAGAAGTCACTGGCGATCGAGTCGCCGACGTACGCCTTGACCAGGCCCTCCAGCCAGTCCGACGGAGCGGTCTGCTTGTGGAAGCCGTCGAGCGCCTCGACGAACGGGTCCATCGCCTCGGTCGGCTCCGCGCCGATCGCGGAGAGCCGGTCGCGCAGCTGCTCGAAGTGGTGGAACTCGGCGGACGCCATCTTCGCCAGCTCCGCCTTGTCGGCCAGCGTCGGCGCCAGCTTCGCGTCCTCCGCGAGCCGCTCGAACGCCGCCAGCTCCCCGTACGCGAGGGCGCCGAGCAGGTCGACGACGGCGGCGCGGTAGTGCTCGTCCGCGGACGCGGTGGCCCAGTCCTGGGCAGCGATCCCGGTCGGCCCGGTGGTTGCTTCGGCGGTCGGCGTGGCGTTGTCAGGCGTCTCCATGAAGCGCACAATAGCCCGCTCACCGCCTGACGGAAGTCCCTGGTCAACGAGTGTGACGACGGCTACGTGACCAATTCGGCCATCGCACATGCGCGTTTCCGGGGTATGGTGGTAAAGAGCCCGCCGAGTGCAAGCCCATGCCATGGTTCTTGCGCGTACTTGCGACGGGCCGCACGAATGAGGATGCCCGGTCGGTGGCCCGATCGGCTCCGACCCGACAGCCCTCCGGGTCGTACGTCACAAGACGTACGGATCGAGGAGGGGCCCTCAGCGGCACGAGCGCTCGAGCGTCGGCAGTGGTCCCGCGCCACCCGGTCCCCCCGCATCAGCGGATCGAGACCGGCGTACCAAAGGCACGGCACTGGCACGGTCAAGACCCCCGCGTTCGCCTCGCACCGCACCTCACAGAAGAGGCAACACCCTGACTACGCAGACTTCCACCTTTCGTCAGCTCGGAATCCTTCCCGAGACCGCCGAGGCCCTCGAGGCCGTAGGCATCGTCACCCCCTTCCCGATCCAGGAGATGACCCTCCCTGTCGCGCTGACCGGCACGGACGTCATCGGCCAGGCCAAGACCGGCACGGGCAAGACCCTCGGTTTCGGTCTGCCGCTCCTGGAGCGCGTGACCGTCCCCGCGGACGTCGAGGCGGGCCGGGCCAAGCCCGAGCAGCTGACCGACGCCCCGCAGGCGCTCGTCGTCGTCCCGACGCGCGAGCTGTGCACGCAGGTGACCAACGACCTGCTCACCGCCGGCAAGGTGCGCAATGTGCGCGTCCTCGCCATATATGGCGGTCGTGCGTACGAGCCGCAGGTCGAGGCCCTCAAGAAGGGCGTCGACGTCATCGTCGGTACGCCCGGGCGGCTCCTCGACCTCGCCGGTCAGCGCAAGCTCGACCTCTCGCACGTGAAGGCGCTCGTCCTGGACGAGGCCGACGAGATGCTCGACCTCGGCTTCCTGCCGGACGTCGAGAAGATCATCAACATGCTTCCGGCGAAGCGTCAGACGATGCTGTTCTCGGCGACCATGCCGGGTGCCGTCATCGGTCTGGCCCGTCGGTACATGTCGCAGCCCACGCACATCCGCGCCACCTCGCCGGACGACGAGGGCGCGACCGTGCGCAACATCTCGCAGCACGTGTACCGCGCGCACAACATGGACAAGCCCGAGATGGTCTCGCGCATCCTGCAGGCCGACGGCCGCGGGCTCGCGATGATCTTCTGCCGTACGAAGCGCACCGCGGCCGACATCGCGGAGCAGCTGCAGAAGCGCGGCTTCGCCTCCGGCGCCGTCCACGGCGACCTCGGCCAGGGCGCGCGCGAGCAGGCGCTGCGCGCGTTCCGCAACGGCAAGGTGGACGTGCTCGTCTGCACCGACGTCGCCGCGCGCGGCATCGACGTCGACGGTGTCACGCACGTCATCAACTACCAGTCGCCCGAGGACGAGAAGACGTACCTCCACCGCATCGGCCGCACCGGCCGCGCGGGCAAGACGGGTACGGCGATCACGCTGGTCGACTGGGACGACATCCCGCGCTGGCAGCTGATCAACAAGGCGCTCGAGCTCAACTTCAACGACCCGGTCGAGACGTACTCGTCGTCCCCGCACCTCTACGAGGAGCTGAGCATCCCGGCCGGCACCAAGGGTGTGCTGCCGCGTTCGGAGCGCACGCGCGCCGGGCTCGCCGCCGAGGAGATCGAGGACCTGGGCGAGACCGGTGGCCGTGGCGCGTCGTCGCGCGGCGGTCGTGGTGGCCGTCCCTCGCAGGACCGGGACCGTGATCGTGACCGCGACCGCGAGCGCGAGCGTTCGGCCCGTACGCCGCGTCGTCGCCGCCGCACCCGCAACGGCGAGCCGGTCGCCGCGCAGGCCGCGGAGACCGTCGCCGCTCCGGCCACGCCCGCCGCTCCGGTCACCCCGGTCGCGGAGGACGCCTCCGAGCCGCGCACGCCGCGCCGTCGTCGCCGCACGCGCGGTGGCGCCAACGCTCCGGCCGCCGAGGCCGTCGTCGAGACGGTCGAGACCGTCGCGCCGGTGACCGAGGTCGTCGCGGAGGCCGCGGCGGAGGTTCCGGCCAAGCCCCGTCGCCGTACGCGCAAGAAGGCCGAGGCCGTCGTCGAGACGGTGGAGGCCGTGGAGCCGGTCGTCGAGACGAAGCCGCGCCGCACGCGCAAGAAGGCCGTCGCGGAGCCGGTCGAGGCCGCTGCCGTCATCGAGGCCCCGGTCGAGGTCGAGGCCCCGGCCAAGCCGCGTCGCACGCGCAAGAAGGCCGAAGTCGCCGTCGACACCGCCGAAGCCGTCGAGGCCAAGCCGGCCCGCACGCGCAAGAAGACGGTCGCGGAGCCGGCCGTCGAGGCCCCGGTCGAGGCCGAGGCCAAGCCGCGCCGCACGCGCAAGAAGGCCGAGGCCGCCGTCGACACCGCCGAAGCCGTCGAGGCCAAGCCGGCCCGCACGCGCAAGAAGGCCGTCGCCAAGCCCGCCGTCGAGGCGGAGGTCGTCGTCGCCGAGGCCGAGGCCCCGGTCAAGCCGCGCCGCACGCGCAAGAAGGCCGAAGTCGCCGTCGACACCGCCGAAGCCGTCGAGGCCAAGCCGGCCCGCACGCGCAAGAAGGCCGTCGCCGAGCCGGCCGTCGAGGCGGAGGTCGTCGAGACCAAGCCGCGCCGGACCCGCAAGAAGGCCGTCGCCGCCGCTCCGGAGGAGGCGCCCGCCGCCGAGGCCAAGCCGCGTCGCACGCGCAAGAAGGCCGTGGCCGAGGCCCCCGAGGCCTGAGCCCGCGCCCGTACCACGACGGCCCCGGTCCCGCTGTTCCGCAGCGGGACCGGGGCCGTCGTCATGTATGCGGACCGGGCACGGAACGTAGGCTCGGCCCATGAGCAGGCCGCCCACCTTCACCCCGCCGCCCGGCACCCGCGCCCACCGACTGCGCACCGCCCGGGGCGACTTCGCCGCGATCACCGGAGAGCCGGCGGACGGTCCGGTGCGGGGCACCGTGCTGCTGCTGCCGGGATTCACCGGGAGCAAGGAGGACTTCATCGCGCTGCACGGTCCGCTGAGCGCCGCCGGGTACCGGACGGTCGCCGTCGACGGGCGGGGGCAGTACGAGAGCGCGGGCCCGGCGCACGACGAGGCGCCCTACGCGCAGGCCGAGCTGGCGCGGGACGTGCTCGCGCAGGTCGCGGCGCTGGGGGTGGGCCGGGTGCATCTGCTGGGGCACTCGCTGGGCGGGCTGGTCGCGCGGGCCGCGGTCATCGCCGACCCGGCGCCGTTCGCCTCGCTGACCTTGATGGCGTCGGGCCCCGCCGCCGTCACGGAACCCCAGCAGCAGCGCCTGAAGCTGCTCAGGGACGCCCTGACGGCGCTGGACATGGCGCAGGTCTGGGAGGCCATCCAGGCGCTGGACGCCCCCGAGGACGCCGCTGACGTACGCGGCGACGGGGCGGAGCTGCGCCGCCGCTGGATGCTGAACAGTCCGGCGCAACTCATCGCCACGGGGCGGCAGTTGTGCGACGAGCCGGACCGGGTGGCGGAGCTCGCCGCGGTCGCGCCGCCCGTGCACGTGGTCTCCGGCGAGCGGGACGACACCTGGCCGCTGCCGCTCCTGGACGCGATGGCGGCCCGTCTGGGGGCCGGGCGGTCGGTGATCGCCGGGGCCGAGCACTCCCCCAACACCGACCGGCCGCTGGAGACCGCGGCCGCGCTGGCCGCCTTCTGGGACCTGCACCCGACGGCCTGACGACGTCACGCTCCGCACTCGCGCAACCCCGATACTCGCGAGTAATTAGTTTCTCGAAAAATTTCTTTAGCGTAGGGAATGTTTGCACGGGGCAACCCGTTGTACCCATACAGAACGCGGGGCTCCCTAGCCACGCAATCCACTCTTAACGGGCAGGCAACCGCCTGGCCGTAAGGCGGGGCCAGACTGTTTGTCCCCGCACCAGTAGTTCTCCTTCAGGAGGATCACCAGACGAAGGGAGAAGCCCTTGCGCTTCGAAATCATGCGACTCGACGACGTCGACGGCACCGCCGTGGACAGCACCGTCGTGGACGCCGCCTCCGTCAACCGGATCGTTCAGCAGGCCGCCGCCATCGGGCAGCGCCTCTACATCCGCCCGGCCGAGTCCACCGCCTCGTAACGGCGTAGCGACTACACACTTCGAAGCCCCCGTACGCAGCGTGCGTACGGGGGCTTCGCGTGTGCCCGGGCGGGGCCGGGCGCCGGTCAGGAGCTCTGGATCACCTGGGTCACGCCGTTGATGATCTGCTGCACGGCGATCGCCGACAGCATCATGCCCGCGAGCCGGGTCACCAGGACGACGCCGCCGTCCTTGATGACGCGGATGATGACGAGCGAGTAGCGCATCACGATCCACAGCACGACATGGATGGCGATGATCGCCGTCCAGACCGAGATCTGGGTCCCGACGGAGTCCGCCTTCTGGACCGCGAGGATCACCGAGACGATCGCGCCCGGGCCGGCGAGCAGCGGCATGCCGAGGGGGACGAGGGCGACGTTGACGTCCTTGGTCTGCTTCGGCTCGTCGGTCTTGCCGGTGAGCAGGTCGAGCGCGATCAGCAGGAGCAGCAGACCGCCCGCGATCATCAGGGCGGGCACGGAGACGTGCAGGTAGTTGAGGATCTGGTGGCCCAGGACACCGAAGACCGCGATGACGCCGAAGGCGACGCAGACGGCCTGGAAGGCCATGCGCTTCTGGACCTTGGCGGGGCGGCCCGCGGTGAGGGCGAGGAAGATCGGGGTGATTCCGGGGGGATCCATGATCACAAAAAGCGTGAGAAAAAGGGATCCGAAGACGGCGACGTCGAACACGGTGGGGCATGCCTTGCAGAAGAGGGTGGGCGGAGCTGGAGAAGACCTGGGGAGAACGGGGAGAAGCAGGTGGTGGACCTGCGGACGCGGCAGTGGTGCGTCAGGCGCGGTGTCCGCCGGCGCCCGGCACCGGGAAGGCGCCCGTGGCGCGGCGCGTGATCTCGCCGTAGACCTCGGGGTCGGTGGTGTACTCGCCGAGCACGCAGGTCTTACGGCTGCCGTGGTAGTCCGAGGAGCCGGTGGTCAGCAGGCCGACGTCGGCGGCGAGGCCGCGCAGCCGGTCGCGGGTGGCCGCGTCGTGGTCCATGTGGTCGATCTCGATGCCGTCGAGGCCCGCGGCGGCGAGCTCGGCGATCGACGACTCGGGGACGGTGTGGCCGCGCTTGGCGGCGCCGGGGTGCGCGAAGACGGTGACGCCGCCGGCGGCCTTGACCAGGCGGATCGCCTCGAAGGGGTCCGTCTCGTGCTTGCCGACGTGGGCGCGGGCGCCGTCGGCGAGCCAGTCGGCCGTGAAGGCGTCGGAGACGGTGGGCACGACGCCGAGCTCGACGAGCGCGGTGGCGATGTGCGGGCGGCCCACCGAGCCGTCGCCGGCGATCCGGGCGACCTGCTCCCAGGTGACCGGGACCCCGAGCCCGTTCAGCTTCGCGATCATGGCCTTGGCGCGCGGCACCCGGTCGTCGCGGACCAGCTCGCGCTCGGCGAGCAGCTCCGGCTCCGCGGGGTCGAAGAGGTACGCCAGCATGTGCATGCTCACGCCGTCGATGCGGCAGGAGAGCTCGGCGCCGGTGACGAGGGTGAGCCCCGTCGACAGCTCACGGAGCGCGGCGATCGCCTCGGCGTGGCCGCGCGTGGTGTCGTGGTCGGTGAGGGCCACGACGTCGAGACCGGCGGCCGCGGCGTTCCGCACGAGCTCGGCCGGGCTGTCCGTGCCGTCGGAAGCGGTGGAGTGGGTGTGCAGATCGATGCGCACGGCTGCTGACTCCAGGCTCGGACGGGCGGATACGGAACGGGTCGCTCAAGGATAACGGGGTTTTCACCCGCCTCCGTCACCGGCGAACCAGCCCCCCGCCCCTTACCGCCCGGCCGCCCTACTACCGCCCGGCCGCCCTACTGAAGGATCCGCGGCGACAGCGCCCCACACGGCAACAGGTCCACCTCGGCGCCCGCGTCCCGCAGGTCGGTGAGGACCAGCTCGTCGTACATCAGCATGCCCGACTGCTCCGGCCAGACGATCGCCCACAGCCACAGCCCGCGCGCCTCGCCCGCGAAGACCGCGCGGTCGTCGGGGGTTCCGGTGACGTGCCACATCGGGGTGGGCCGGCCGGCCGCGAGGACCTTGGCCTGGGGCGGTTTGGTGACGTCCAGGGAGGGGCCGGGGTCGGGTCCGTCGATGCCCGCGTAGCGCGCGCCGAGTCCGACGCCGAGCTCCTCGGCGACGAGCACCAGCTCACCGATGCCGCCGAGCGGTCCCGGGCCCGAGCAGGCGACGGCGGTGGCCCGCCCGCCGTGCCGGTCGTCCCCCGCGTTCGCCACGCCCGTGAACAGCCAGCCGACCGGCAGTGGCCACGGCATCCACACCGGTACCTGCGCACGATGCACCACGACGCTGAGGGCCTCGACGCTGGGCGGGATCACGGGCTGCAGCGGATGCACGGTGCCGTGCACGTCGCACTGCCAGGAGTCGGCAAAGAGTCCGGGAGCCCTGACCCGGCCACCACACTTCGGGCAACTGGGTTCGCCCCTCATACCGCCCCACGGTCCTCCCCGTCCCGCGCCGCGTCAAGGACGATCACCCGTCCGGAGCGTGCCGTCGCGCCCTCTCCGGCCCGGAAAGATAGATGTAGCTTGCATTAATTAGCCGCTCTAACTTATTATGTGCATACGTCAACGATCTCGACGAAGGACTCGACGAAGGAGCGGCAGGCATGAGCCACAGCAGTACAGGGGGTCCCGCCGAAGGGGACACGTTCGACGCAGGTGCGGGCAGCATCCTGCGTCAGCCGAAGGCGGTCTGGGCCACCGCCGGGGCATCCGTCGTCGCCTTCATGGGCATCGGACTCGTCGACCCGATCCTGCCGTCGATCGCGCAGGGTCTGCAGGCGACGCCGAGCCAGGTCTCCCTGCTCTTCACCTCGTACTTCCTGATCACCGCGATCGCGATGCTGGTCACCGGCTTCGTCTCCAGCCGGATCGGCGGCAAGAAGACCCTGCTGGTCGGGCTCGCGCTCGTCGTGGTCTTCGCCGCGCTGGCCGGCACCTCCGGCTCCGTCGGCGAACTCGTCGGCTTCCGCGCGGGCTGGGGCCTGGGCAACGCGCTGTTCGTCTCGACCGCGCTCGCCGTCATCGTCGGCGCCGCGGCCGGCGGCTCGGCCGCGGCCATCCTGCTCTACGAGTCCGCGCTCGGCCTCGGCATGGCCTGCGGACCGCTGCTCGGCGCGCTCCTCGGCAACGCGAGCTGGCGCTACCCGTTCTTCGGCACCGCCGCGCTCATGGCCGTCGGGTTCCTCTGCATCACGGCGTTCCTGAAGGAGCAGCCGAAGCCCGCGCGCAAGACGTCGATCCTCGACCCCATCAAGGCGCTGGGGCACGGCGGCCTGGCCTCGGCGGCCGTCTCGGCGTTCTTCTACAACTACACGTTCTTCACGATCCTGGCCTTCACGCCGTTCGTGCTGAACATGACCCCGTACAAGTCGGGCGCCGTCTTCTTCGCCTGGGGCGTGCTGCTCGCGCTGTTCTCGGTGATCGTCGCGCCGCGCATGCAGGCCAGGTTCGGCTCGCTCAAGGTGCTCGGCGGCTCGCTGGTGCTGCTCGCCGTGGACGTGCTCGTCCTTGGGTACGGCAGCCACACCGCGGCCATCGTCTGCACGATCCTGTCCGGCGCCTTCATCGGCGTGAACAACACCGTCTACACCGAGCTGGCGCTCGGCGTCTCGGACGCGCCGCGGCCGGTGGCCAGCGCCGGGTACAACTTCGTCCGCTGGTTCGCCGCGGCCGCCGCCCCGTACTTCGCCCCGAAGATCGAGGAGTGGACCGACATCCACGTCCCGTTCGTGGTCGCCGCGGTCACCGCGGCGCTCGGCGCGGTCGTCGTGTGGGTGCGCAGGAACGCGCTCACCCACGAGGCCGAGGAGCTGGAGCCGGTCCACGCGAGCGAGGACGGGGTCTCCGTCTTCGCGAACTAGGACTCAGGGCTCAGTCGAGAGGGACGGACCTGCGCAGCGGATCGCGCAGGTCCGTTCCGCCGTTCAGCCACTTCTCCTGGAGCGCCGGCGCACCGTGCACCCGCTTCCACGCCGCCTCGTTCTGCGTCATGGGGAGGAGGGGCAGGAACCGTACGGGATCCAGCGGCTCGTCCAGGTCGAGGTCCTCCACCAGACCCCCCGGCTCGGCCACCAGCACCGAGGTGAACGGAGCGCCCGGCCACAGCGGCTCCCCCACGTCCAGCGAGGCGCCGGGCGCCACGACGACGCCTTCCACCTGCGGGGACGCGGCGAGCACGGCGAGCGGACGGAGCGCCTTGTCGGTGTCCGCGAGACCGGCGCGAACCGTCAGGACGAGCTCGGCGCGCGGGCCCTTCACCGGATCGGCGAGCGCCGCGGTCGGGTCGGACATCGGCGACGCGGACATGCCGAGGGTCGCGTATCGCACGAGGTCACCGTCCGTGAAGCGCAGCACCTCGATCCGGTCGGTGCCCAGGAACGTGACCGCCGCGCGCGCGTCCGGCTCGCCCAGGGCCGTGCGCAGCCGGGCTTCCACCAACGCAAGAACTTCTGCCATCCCGCGAGCATAGAACTCGCATGCAACGGGTAAAGAAGGGGCTTGCTTCTTCAGTCGGCTGATAGTCTTGGCCGCTGGTCGGGACGGTACGCAGAGCGTGCTCTCGGTTCCCGGCCCACAGACGTCCCCTGACGGGGGATGAGACGTCCCTCACGGGGGACCGGCTGGAGGAGGTGGGGCTGTCATGGATCGAAGTCGACCGTGCAGTACCACCCGTTCTTCCGGCCGATAGGCCCGTACCTCATTTCGCAGACAGCGGTTCCCGGGCTGCCCGCGCGTGCCGGAAGAGCACTTCGTTTCCGCCTGATCTTTCTGATCTCACCGATCTGAATCAGTAAGCGAAGCCGCCCCGGCGCCGGTGCGGTGCTCCCCGCTTTGTGGACGTGCAGCATGTCCCGCTCGCCAGGACGTCCTCATTCCGGGCAGTTCCGATCCGTTGCCGGCGGCTCCCGCCCGCGAAGGAGCCTGCCCATGTCGATGATTCGCGACCTGCGTGCCGCCGTCCGCCCCTCGCTGCGCAAGAGCGTGGCCCCGTACGGCAACGAGGCCCGCAGCACGTACGACACGACCCGTGACCCGTCGGCCGCCTCCGCGGTCGTCGACTGCGCCGTCTACCGCGACGGGGCCCGTGTCGACTCCCCCGAGTGCCTGACGCCGCTCGAGGCCCGCCGGCGGGTGCGCCGCGACGGCGGCTTCGCCTGGATCGGCCTGCACGAGCCGACCGAGGCCGAATTCTCCGGTATCGCCCGGGAGTTCGGGCTGCACCCACTGGCCGTGGAGGACGCGGTGCACGCGCACCAGCGGCCCAAGCTGGAGCGCTACGACGACACGCTCTTCACCGTCTTCAAGACCATCCACTACGTCGAGCACGCCGAGCTCACCGCGACGAGCGAGGTCGTCGAGACGGGTGAGGTCATGTGCTTCACCGGCCGGGACTTCTTCATCACCGTCCGGCACGGCGGCCAGGGCTCCCTGCGCGCGCTCCGGCACCGCCTCCAGGACGACCCGGCGCTGCTCGCCAAGGGGCCGAGCGCCGTGCTGCACGCCATCGCCGACCACGTCGTCGACGGCTACCTGGCCGTGGCCGACGCCATGCAGGACGACATCGACGAGGTCGAGACCGAGGTCTTCTCGCAGACCGGCAAGGGCGCCCCGCGCGGCTCCGACGCCGGCCGCATCTACCAACTCAAGCGCGAGGTACTGGAGTTCAAGCGCGCGGTGGCGCCGCTGCGGCGTCCCCTCCAGCTGCTGAGCGAGCGGCCGATGCGGCTGATCGACCCCGACATCCAGAAGTACTTCCGCGACGTCGCCGACCACCTGGAGCGCGTCCAGGAGCAGGTCATCGGCTTCGACGAACTGCTCAACTCGATCCTCCAGGCCAACCTCGCGCAGGCGTCCGTCGCCCAGAACGAGGACATGCGCAAGATCACCTCGTGGGCCGCCATCATCGCCGTACCGACGATGGTGTGCGGGGTGTACGGGATGAACTTCACGTACATGCCCGAGCTGCACTGGCGGTTCGGCTACCCGATGGTGCTCGCCGTCATCGGTGCCGTCTGCTTCGGGATCCACCGGACCCTGAAGCGGAACGGGTGGCTGTGAAGGCCGCCGCTACGCTTGCCGCATGACGACTGCTGAACTGCTCGACGCCGCCCTCGTCGAGGAGGCCACGAAGAAGTCCGGGCTGATCTGGGTCCGTGGCGCCTCGGGCACGGAGCGCGCGCTGTGGCACCTGTGGCACGAGGGCGCGGCGCACGTGGTCGGCGACGGGCCCGGCGAGCAGCCGCTGCCCGAGCTGGTCGACGGCGGCGCGGCCACCGTCACCGTGCGCAGCAAGGACAAGGGCGGGCGGCTCGTCGGCTGGCAGGCGAAGGTCGTGGAGCTGTCCCCCGGTACGGAGGCGTGGGAGGCGGCCGTCGGCGAGCTCAAGGGCAAGCGGCTGAACGCCCCGGACGCGGAGACGATGACCGAGCGGTGGAGCCGGGAGTGCCGGGTGCTGCGGCTCGAACCGGTGGGCGGGGAGACGGTGCCGGCCCCCGAGGGGTCGCAGGCCGCCCCGCCGGCCGCGTCGCCCGCGACGACCCGGAACCCGGTCCCGGCCGGACTGCCCCGGCTGCTGGCCCGGCGCAAGAAGCGCTGAGCGCCGGGCGGCCCGGTCAGGACGACGGCAGCGCCTGGCCGTAGTCCACCGTGTCCCCGGACTCCGGCTCCCGGAGCGTGAAGTCCCGGCCCCAGTCGGCCAGTTGAAGGGTTCCCGCGCCGCCCGCGCGCTCCAGGCGCATGGGGTAGGCGGTGCCCTCCAGGGAGACGTCGAGCGTCCCGCCCGCGCCCTTGTCGCCGGTCAGCTCGATCGTGCGGACGCCGCCGGAGGTGCCGCGGTCGCCCTTCTCCACGGTGCCGTGCAACGTGAGCAGCCCGTCGAGCAGCACCTCCTTGTCGGTGAAGGTGCTGAGCCGCTTGTACGCCGGGTCGCCGGTCGGCACCTTCACGTACTTGCCGTCGAGCTTCTCGGCCGCCGCGCCCTCGTCGTGCCCGCTCTTGTCGCCGTCCGAGTGGGTCCAGAAGTCGGTGCCCGCCTTGAGGTACAGGTGCTCCCCGACCCGCAGCAGCCGGAACGTGCTGCCGCCCGTCGTCACCGATCCCGAGCCGCCGTCCGCGTTGAGGCGCATGTCGAGCTTGTAGGTCCTGCCGCTGCTGACCACCGTGCCGGAGACGTGCACCGCGTCGGCGCCCTGTGCCGCCTTGACCGTACGGCTCTGGATCTTGCCGGGGGCCAGCTTGCCGACGCCGTTCGTGCCGGCGTCCGGGTCGTCGTCGCCGCCGCACGCCGCGAGCCCGGCCGCGAGTCCCGTACTGATCACACCGACCAGGAGGGTCCTGCGGATGCGGCGGGCCGGGGGAAGTGCGGTCACGGGCGGGACTACCTCTCGTCAGTGCGGGCAGACGGCAGCGTACCCCTGCGATCTGCGGTTACTCGTGGGGGTCCGGGTGGCCGCAGCGCAAAGGCGTGTTGCATCGGTACCGGCTAGCCTGAACCACGGATTGTTCGTATATCCGGATGGATATGGACGAGAAGGAGGTGCGAGGAGACATGGCGGCAGTCGCCCCCCGGATCTTCGTCTCGCACCTCGCCGGCGTCCCCGTCTTCGACCCGAACGGCGACCAGGTGGGGCGCGTGCGCGACCTGGTGGCGATGCTGCGGGTGAGCAGACGGCCGCCCCGGCTGCTCGGGCTCGTCGTCGAACTGTCCACCCGGCGCCGCATCTTCCTGCCCATGACCCGCGTCACCGGCATCGAGTCCGGCCAGATCATCACCACCGGCGTGCTCAACGTGCGGCGCTTCGAGCAGCGGCCCACCGAGCGGCTCGTGCTGGGCGAGATGCTGGACCGGCGGGTCCGGCTGGTGGAGACGGGCGAGGAGGTCACCGTCCTGGACGTGGCGATCCAGCAGCTGCCCGCCCGCCGCGACTGGGAGATCGACCGGGTCTTCGTACGGAAGGGGAAGGGCGGCGCGTTCCGGCGCAGCAGGGGCGAGACGCTCACCGTCGACTGGTCGGCCGTCGACGGGTTCTCCCTGGAGGAGCACGGGCAGGGCGCCGAGAGCCTGCTCGCCACCTTCGAGCAGCTGCGCCCCGCCGACCTCGCCAACGTGCTGCACCACCTCTCTCCCAAGCGCCGCGCCGAGGTCGCCGCCGCCCTCACCAACGAGCGGCTCGCCGACGTCCTGGAGGAGCTCCCCGAGGACGACCAGATCGAGATCCTCGGCAAGCTGAAGGAGGAGCGCGCCGCCGACGTCCTGGAGGAGATGGACCCGGACGACGCCGCCGACCTCCTGGGCGAGCTGCCCGAGGCCGACAAGGAGCGGCTGCTCACCCTGATGGAGCCCAGCGAGGCGGCCGACGTGCGGCGCCTGATGGCGTACGAGGACCGGACGGCGGGCGGTCTGATGACGACCGAGCCGATCGTGCTGCGACCGGACGCGACCGTCGCCGACGCCCTCGCCCGGGTCCGCAACCCGGACCTGTCGCCCGCGCTCGCCGCGCAGGTGTACGTGTGCCGCCCGCCGGACGAGACGCCGACCGGCAAGTACCTCGGCACCATCCACTTCCAGCGGCTGCTGCGCGACCCCCCGTACACGATGGTCAGCTCGATCCTCGACGAGGACCTCCAGGCCCTCGCCCCGGACGCGGCGCTGCCGGAGATCGCCGGGTTCTTCGCGACGTACGACATGGTGGCCGCGCCCGTCGTCGACGAGAGCGGGTCGCTGCTCGGCGCCGTGACGGTGGACGACGTGCTCGACCACATGCTGCCCGACGACTGGCGCGAGCAGGAGTTCCATCTGTCCGGGGAGGTGGACCATGGCGACTGACGAGCGTGACCGCACACAGGAGACCCGCAGGCCGCGCATCCGGCTCGACCAGCCGCGCCCGCCGCGCCGCAAGCTCCTGCCGGAATACGACCCCGAGGCCTTCGGCCGGCTCTCCGAGCGCATCGCCCGCTTCCTGGGGACCGGGCGGTTCATCGTCTGGATGACGGTGATCATCATCGCGTGGGTGATCTGGAACGTGACGGCCCCCGCGGACCTGCGCTTCGACAACTACCCGTTCATCTTCCTGACCCTGATGCTGTCGCTGCAGGCGTCGTACGCCGCTCCGCTGATCCTCCTCGCCCAGAACCGGCAGGACGACCGCGACCGCGTCAATCTCGAACAGGACCGCAAGCAGAACGAGCGGTCGATCGCCGACACCGAGTATCTGAGCCGCGAGGTCGCGGCGCTCCGGATCGGCCTCGGCGAGGTCGCCACCCGCGACTGGATCCGCTCCGAGCTGCAGGACCTCCTCAAGGAGCTGGAGGAGCAGCAGCGGTCCGTCTCCCAGGGGGGCGCATTCCCCGCGGACGGCGAACGCGGACGTGACGTAGACGACCGCTGACGGGGCTTTCCGTGCCCCGGTTACCGCGCCGTACTATCGGTGGTATGGCTACGGAAGACGCGGTGCGCGAGGCGCTCGCGACAGTGAACGACCCCGAGATCCAGCGACCCATCACCGAGTTGGGGATGGTCAAATCGGTGGACATCGGTGCGGACGGAGTCGTCGCGGTCACCGTGTACCTGACCGTCTCCGGCTGCCCGATGCGCTCCACGATCGAGAACAACGTGCGCGAGGCCGTCTCCCGCGTCGACGGCGTGACCGATGTCCAGGTCACCCTCGACGTGATGAGCGACGAGCAGCGCAAGGAGCTGGCGGCGGCGCTGCGCGGCGGCACGGCCGAGCGCGAGGTCCCGTTCGCCAAGCCCGGCTCGCTGACCCGCGTGTACGCGGTGGCCTCCGGCAAGGGCGGCGTCGGCAAGTCGTCGGTGACCGTGAACCTGGCGGCGGCGCTGGCCGCGGACGGCCTCAAGGTCGGCGTCGTCGACGCGGACATCTACGGCCACTCCGTGCCGCGCATGCTCGGCGCCGACGGCAAGCCCACCCAGGTCGAGAACATGATCATGCCGCCGTCGGCGAACGGCGTGAAGGTCATCTCGATCGGCATGTTCACGCCCGGCAACGCGCCCGTGGTGTGGCGCGGCCCGATGCTCCACCGCGCGCTCCAGCAGTTCCTCGCGGACGTGTTCTGGGGCGACCTGGACGTGCTCCTGCTCGACCTGCCGCCGGGCACCGGTGACATCGCCATCTCCGTCGCCCAGCTGGTGCCGAACGCCGAGATCCTCGTCGTGACGACGCCGCAGCAGGCCGCCGCCGAGGTCGCCGAGCGGGCCGGTTCCATCGCCGTCCAGACCCACCAGAAGATCGTGGGCGTCGTCGAGAACATGTCGGGCCTGCCGTGCCCGCACTGCGGCGAGATGGTCGACGTGTTCGGCACGGGCGGCGGCCAGCTGGTCGCCGACGGCCTCACCCGGACCACGGGCGCGACGGTGCCGGTCCTCGGCTCGATCCCGATCGACGTCCGCCTGCGCGAGGGCGGCGACGAGGGCAAGCCGGTCGTCCTGACCGACCCCGACTCCCCCGCGGGCTCCGCGCTCCGCGCCATCGCGGGCAAGCTCGGCGGCCGCCAGCGCGGCCTGTCGGGGATGTCGCTGGGGATCACCCCGCGCAACAAGTTCTGACAAGCCCCCGCGCCCCTGGAGGCATGCGCTGCGCATGCCTCCAGGGGCGCGGGGAACTGCGTGCGGGGCGGCCGGACCAGCCGGACCTTCGGACCGCTCAGGCGTACTCGGCGACGTCCTTGACGACGGAGAAGCCAAGACCGTACGCGCTCATGCCCCGCCCGTACGCCCCCAGGTGCACCCCGGCCTCCGTGGAACCGGCCAGCACCCACCCGTACTCGGACTCCCGGTAGTGGAACGGTGTCGGCACCCCGTCCACGGGCAGCGTCAGCGAGGCCCAGTCGTCCGACCGGAGGTCGTCCGCGAGGACCCACGCCGTCTCGGTCTGCTGGTCCAGCCAGTCGTCGCGCAGCGTGTGGTCCATCTGCCCCGGCCAGGTGTACGAGAGCAGTCCCACCCCGGCCAGCCAGGCCGCCGAGGAGACGGACGTGGCGTCGAGGACACCCGTGCCGTCGGCGCTGCGCCGTACCGGATTGGCGGCGACGGTCACCACGACCGCGAACCGCTCGGTGTCCTCGGTGCCTTCACTGCGCACCGAGGGCTCGTCACCGTGCCCGATCGAACCGTGCTCGACGGACCCGTCCGCCGTGGTGCCGACCTGCATCAGCCAACGCGGTCCCGTGAAGGCCTCGTCGAGGCCGTACCACGGGAAGGGCGCCAGCAGGTAGCCGTCGACCGTGCGCCGGGCCGTGGGAACCTGACCGGCCCCCTCGGTGGCCGGCGCCTGCGCGCCCACCCGACTCGTCGTCTCCATGTACCCGGCCGCCTCCTCGCTCTCGTACGGACCGGAGCGGCCCGCCCCCCTCGGGCGTTCTCACGTCCGGTCCGCGCAACAACAAGGCAGGATGCCACACCGGGTCCAGGAGGCCCGGATTCGATGGGTGTGGTTCAGGTCGCGTCGGTGTCGAACGGGGGCGGGTCGCCGGCGTCCGGCTTCTCCGTCTTCCCCGGCGTCTCGGGGCGCTTCTGCATGTCGACCCGGCCGCCTGACGTGCTGCCGGATCCACTGGCGGCACCCGCCGAACCGGACTCCTCCAGTTCGCCCACGGTGTGCACCGCGTCGGTGACCTCGGCCATTTCCTTCTTCAGGTCGAAGCCGTTGCGGATCTCCTTGAGACCCAGCTCGTCACTGTCCAGCTGCTTGCGGATGAACGTCTTGGGGTTCAGGTCCTCGAACTCGAAGTCCTTGAACTCCGGGCCCAGTTCGCTACGGATGTCTTCCTTGGCGCTGTCCGAGAACTCGCGGATCTTGCGTATGGTGCGCGAGACGTCCTGGATCAGCTTCGGGAGCTTGTCGGGGCCGAAGACGAGCACGGCCAGCACGACGAGCGTCACGACCTCCAGTGGGCCAATGTCGTTGAACACCTTGCACTCCTAGCGTGTCCTCGGCCCGCGGTCGGTTTCAGTAGCAGGTCTTCGGCAGGGTCCGGCATCGGACCGGGTCCACGGTACCCGGCGATCCTGTCCGTTCGGTAGCCACTGGGCTACGTCCAGGATCACGAGAACCGGAGAACGGCCGGTCAGGTGCCGTCGGCGGCACCGAGGACGAGGGCCACCTTCCGTTCCTTTCCGTTCCGTTCGACCGTGAGTTCCAGTTTGTCCTTGGGGCGGTGGGCGCGGATCTTGACGATCAGTTCCTCGCCGGAGTGGACGCGGACGCCGTCCACCGCGGTGATCACGTCACGGGGTTCGATGCCCGCCTTGTCGCCGGGGCCGCCCGGAGTGACCGCCGATCCACCGCTGTTGCCCTTCGTGCCGACGCGGGCGCCGTCGCCGGAGTAGTCCATGTCGAGCGTGACGCCGATCACCGGGTGGGTGGCCTTGCCGGTGTTGATCAGTTCCTCGGCGACCCGCTTCGCCTGGTTGACCGGGATGGCGAAGCCGAGGCCGATCGAGCCCGCCTGGCCGCCGTCCAGCTCGGAGCCGCTGTCGGCGGAGCGGATGGCGCTGTTGATGCCGATGACGCGGGCCTTCGAATCGACCAGCGGGCCGCCCGAGTTGCCCGGGTTTATGGGGGCGTCGGTCTGCAGCGCGTCCACGTAGCTGACGTCGCTCCCGTCGCCCTTCTCGCCGCCCGCCGTGATCGGCCGCTCCTTGGCGCTGATGATGCCGGAGGTCACCGTGTTGGCGAGGTCGAAGGGGGCGCCGATGGCCACGACCGGGTCGCCGACCTGGACGTTCTCGGAGTTGCCGAGGGGCAGGGGCTTCAGGCCGCGGACGCCGTCGACCTTGATGACGGCGAGGTCGTAGCCGCTGTCGTGGCCGACCACCTGGGCGTCGGCGCTCTCGCCGCCCGCGAACGTGACGGATATCTCACCGTCGGAACCCGCCGGTTCGACGACGTGGTTGTTGGTGAGGATGTGGCCCTGCTTGTCGAGGACGAATCCGGTGCCGGTGCCCTGCTCCGACGAGCCCTTGGTGTGGATGGTGACGACGCCCGGCAGGGCGCGGGCGGCGATGCCCGCGACGCTGTCGGGGGCGCGGCCCTTCGACTCGACACCGGCCTGCGGGAGTTCGACGTCCGTCCCGCCGTTCCGCTCGACGTACGAGCCGATGGCACCGCCCACGCCGCCGGAGACGAGCGCGATCAGCACGGCTCCCAGTACGAGCGCCTTGCGTCCGCGCCGCGGCCGGTCACCGACGGGCCCACCGCTCCCCGACAACGACACGGGCCCGGCCCACGGGTCGTACTGCTGCCAGGGCCCGACACTCCCCTGCACCGCCCCGGCAAAGGCCGCCTGCGGCGGGCCGACGGGTGCGTGAGCCTGAGCGGGCCCCTGGGCGTGAGCGGCCTGCGGCATCGGCCCATGCGCCGACGGGACCGGGGCTGCCGGGTGCGGGCCGGTCGGGGCCGGTGGGTGCGGGCTGGTCTGCGGGTGCGGGCCGGTCGGGGCCTGCGGGACCGCGGCTGCCGGGTGCG
>NZ_JAMOLN010000159.1 GCF_024448165.1 Streptomyces longispororuber
ACCGCTGACCGACCTCATCGACGTGTACGCGGACCAGCTGCGGCGGCACGACGCGACCGCCCACCCGGACCGGATGCACCTGCTCACGGCGTCCGAGTCGGCGGGCATGCTGGTGGCCGCCGAGATGCACGCGGCGGGCCTGCCGTGGCGGGCCGACGTGCACCGGGCGCTGCTGCACGAGCTGCTCGGCGAGCGGTACGCGGGCGGCGGCGAGCCGCGCCGGCTGGCCGAGCTGGCGGACGAGGTGTCGGCGGCGTTCGGCAGACGGGTCCGCCCCGATCTGCCCGCGGACGTGGTGAAGGCGTTCCAGCAGGCGGGCATCAAGATCACGTCGACCAGGAAGTGGGAGATCCAGTCCCTCGACCATCCGGCCGTGGAGCCGCTGATCGAGTACAAGAAGCTGTACCGGATCTACACGGCGCACGGCTGGTCCTGGCTGCAGGACTGGGTGCGCGACGGCCGCTTCAGACCCGAGTACCTGCCCGGCGGCACGGTGTCGGGACGCTGGACGACGAACGGCGGGGGCGCCCTGCAGATCCCCCGGATCATCCGCCGCGCGGTGGTCGCCGACCCGGGCTGGCGGCTCGTCGTCGCCGACGCCGCCCAGATGGAGCCGCGGGTGCTGGCGGCGATCTCCCGGGACCCGGCGTTCATGGAGGTCGCGGGCCAGAGCGGCGACCTGTACCAGTCGGTGTCGGACCGCGCGTTCTCCGGTGACCGGGGCCAGGCGAAGCTCGCCGTGCTCGGCGCCATATACGGGCAGACGTCGGGCGACGGCCTGAAGAACCTCGCGCTGCTGCGCCGCCGCTTCCCGAAGGCGGTCGCGTACGTCGACGAGGCGGCCAGGGACGGCGAGGAGGGCCGTCTCGTGCGGACCTGGCTCGGCCGCACCTGCCCGCCCGCCGCGGGCTCGGCCGACCAGGACCTCGGCGAGGCGGGCCTGCCCCAGGACGAGCCCGAACAGCCCTCCTCGGCAGGCGAGTTCACGTACGGCTACGCCTCGTCGAACTCGCGGGCCCGCGGCCGCTTCACCCGTAACTTCGTGGTGCAGGGCAGCGCCGCCGACTGGGCGCTGCTGATGCTGGCCGCGCTGCGCCGCTCGCTCGCGGACCTGGCGGCGGAGCTGGTCTTCTTCCAGCACGACGAGGTGATCGTGCACTGTCCTGAGGAGGAGGCCGCCCGGGTCGCCGAGGCGATCCAGGAGGCCTCCGACCTGGCGGGCCGGCTGACGTTCGGCGAGACGCCGGTGCGGTTCCCTTTCACGGTGGCGGTCGTGGAGTGCTACGCGGACGCCAAGTGACACCACGTCACGCCCCGGCCCCGGCCCCGGCCCCGGCCCCGGCTCAGCTCTCCCGCCAC
This sequence comes from Streptomyces longispororuber, assembly GCF_024448165.1. Taxonomy (GTDB): domain Bacteria; phylum Actinomycetota; class Actinomycetes; order Streptomycetales; family Streptomycetaceae; genus Streptomyces; species Streptomyces longispororuber_A. The sequence goes on from NZ_JAMOLN010000159.1 coordinate 1,360, forward strand.
TTCCCGGACAGCGCGATGCTCTTCAACTCATCCATCGACAGGGCCGGTTCGGGCCGCGTGGCGTCCGTCGACTGCGATCCGGAGTTGAACGCGGAGACCACGACCCGGAACCCGTCCTTGCGCATCATGTCAGCGGTCCACATCACGATCCCGGCCCCGCCCTTGTCGTCGCCCGACCCCTTGCGCGTGCTCACCAGCGTGCCGTCCGGCAGTTTCTCGGCACCGTTCCCGTAGAGATCACCCGCCACGTCGCGCATGTCGGGCTGCACGTTGATCTGGAGGAGCGTGGCACCCTTCCCGTCGTCGACGACCAGGTACGCGTACTCGGACTCCTGCCCGCCCTCGGCGGTCACCCGCACCCGCTCCGGCAGCAGCCCCTTGAACGTCTTCAGGATCGACGCCTTGTCGAGGCCACGCGCGGGCGGCTGGGCGAGCGGCTCGGCCGGCGCGGTGCCGATCGCCCGCATCACGGGCCGCCACTTCTCCGACGTGACGAGATCCTTCAACTGGTCGATGCCGAGCGGCGGTTGGGGCCGGGACACCGGAGCGTCCTTCTCGGCGGCCGCGTTCCACTCGCTGGCGCTGACGGTGTACCCCTCGGCCGTGACGAGGTAGGCGCTCCACAGCTTGGTCTCGGCGCGCTTGTCCGGGTACTCGTAACCGCGCATGAGCATCAGCCGCGCCCCGTCGGTCAGCTTCTCGCTCGTGCACGAGTCGTACGGCACGAACCGCTTGTCGGGGCACCGCAGTTGCTCCTCCACGGAGGCCCCGTCCGGGTCGACGGACCCGACGCTCACCCCGATCGCGGCCTTGCCGTGCCCGTCGTCGTACACGAGGTGCGCGAGCGGCCCGAGCTGGTCGGCGGTGCCACGCCCTTCCTTCCCGCTGAACTCCCCGTCGGGCAACAGCCCTTCAAGAATCCGCAGCACCTGCCCCCCGGAAAGATCGGCGCCGCTCCCCTTGCTCCCCTTGCTCCCCTTGCTCCCCTTCTTCTCGGCGGCCTCCTTCTTGGCCTCCTTGGGTCCGGGCTGAGCCGCGACGCCGCCGCTCCGACCACTCCCCCCGGTGGCGTCGAAGGCCCCGGCGGCGTACGACGTCCCGAGCCCGACGACCGCCATGGCGGCCACGCTCGCGGACACCATCCCCGTCCGCCTGCGCCGCAGCCGCCGCCTCCCACGCAGCACGCCACCGTCGATCAGCGCCGGCCCGTCGGCGGAGAACCCGTCCCCGGTGCGCCGCAGCGCGTCCCCGAGCCCTTCCTCGAACACATCCCGGCCGTCGTCCGCTCCGGACATCGCGACCACCCTCCTTGGTTCCCCGTCCGTATGGTCAGTAGGCGGCGAACTCGCCGAGGCTTCCGCCGAGTTGGGCCCGCAGCCGGGCCAGGGCCCGGGAGCTGCGGGTGCGCACGGCGGCCGAGCTGAGGTGCAGCACGTCCGCGGTCTCCTCTATCGACCGGTCCTCCCAGTAGCGCAGCACCACCACCGCCCGGTCCTTCGGGGGAAGTTGGCGCAGCGCGTCGAGGAGCGTCAGCCGCAGGGAGGCGTCCTCGCCGCCGGCCGCGACACCCTCGGGAAGCTCGTCCGAGGGCCGCTCACCGGCGGACCGGCGGCGCTGGTGCGCGAGATATGCCCGCACGAGGACGGTCTGCGCGTACGCCGCCGGATTCCCGAGCCGCGCCGACGACCGCCCCCACACCACGTACATCCGCCCCAGGGTCTCCTGCACGAGATCCTCGGCGAGATGGGTGTCACCGCTGGTGAGCAGGCACGCGGAACGGAACAGCTGCCCCGCGCGCGCCTCGGCGAACTCCCGGAACGCCCCCTCCAGGGACCGTCTCATCGGTGGCACCCACCCCTTCGTATCGCCTACACCTGATAGATGCGGCGACCCCGGGGAAATGTTTCACGCACTCACCAGGTCTGCCCGGCGGGCTGCCGGGTCGTGGCGTTGAGCCGGTTGAACAGGTTGGTCACGCCGATCATCAGCGTGAGCGCGGCGAGCTGCTTGTCGTCGTAGTGCCGGGCAGCCTCGTCCCACACGGCGTCCGGCACCGGGTCCGAACTGTCGGCGATCCGCGTCTCGGCCTCGGCGAGCGCGAGGGCCGCCCGCTCGGCGTCACTGAAGAACGGCGACTCGCGCCACGCGGCGACCGAGGCCAGCTGATCCTCACTCACCCCGTTCTTCCGGGCACTCTGCACCCCGCCGTACACACAGACCCCGCACCCGTTGATCTGACTGGCCCGCAGATGCACCAACTCCATCGTGGCCCCGTCGACCCCACCCTGCCCTGCGGCCTTCAACAGCCCGAGAACGTGCGGCATGGCCTCCGGAATGAGCGCAACCGGACTGGCGATACGAGCTTCAAGGTTCGTCATCTCTCTGCTTCCTCTACTTCCTGCCGTACTTCCTGCACTTCGCCTGCACTGCCCTGACGGAGCCCGGCGGGAAGATGTGACAGCGGGGCGAGAGATCTCCGCCCGCGGCCCGCTGGCGCATCGACTTCACCCACGCGAACACCAACAACAGGACGTACCGCACCTCCAGGGGCAAGGCATGCGCTCACCTCGTGGTCAACGGCGCGCGGCGAGTCAGCCAGTGCCACCACATCACCAAGTGAGCCGCACATGACCCCGAGACCTCACCCCAGGACTCCGCCCAGGAGGCGAAGCACCACGGCACCGGCATCATCGCCTTCGCCGTCGGCACCGCAGCCTCGCTGGTACTGAATAGATCCGCGCGACCGCACGAGAAAACCCCAGGTCAGGAGGGTCTGACCTGGGGTTCCGGAAGGGGTGCTGCCTGCGACGACGGTCAGCCCCCGGCTCCGGGCCCCGGGTCGCCGCCGTTGTCCCGGCATTCCTTGGCGGCGTCGAGCCACTCGTCCACCGTTTCGAGGACCCGCTCACGCTCGAGGCCGGAGTCCACCGTTCCGTCAGCAGGGCGAGCGTCATCGGCGATGTCGCGGGCCCGCTGGCACGGATCCGACGATGGGCCGGACAGTTCAGCGACGGCGCCGACGACGCTGAACAAGAGGGCGACCACGGCGGCCCCCGCGATCATCAGCCCCGCACTCCGGTCCTGGATGAGGCGCGGCAAGTGCCGCTGCCAGCGGAAGTACGGAATGCGGTCCCGGCTGTTCACGGCGCTCCCCCATCAGGCAGGTGGTCGGGGCATGCAGTGTGCGAAGTACCCTCTGGAACCCCTCCGAACACTGCCCCGCGCAGACACTCCCGACCAGAACCGAGACCAGAACCAAGATCAGAACCGAGACCGGCGACAGTCGCTCGAAGCGCGCCTCGTCGTCACTGCATCCGCCAAGACAAAAACCCCAGGTCAGAAGAGTCTGACCTGGGGTTTCAGGATGAGCCGCCTTCGGGATTCGAACCCGAGACCTACGCATTACGAGTGCGTTGCTCTGGCCATCTGAGCTAAGGCGGCGCGCCGTGCGCACCGGAGTGCGTCAGCAACGTCGCCAATCCTACACGCTCTCCGGGGGTGCTCCGCACAGCCTTTATGACCAGCCGATACCTGCTACGAGCAGCGCTTTCCGTCGGTCGGCGGGGTGCCGTCCAGGAGGTAGGTGTCGATCGCCCCGTCGATGCAGTCGCTACCGCGGCCGTACGCCGTGTGGCCGTCGCCGTCGTAGGTGAGGAGGCGACCGGAGGAGAGCTGGTCGGCGAGGGCCTCGGCCCAGGGGTAGGGGGTGGCCGGGTCGCGGGTGGTGCCGACCACGACGATGGGGGCGGCGCCGTCGGCGGTGATGCGGTGGGGCTCGCCGGTCGGCTTGACCGGCCAGTAGCCGCAGTTCAGGGCGGACCAGGCGAGGCCCGCGCCGAACACCGGGGACGCCTTCTCGAAGTCGGGCAGCGCTTCCTTCACCTCCTGCGGGGAGGTGAAGGAGGGCGGCTGGTCGAGGCAGTTCACGGCGGCGTTGGCGAACATCAGGTTCGTGTACGTGCCGTCGGGGTCGCGCTCGTAGTAGCTGTCGGAGAGGGCGAGCAAACCCGCGCCGTCCTTCTCCTTGATCGCGGCGGTGAGGGCGTCGCGCAGTTGCGGCCAGGCCCCCTCGTCGTACATCGCGGCGATCACCCCGGTGGTGGCCAGGGCCTCGCCGAGCTTGCGGCCGTCGGGGTCGCCGGTGGCGATCGGCGTCCGGTCGAGCGTGGTGAAGAACTCCTTGAGGCGCTTGCCCGCCTCGTCCGGCGTGCCGGTGCCGAGCGGGCAGTCGGAGCGGCCCACGCAGTCCTTCGCGAACGACTGGAACGCCGTCTCGAACCCGGCGGTCTGCTGCTCGTTCAGCTCGCGCGCGTCGAGCGAGGGGTCCATCGCCCCGTCGAGCACGAGCCGGCCCACCCGCTCCGGGTAGAGGCCCGCGTACGTCGCGCCGAGGAACGTGCCGTACGAGGCACCCACGTAGTTCAGCTTCTCGTCGCCGAGCGCCGCGCGCACCAGGTCCATGTCGCGGGCGGCCTCGATGGTGGAGACGTGCGGGAGGACCGTCCGGGAGGTCTTGTCGTAGGTCTCGCAGCCGCTCGCGAACTTCTTGAAGGCGGCGCTCAGCCGGTCCTGCTCAGCGGTGTCGTCCGGCGTGACGTCGGTCTGCGTGTACGCGTCCATGCGCGGGCCGTCGAGGCAGGTGACGGGCGCGCTGCGGGCGACGCCGCGCGGGTCGACGGCGACCATGTCGTAGCGGGCGCGGACCCCCTGGGGGTAGCCGATGCCCGCGTACGACTGGAGGTAGCCGATCGCGGAGCCGCCGGGGCCGCCCGGGTTGACGAGCAGCGAACCGAGCCGCTCGCCCGGGCCCGTGGCCTTCTTCCGGGACACCGCGAGGTCGATGTCGCCCGCGGACGGCTCGTCGTAGTCGAGCGGCGCCTTGAGCGACGCGCACTCGAAGCCCGGCGCACCGCACTCGCGCCACTTCGGGGTCTGGCCGTAGTACTCGGCGAGGCCGGCCGGGGTGGATCGCGGCAGCGCGGCGAGCGAGGCGTCCGCGGTGCCCGAACTCCCCGGTGAACAGCCCGAGATCCCGGTCAGCAACAACCCGGTGGCAGCGGCGAGGAGGACGGTTCGGCGGCGGTGGGCGGAGGAGTGGCGCCTGAGGTACATCGAGCGAGCGTAACGCTCGGCGAAGGGTCCGTCACATTGAGTCGCGAACGCCGGTCCTCGGCAGGTGCCGAGGGCTACCCGGCCCGCAGCGCCATCGTCATGGCCTCCACCGCGAGCAGTGGTGCCACATTGCGGTCGAGCGCCACCCGGCACGCGCCGATCGCCTCGATCCGGCGCAGCGTCGACTCGGGCGACGTGTCGCGGGCGAGCCGCTCCAGCGTGTCCTGAACGTCGACATTGGCCAGCGCGACCCGCGAGCCGAGCTGCAGCGCCAGCACGTCCCGGTACACGCCGGTCAGATCGGTGAGGGCCAGGTCCAGGCTGTCCCGCTGCGATCTGGTCCTGCGCCGCTTCTGCTTGTCCTCCAGGTCCTTCATCACGCCGGCCGTGCCGCGCGGCATCCGCCCGCCGGTCTGCGCGCCGAGCGCCGCCTTCAGCTCCTCGGTCTCCTTCGTGTCGACCTCTTCGGCGAGCTGCTTGGAGTCCTCCGCCGCCGCGTCCACCAGCTCCTGCGCCGCCCTGAGGCAGCCGCCGACGTCCGCGACGCGCAGCGGCACCTTGAGGACGGCCGCCCTGCGCTCCCGCGCGCGCGGGTCCGTGGCCAGGCGGCGGGCCCGGTCGATGTGCCCCTGCGTGGCCCGCGCCACCGTCGCGGCGACGTCGGGCTCGATGCCGTCGCGTCGTACGAGCATGTCGGCGACGGCGTCGACATGCGGCGACGACAGGGTGAGGAGGCGGCAGCGCGAGCGGATCGTCGGCAGCACGTCCTCCACCGACGGCGCGCACAGCAGCCACACGGTGCGGGGCGCGGGCTCCTCCACGGCCTTCAGCACGGCGTTCGCCGACTTCTCGTTCAGACGCTCCGCGTCCTCGACGAGGATCACCTGCCAGCGGCCGCCCGCGGGTGACGTGTACGACTTGCGGACGGTGTCCCGCATGTCCTCGGCGAGGATCTGCGTGCCGACCGCGGCGACCGTCGTGACGTCCGCGTGCGTGCCGAGCAGCGCCGTGTGGCAGCCGTCGCAGAAGCCGCAGCCGGGGGCGCCGCCGAGCGCCCGGTCCGGCGACACGCACTGCAGCGCGGCCGCGAACGCGCGCGCGGCGGTGACCCGGCCCGCGCCCGGCGGCCCGGTGAACAGCCAGGCGTGCGTCATCTTCGACGCGGCGGGCGCGGGCGCCCCGGCCGACGCCGCCGTCACCAGGGCGTCCGCGTCCCGCGCGGCCGCGTCCAGCGTCCCGATCACGCGCTCCTGACCGACCAGGTCGTCCCATACGGCCATGCGGCACCGCCCTTTCTCCAAGCTGTAGCCATTGTGCCGGGCGCCACCGACATCGTTTGATACGGCGATGAGCGATACCCGTACCGACCTCCGCATCGAGCCCCTGACCGGCGGCTCCGCCGATGCCCTGCTCGCCGACTGGCAGCACGCGCACAACACGATCGTGCCCGCCGAATCGGCGTACCTCTCCCTCGACGACGTACGCGAACGCGCCGGGCGCAACGTCCTGGAGTCGGCCTACGTGGACGACGTCCTGGTGGGCTGCTCCACGGTGCGCCCGCCGCGCGACGGAGTGGCCACGGTGATCGCCCGCGTGCTGCCGGACCACCGCGGCCGCGGCTACGGCAGGGCCCTGTACGCGCGGGGCCTGGACCGGGCGCGCGCGCTGGGCGCCGAGGAGATCGAGACGGTCGTCCTGACCTCGAACACGGCGGGACTGCGGTTCGCCGAGCGGGCCGGGTTCACCACCGAGGTCGACCGGTACCGCCTGGACGGCGACACGGTCGACTGGGTGGAGCTCCGGCTCACCGGCGACGACAGGCCCTAGGACCTGTCCGGGGGCCTGCTACCGGCGCCGGCGGCGGGGACCCTCGTCCTCGTCGTCCTGCCCGCCGAGCAGCTCGTCCGCGAGCGACGGCAGATCGTCGAGCGGCGTCTCCTCCGCCCAGTCCGAGCGGGGGCGGCGCCGCGGCCTGCCCTCCTCGTCGACCTGCGGGAGCTCCGCCGTACGGTCGTTGGGACCCTCCGGCGGCGCGGGCCGCTCGTCGCGGAAGTACCCCGGCGGCACCTTGTCCGCGGGCGGGTCCTGCACCTGCGGGAGGACCGCCGTCCCGTCCGCCGCACCGGCGGACGGGCGGGGCAGCTGCGTCGTCTCCTCGGCGTCCCGCACGGGCGGCAGGACCGTGGTCTCCTCGGCGTCCCTGACCGGAGGCAGGACCGCGGTCTCCTCGGCCGCGGACGGCTGCGGACGCACCACGGGCGTCGGCACGGTCGTCTCGTTGTCGGGCACGTCGTCCCTGCGCAGCGCCTCCTTACGGAGGTCCTCCTTGCGGAACTGCGTGGTCACACTGTCCTGGGCCGCGGCACTGGCCTGGGCCGCGAGCCGGCGCGCCTCCTCGGCGCGCAGCAGTGCCTCCTCGGCCTTGCGCTGCTTCTCCAGGCGCCGCTCCTCGGCCTCGGCGCGCAGCCGCGCCTCCTCCTCGGCCTGCTTGCGGCGGCGCTCCTCCTCGGCGGCGCGCTGCTGCTCCTCGGCGAGCAGGCGGGCCTTCTCGGCCTCGGCCTTGCGGCGGGCCTCCTCGGCGCGCTGCCTGGCCTCCTCCGCCTGGCGCTCGGCCTCGATGCGCTGCGCCTCCTCCAGCTCGCGGCGCTTGCGCTCCTCCTCCTCGGCGCGGAGCTTGGCGAGCTGCTCCTGCCGCTCCCGCTCCAGGCGCTCCTCCTCGGCCTTGCGGGCGGCCTCTTCCTCGGCCTTCCTGCGGGCCTCTTCCTCGGCGGCCTTGCGGGCCTCCTCCTGCGCCTTGATCTCGGCGTCGGAGAGCGGGAGCAGGACGTCGAGCCGGTGCCGGACGACGGTGGTGACGGCCTCCGGCTCCTGGCCTGCGTCGACCACGAGGTAGCGGCCGGGGTCGCCGGCGGCGAGCGTGAGGAAACCGGAGCGCACGCGCGCGTGGAACTCCATCGGCTCCGACTCGAGCCGGTCGGGCGCCTCGGTGAACCGCTCGCGGGCGGCCTCCGGGTCGACGTCGAGCAGCACGGTCAGGTGCGGTACGAGACCGCTGGTGGCCCAGCGGTTGATACGGGCGACCTCGACGGGCGACAGGTCGCGGCCCGCCCCCTGGTAGGCGACCGACGAGTCGATGTACCGGTCGGAGATGACGACGGCGCCGCGCTCCAGGGCGGGCCGTACGACGGTGTCGACGTGCTCGGCGCGGTCGGCGGCGTACAGCAGGGCCTCGGCGCGGTGCGAGAGCCCGGCGGACGAGACGTCGAGGAGGATCGAGCGCAGCCGCTTGCCGACCGGCGTCGCGCCCGGCTCGCGCGTCACGACGACCTCGTGGCCCTTGGCGCGGATCCACTCGGCGAGCGCCTCGGCCTGGGTGGACTTCCCGGCGCCGTCGCCGCCCTCCAGGGCGATGAAGAAGCCGGTCGCGGCGGGTGCCTGCACCGGGTCGTTGCCGCCGAGCAGCGCGTCCTTCAGGTCGTGCCGCAGCGGGACGCCGCTGCGGTCGTCGGCCTTGGCGAGGACGAGCGCGGCGACCGGCAGCAGCAGGGCGCCGACCAGCATCAGCGTGAACGCGGCGCCGCCGTGGGCGAACACGAACTTGCCGTTCTCCAGGCGGTGCGGCCCGATGAGCGCGGCGATCAGGGGGGCGATCAGGGCGCCGAGCGCGACGGAGACCCGTACGACGGCCTGGAGGTGCTCGGTCGTCCTGGCCCGCCGGTACTCCTCGGTCTCCTGGTCGAGGAGCGTGTGCCCGGTGTTCGCGGCGATGCCCGCGGTGACTCCGGAGAGCGCCATGACGAGGACCACGCTCGTCACGTCGGGGACGAGTCCGCCGGCCAGCAGTCCGACGCCGGTCAGCGCGATGCTGAGCGCGAGCAGCCGGCGCCGCGACAGCGACGGCAGCACGGTGGGCGCGGAACGGATCCCGACGACGGTGCCGCCGGTCAGCCCGAGCACGAGCAGCCCGAACGTCACCGGGCCGCCGCCCAGGTCCTTGGCGTGCAGCACGGACACGGCGACCGCGGCGGCGACCGCACCCGCGACGGCGGCGCCGGCCAGGACGAGCAGCGGGATCGCGCCCGTCCGGCCCTTGTCGACACCGGCACCGGTCTTCGGGCGGCGCAGCCCCTCCAGCGGCGATCGCGCGCGCGGGGTCTGCGTGTCGGGGAGTTCGAGGAAGAAGACGACGGACAGGGAAGCGGCGAACAGGCCCGCCCCCACGTACGACGACAGCGCCACCTGGTGCAGCGCGAACCAGTCCACGCCGGCGCCGATCAGGTTCTGCACGAGCGTCACGACGACGAGGACCGCGGCCGCGATCGGCACGGCGACGAAGGTCGTGCGCAGCGAAAGGCGGCGCAGCGCGTCCATGTGGTCCGGCAGCGGCCGCACGGCCGCGCCCTCCAGCGGCGGCGCGGGCAGCAGCGACGGAGCGGCGCTCTCCTTGGCGACGGTCCAGAACCGCTCGGCGACACCGACGACGAACGCCGTGACGAGGATCATGGCGAGCGCACTCTCGGGCACCCAGTCGATCCACAGGGGGGCGACGATCAGCAGCGCGGCCCGCAGGCCGTCCGCCGCGACCATCGTCCACCGCCGGTCGAGCGGACCGCCGGGCGTGGTGAGGGAGGTCAGCGGCCCGAGCAGGACGGCGCCGAACAGCAGCGTCGACAGGATGCGGGCGCCGAACACCGTGGCGACGGCGAAGGCGACACCCCGGTATCCACCGCCGAAGGAGCCCTCGGCGATGGCCGCCTGCAGGGCGAGCACCACCAGCACAAGCAGGGCGAGTACGTCACCGACCCCGCCGACGAGCTGCGCCGACCACAGTCGCTTCAACTGCGGTACGCGCAGGAGCGCACGCACGGCGCGCTCTCGGGAGTCCGCTACCAGGGCGTCGTCTGGGGCCGTGTGGGGGGCCGTTGGCTGCTCGGCACGGGTCATTCGTCCAGCCTATCGGCAGCCGCTGACGGAACGGGCCCCCGCCCGAACAAACGCCCGGCGGGGGCCCGACCACGCTGCTGTCCTGTTACTCGGCCTACTCGGCCTACGCGGCCTACGCGGCCTACGCGGCTTACTCGGCCGGAGCCGCCTTCTTGGCCGGAGCCTTCTTCGCCGCGGCGGTCGTCTTCTTGGCGGTGGTCTTCTTCGCCGCCGTCTTCTTGGCCGTGGTCGTCTTCTTGGCGGCGGCCTTCTTGGCCGGCGCCTTCTTGACGGCCTTCTTCGCGGTCTTCTTGGCGGGGCCCTTGGCCCGCTTCTCCGCGAGCAGCTCGTAGCCGCGCTCCGGCGTGATGTCCTCGACGGAGTCGCCCGAGCGCAGCGTCGCGTTCGTCTCGCCGTCGGTGACGTACGGGCCGAAGCGGCCGTCCTTCACGACGACCGGCTTCTCGCTGACCGGGTCGGTGCCCAGCTCCTTCAGCGGCGGCTTGGCGGCCGCGCGACCGCGCTGCTTGGGCTGGGAGTAGATCTCCAGGGCCTCTTCGAGCGTGATCGTGAAGAGCTGGTCCTCGGTCTGCAGCGACCGGGAGTCCGTGCCCTTCTTCAGGTACGGGCCGTACCGGCCGTTCTGCGCGGTGATCTCGACGCCCTCGGCGTCTGCGCCCACCACGCGCGGCAGCGACATCAGCTTCAGGGCGTCGGCCAGCGTGACCGTGTCCAGGGACATCGTCTTGAAGAGCGACGCGGTCCGCGGCTTCACCGCGTTCTTGCCGGTCTTCGGGGTGCCCTCGGGCAGCACCTCGGTGACGTAGGGGCCGTAGCGGCCGTCCTTGGCGACGATCTGGTGGCCGGACGTCGGGTCGGTGCCCAGCTCGAAGTCGCCGCTCGGCTTGGCGAGCAGCTCCTCCGCGTACTCGACCGAGAGCTCGTCGGGCGCGAGGTCCTCGGGGACGTCGGCGCGCTGGTGGTTCTCGGAGTCGCGCTCGCCGCGCTCGACGTAGGGGCCGTAGCGCCCGACGCGCAGCACGATGTCGTTGCCGACGGGGAAGGAGGAGACCTCGCGGGCGTCGATCGCGCCCAGGTCGGTCACGAGCTCCTTGAGGCCACCGAGGTGGTCCCCGTCGCCGTTGCCCGCGTCCGCCGCGCTGGCGTCGCCCGAGCCCTCGCCGAAGTAGAAGCGCCGCAGCCACGGCACGGCCTGCGCCTCGCCGCGCGCGATGCGGTCGAGGTCGTCCTCCATCTTGGCGGTGAAGTCGTAGTCGACGAGCCGGCCGAAGTGCTTCTCCAGCAGGTTGACGACGGCGAACGACAAGAAGGAGGGCACGAGTGCCGTCCCCTTCTTGAAGACGTAGCCGCGGTCGAGGATCGTGCCGATGATCGACGCGTACGTCGACGGGCGGCCGATCTCGCGCTCTTCCAGCTCCTTGACCAGCGAGGCCTCGGTGTAGCGGGCCGGCGGCTTGGTCGCGTGGCCGTCGACCGAGAGCTCCTCGGCGGACAGCGGGTCGCCCTCGGCGACCTGCGGCAGGCGCCGCTCGCGGTCGTCGAGCTCCGCGTTCGGGTCGTCCGCGCCCTCGACGTAGGCCTTGAGGAAGCCGTGGAACGTGATCGTCTTGCCGGACGCGCTGAACTCGGCGTCGCGGCCGTCGGCGGAGGTGCCACCGATCTTGACGGTGACGGAGTTGCCGACCGCGTCCTTCATCTGGGAGGCAACGGTCCGCTTCCAGATCAGCTCGTACAGCTTGAACTGGTCGCCGGTCAGACCGGTCTCGGCGGGCGTGCGGAAGCGGTCGCCGGAGGGGCGGATCGCCTCGTGCGCCTCCTGCGCGTTCTTGACCTTGCCGGCGTACGTGCGCGGCTTGTCCGGCAGGTAGTCGGCCCCGTACAGCTGCGTGACCTGGGCGCGGGCGGCGCCCACCGCCGTGTCGGACAGGGTCGTGGAGTCCGTACGCATGTAGGTGATGAAGCCGTTCTCGTACAGCTTCTGCGCCACCTGCATGGTCGCCTTCGCACCGAAGCCCAGCTTGCGCGAGGCCTCCTGCTGCAGCGTCGTCGTACGGAAAGGTGCGTACGGCGAGCGGCGGTACGGCTTGGACTCGACGGAGCGCACGGAGAACGACGTGTGCTCCAGGGCGGCGGCGAGCGCCCGCGCGTTCGCCTCGTCGAGGTGCAGCGTGTTCGCCGAGTTGCCGCCCTTGATCTGGCCGAGCGAGTCGAAGTCGCGGCCCTGCGCGATGCGCTTGCCGTCGACCGCGCTGAGGCGGGCGACCAGCGAGGACGGGTCGGACGGGTCACCGGCGCGGCCGGTCGCGAACGTGCCGGTCAGGTCCCAGTACTCGGCGGAGCGGAAGGCGATGCGCTCGCGCTCCCGCTCGACGACGAGCCGGGTGGCGACCGACTGGACGCGGCCCGCCGACAGGCGCGGCATGACCTTCTTCCACAGGACCGGCGAGACCTCGTAGCCGTAGAGGCGGTCGAGGATGCGGCGGGTCTCCTGGGCGTCGACCATGCGCTTGTTCAGCTCGCGCGGGTTGGCGACGGCGGAGCGGATCGCGTCCTTGGTGATCTCGTGGAAGACCATCCGGTGGACGGGGACCTTGGGCTTCAGGACCTCCAGGAGGTGCCACGCGATGGCTTCGCCCTCGCGGTCCTCATCGGTGGCCAGGAAGAGTTCGTCGGAGTCCTTCAGCAGGTCCTTGAGCTTCTTGACCTGCGACTTCTTGTCAGCGTTGACCACATAGATCGGCTGGAAGTCGTGCTCGACGTCGACGCCGAGGCGGCGCACCTCGCCGGTGTACTTCTCGGGGACCTCGGCCGCGCCGTTGGGGAGGTCGCGGATGTGCCCGACGCTCGCTTCGACGACGTACCCGGGGCCGAGATAGCCCTTGATCGTCTTCGCCTTGGCGGGCGACTCCACGATGACGAGTCGGCGGCCGCCCTGTGCGGTCTCGCTGGTCGGGGACAACTTCGCTCTTCTCTCCGGTCGGCGGTTCGGGCCGTTCTGGTCGCAGTACGGGTCGTGCTGGCGGCCGCTGATGCGGCACTGCTGCGGAGTGTGACGGTACCTCCCGCCGGTGTGTCAAACGGGAAAAGCACGCAGCAGCCACTCGGAACGGTAACCCGACTCCTCGTGATCCTGCCCCCGGACCGGTGAGCGGACGCCTCTGCTCCGGGTACCCGAGGAATCACTGTGCGTGCCACGTTTCTGTCACGAGCGTCCCTGTTGCGCTGCTATTGCGCTGCTCTTGCCCGCCCTCGCTCCCCGTACTTACCCGCTCCTGACAAGATGGCGGATGGCTGGGGGAGCCCGACGGGAGCCTCCGGCTCGTCCCCACGGCATCCCGACCCAGGAGCAGCCCGATGTCCGACAGCAATCCCTACGGCCAGCAGCCCCCGCCGGAGCAGCCCGGCGCGAACCCGTACGGCTACCCGCAGCAGGGCGCTCCCCAGCCCGGATACGGCGCCCCCCAGGGCGGCCAGCCCGGTTACGGCGCGCCGCAGGGCGGCCAGCCGAACTACGGCTACCCCTACCCCGGCTCGGCCCCGGCCGGCGGCGGCTACCCGCCCCAGGGCGCGCCCGGCATGCCGGCCGCCTACGACCCGAACGCGCCGTACGGCTACGACCCCTACGGTCGCCCGTACTCCGACAAGTCGAAGATCGTCGCCGGTGTGCTCCAGCTCTTCCTGGGCTCCTTCGGCGTCGGCCGCTTCTACATCGGCAACGTCGGCCTCGGCCTCGCCCAGCTGTTCACCTGCGGCGGCCTCGGCATCTGGGCCCTGATCGACGGCATCATCCTGCTCTGCAGCAGCAACACGACGGACGCGAACGGCCGTGTCCTGCGCGGCTGACCGCCGCGCCACGGCGCTGTGGCGGCACCCGGCGGCGGCCCCGGTCGGGGTGCTCGTCGCCGGGGCCGCGGGCGCGCTCTACCTGTACGGCACGAACCCGCACGAGGCCGGCCACTGGCTGCCGCGGTGCCCCTTCCGGCTGGTCACCGGGCAGCTCTGCCCGGCCTGCGGCGGGACCCGCATGGTGTACGACCTGATGCACGGTCAGTTCACCGCCGCCTGGCACGACAACCGGCTGCTGCTCCTCACCGCTCCGTTCGCCCTCGCCCTCCTCGGCCGGTGGGCCTACGAGGGGGTGCGCGGGCGCCGCTGGCAGCCCGCCTTCCCGCCCCGCGCCCAGGCCGCGATCCTGGTCGTCGCGGTCGTCTGGACCGTGCTGCGCAACGTGGTCTGACCCGGCGTCACCGCCACCGGACGGCCGCCTCGCCGTCCCACGTACCACTCAGGTCACAAACCCGCCACGAAACCCACTTTCAGGGCCGGGCGAGCCGCACGTGCCTCTAAGTTTGGGCTTTCCGAGGCCGCGCAACGTCCCCACACGGCGCATCTGCCTCACCCATCCGCTCAGGAGCACGGCGGCTTCGTCGTGCCCCTTTTGTTGTCCCCGAGGAGCATCCGGCATGTCCTACGCCCAGCCCGGCCCGGCCGACCCCAACGCCCCCTACGGCTACGACCCGCAGGGCCGTCCGTACTCCGACAAGTCGAAGATCGTCGCGGGCGTTCTGCAGCTCTTCCTGGGCGGCCTGGGCATCGGCCGCTTCTACGTCGGCAGCGTCGGCGTCGGCATCGCCCAGCTGCTCACCTGCGGTGGCCTCGGCATCTGGGCCCTGATCGACGCGATCCTGTTCTTCACGAGCAACGACCGCACCGACTCCCAGGGCCGGGTGCTGCGCGGCTGACGCCCGCACACATGCCGGAGCCCGCCTCGCCGTTGCGAGGCGGGCTCCGTCGTCTCCGGGCATCACACCTGGCCGAAACACCACGCCGCGAGCGCCAGCGCGCCGACGCCGGCCGCCCCGGCGAGCACCGCCGACGCCACCGGGCGCGCCCCGTACGCCACCGGCTCACGATGCGCCGTGCGCGCCCCCGTCCACAGCAGCAGGCCCGCGCCGAACAGTGCGAACACCGTGCCCGCGAAGACCGCAGGGGTACTCTCCATCGCCTTGCCTCCCCGCCTCGCGCCCGTTCTCGGGTGCTCAGGCCGGAGAGGCTGACACGGGTGGGGGAACCCGGGGTGAACTCCCGTACAGCACCAGGCGAAGTACGGCTGTCCGGCACCTGCCCGGCCCGTGCCCGGCCACTGCCCGGAGGCTAGGCGACGGGCTCCAGGAAGCCCTGCTCGACCAGCGTGCGGATCTGCGCGGGCGTGCGGTCGCGCAGCAACACCGGCTCCTCGCCCATGAGTTGGGCGATGGCGTCCAGAATCCGGCCGGCGCTCAGCGTCCCGTCGCAGACGCCCGCGAACCCGGCCCCGACCGTGTCGACCTTCGTCGCCCGGCGCATGCCACGGCCCTGCCGCAGCACGACGTGCTCGGGGTCCTCCGCGCCGGGCAGGCCCACCTGCTCCTGCACGACCTCGCCCGACAGCCTGAACGAGGACTCGAGCAGCGCCGCGTCGTCGTGCGCGCGCAACCAGTCGACCCGCGCGAAGTGCGCCCGCACGGTGTCACCGAGCGGCTGCTCGACCGGGTGCGGCCACTCCTCGACGACGATCGAGGGCTCGGCGGCACCGGTCTTCCTCAGGGTGATCCAGCCGAACCCGACGGCCTTCACCTTGCGCGCCTCGAACTCGTCCAGCCACGCGTCGTACCGGGCCGCGTACGCGGCCGGATCGGTGCGGTGGTCACCGGCGTCGCGCAGCCACAGCTCCGCGTACTGCGTGATGTCCTGCACCTCGCGCTGCACGATCCAGGCGTCGCAGCCGCGCGGCACCCACGAGCGCAGCCGCTCGGTCCACTCCTCCCCCTCCACGTGCTGCCAGTTGGCCAGGAACTGTGCGTGTCCCCCGTCGTTCAGGTACTCCCCCGCCCCTTGAACGATCGAGCGGCACAGATCGTCCCCGCTCATGCCGCCGTCGCGGTACGTCAGCCGGGCTCCCGGCGAGATCACGAAGGGCGGGTTGGACACGATCAGGTCGTACGTCGCGCCGGCCCCCTGGTCGACGGGCTCGTACAGCGAGCCCTCCCGCAGGTCGGCGGCGGGCGCCCCGCTCAGCGCGAGGGTGAGCGCGGTGATGTGCAGCGCGCGCGGGTTGAGGTCGGTCGCGGTCACCTGCGTGGCGTGCCGGGAGGCGTGCAGCGCCTGGATCCCGGAGCCGGTGCCGATGTCCAGGGCGGCGGCGACGGGCGTCCGCACGGTGATCCCGGCCAGCGTCGTGGACGCCCCGCCGACCCCGAGCACGACGCCCTCGTCGTGGCTGCCGATGCCGCCGGCGCCACCGACCGCGCACCCCAGGTCGGACACGATGAACCAGTCCTCGCCGTCGGGACCGCCGTACGGCCGGACGTCCACGGTCGCGGCGACCTCGGCGCCGGTGCCGATCCCCCGCAGCCATCCGCTCTCCAGGCACGCGTCGAGCGGCAGCACCCCGGCGACCCGCTCCCGGAGCACGGGCTGCTGCAACAGGAAGAGCCGGACGAGCGTCTCCAGGGGGCCCTCGCCCCGGGTGGCCCGCAGGGCGGGCACGGTCTCACTGCGGGCGAGCGCCGCGTAGGCGGGCGCCCCGAGCAGTTCGAGCAGCCCGTCGGCAGTGAACTCGGCGGAGAGCAGAGCGTCACGCAGACCGCGGGTGACGTCGGATCGATCGGCGGGCAACGATTCAGAGGCGGTAGGACTCACACCCCCATTGTGCCGCGAGGCGCCCCGAGAGATGGCGCACGAAGTGCGCATCCCAGGGGCGCGGGGAACTGCGCGCCCCACGGACGACCGGGCGCCCCAAAGGGGCGCGGGGAACTGCGCGACCAGCCACGACGAGACCCGCGCCCGCCGACGGAGCAGCAACAGCCCAGGCACAGCGGCGCCCCCGTCGCACCGCAAGCACACGAACGACAACGCCCCCGGCGCCGCGCACTCGGCGCAACCCCGGGGACGTCAACCCACCCGAACCTAGGAACCCGACGGCGAAGCGGACGCGCTCTTGCAGCTCTCCTGCCTGGCCATCGCCTTCCCCACGTCCCCCTCCTCCAGGTTCTTGAGCGCGTCACTCCCGCTCTGGCTCAACTTGTCGAGCTCACCCGCGATCCCCTTGAGCCCCTCGGCGAACTTCGCCTGGTCGTCCGTGTCGAGCTTGTCGACCTGCTTCTTCAGGGCCGCGTACGACGTCGAGATCTTGTCCAGCTCCTTGACGGCGTTCTGCTGCTTCGTCTCGCCGTCGTCGACCGGCGGAGCTCCCGCCTTGTCGACCGCGTCACCGATCGCCTTGTACGCGTCGGACATGTCCTGGAACGCCTGCGAGTCCGTCCTCTGGACGTCGGCCGGCTCACTGTTGTCCGAGGTCTGCTTCTGGATCGCGGTGTTGGCCTGCTCGATCTTCTTCGCCTGCGGCTGGACCGCGTCACAGACCTGCTTGGCCCAGGAGTCCAGCTTCTCGTTGCTGTCGTCGCTGCAGCCCGACAACGCCAGTACCAGTACCGCACCGCCGGACAGTGCGGCAGCAAGCTTCTTGTTCACCGGATTGGTCCCTTCCATGGCTCTCGGCCCCGGAACTTACACGCCGAGCACACGACAATCGCACGTCGGGCGCCCCATAAGACCGGTTTGTAGACCTTTAGCAGCCATTTGCACCAAGGGAGAGAAGGCTCACGGAAGAAGTACGCGGAAAACCCGGCGGAGTTCAGAACCCACAGGTGGACACCAAGGTGGGCGGACAGCACGTCAAAACGTGGTGTCCGCCCACCTGTTGGGGTGCGGCGGTGGTCTACGACACCACCGCGGGATCGGCCGGCTTCGGCACCCGGCCGCCCGGGTTCCCGTTCCCGTCGTCCTCGTCGTCGCTGACCGCGATGCCGCGCCGCTTGGACACGTACACCGCGCCGACGATGACGCCCAGCGAGACGACGGCGACGACGATCCGTACGGGCACGCTGGCGTCGTCCCCGTAACTGAACTTGACGACCGCGGGCGCGATGAGCAGCGCGACGAGGTTCATCACCTTCAGCAGCGGGTTGATGGCGGGCCCTGCGGTGTCCTTGAACGGGTCGCCGACGGTGTCGCCGATGACGGTGGCCGCGTGCGCCTCACTGCCCTTCCCGCCGTGGTGCCCGTCCTCGACGAGCTTCTTCGCGTTGTCCCACGCGCCACCGGAGTTGGCGAGGAAGACGGCCATCAGGGTGCCGGTGCCGATGGCCCCGGCGAGATAGGCGCCCAACGCCCCGACACCGAGCGTGAATCCGACCGCGATCGGCGCCATGACGGCGAGCAGACCCGGTGTGGCCAGCTCCCTCAGCGCGTCCTTCGTGCAGATGTCGACGACGCGTCCGTACTCGGGCTGCTCGGTGTAGTCCATGATCCCGGGGTGCTCGCGGAACTGCCGCCGCACCTCGTAGACCACCGAACCCGCCGACCGGGAGACCGCGTTGATGGCGAGCCCGGAGAACAGGAACACCACCGCCGCGCCGGCGATCAGCCCCACCAGGTTGTTGGGCTGCGAGATGTCCATCACCAGGTTCATCGGCCCGCCCTCGCCGACCTTCTCGCCGACGTCGCGCGCCGCCGTGACGATCGCGTCCCGGTACGAGCCGAAGAGCGCGGACGCCGCGAGGACGGCCGTCGCGATGGCGATGCCCTTGGTGATGGCCTTCGTCGTGTTGCCCACGGCGTCCAGGTCGGTGAGGACCTGCGCGCCCGCGCCCTGGACGTCGCCGGACATCTCGGCGATGCCCTGCGCGTTGTCGGAGACCGGGCCGAAGGTGTCCATGGCGACGATGACCCCGACGGTGGTGAGCAGCCCGGTGCCGGCCAGCGCGACCGCGAACAGCGCGAGCATGATCGACGTGCCGCCGAGCAGGAACGCCCCGTAGACCCCGAGGCCGATCAGCACCGCCGTGTAGACGGCCGATTCGAGCCCGATGGAGATGCCCGCGAGGACCACGGTGGCCGGGCCGGTCAGGGACGTCTTGCCGATGTCCTTGACCGGGCGCCGGGTCGTCTCGGTGAAGTAGCCGGTGAGCTGCTGGATGAGGGCCGCGAGGACGATGCCGATCGCCACGGCGACGACCGCGAGGACCCGCGGATCGCCGTCCTTGGCGCGGATCGCCGCGTCGGTGACACCGTCCAGGTCGGCGTACTTCCCCGGCAGGTACGTGAAGACCGCCACCGCCACGAGGGCGAGCGAGATCAGCGCGGAGATGAAGAAGCCGCGGTTGATGGCACTCATTCCCGAACGGTCCGACCGGCGTGGCGCGACGGCGAAGATGCCGATCATCGCCGTGACGACCCCGATCGCGGGCACGAGGAGCGGGAAGGCGAGCCCCGCGTCACCGAAGGCGACCTTGCCGAGGATCAGCGCGGCGACCAGCGTGACGGCGTACGACTCGAAGAGGTCGGCGGCCATGCCGGCGCAGTCGCCGACGTTGTCACCCACGTTGTCGGCGATGGTCGCGGCATTGCGCGGATCGTCCTCCGGAATGCCCTGCTCGACCTTGCCGACCAGGTCGGCGCCGACGTCGGCGGCCTTGGTGAAGATGCCGCCCCCGACACGCATGAACATCGCGATCAGCGCGGCCCCGAGCCCGAAACCCTCCAGGACCTTGGGCGCGTCGGCCGCGTAGACGAGCACCACGCTGGAGGCGCCGAGCAGTCCGAGCCCCACCGTGAACATGCCGACGACGCCGCCCGTACGGAAAGCGATCTTCATGGCTTTGTGCGAGACGGCGGTGAGATCCTTTTCGGGCTCACCCTCCGCCGGGGTCGCTTCCCTGGCCGCGGCGGCGACGCGCACATTACTGCGCACCGCGAGCCACATTCCGATATAGCCGGTGATCGCGGAGAACACCGCGCCGATCAAGAAGAAGATCGAACGGCCGGTCCGCTGATTCCAGTCGTCCGCGGGCAACAGCATGAGCAGGAAGAACACCACGACGGCGAATATGCCGAGGGTGCGCAGCTGCCGTCCCAGATAGGCTTTCGCGCCTTCCTGGACCGCTGAGGCGATCTTCTTCATGGATTCCGTGCCCTCGCCGGCGGCGAGCACCTGGCGCACCAGGACACCGGCCACGGCGAGCGCCGCGAGCGCGACGACGGCGATGACGACGACGATCAGACGGTTGTCGTCCGTCAGGACTGCGGCTGCGAAGGTTGCTGGGGTTGAGGGCTCCGCCATTCGTCCTCCTTGACGCTTGGGCTGAGCTCAAGATTGTGGACGGATTGTAGGGAGCGGAACCTGATCAAAACAGTGCGCGGCAAACGGAATTGTTCTTCTTCTGCTACCCGGCAAATGATCGACGAACACCGATCCGATCCAGCCGCGAAGAAACCCGCTAATTCCCTGGAGGCATTATCAATGATCGACGATCTAGGAATTACATGGAAAAGCCCTGTTCACCGGTGAGTGAACAGGGCTTGAGAAAAAAGGCACATGCGCCGAGCGCTACGGCAACACTGTCGCCGGTGGTGTCGTCGGCCAGGTCATCCGGATGAGGCCGCCGTCCGCGCCGGCGGTGACCTCGACGTCGTCCACGAGGCCGCTGATGACGGCGAGACCCATCTCGTCCTCGCCCTCCGCGTCGGGATCGTCGGCGGCGTCAGGGGCCGCGCCGGACGCGCCGGCAGGGGCGACCGCATGGGGCGCCTCGTCCCCGACCTCGATGGAGAACTGCTTCTCCTCCTCGATCAGGGCCACCCGCACCGGCTCCGAGATGCCGCCGCTCTGGTGGAGCCCCACGGCGCGGGTGCACGCCTCGCCGACGGCGAGCCTGACCTCGTCGAGCACGGCCTCGTCCACGCCGGCCCTGCGCGCCACCGCGGCCGCCACCAGGCGGGCCGTGCGGACGTGCTCGGGCAGAGGGCTGAAGCGGAGTTCGACGGTGGCCATGCATCCCCCTCGGACGTACGGGCGTGCTCTCGGGGACCGGGCGGGCCACAGACCGCCCGATCCCCGCTGTCTACCGGATCGGCCGGATCAGTCGGTCGCCGCGACGGCTTCCTCGACCGAGGTGTGGATCGGGAACACCTTGGTCAGGCCGGTGATACGGAAGATCTTGAGAATGCGCTCCTGGTTGCAGACCAGGCGCAGCGAGCCCTCATGGGCGCGCACACGCTTGAGACCGCCGACCAGCACGCCGAGCCCGGTGGAGTCGAGGAAGTCCACGCCCTCCATGTCGACGACAAGGTGGAAACTGCCGTCATTCACCAGCTCGACCAGCTGCTCGCGCAGCTTGGGCGCGGTATACACATCGATTTCGCCACCGACCTCGACGACCGTACGATCGCCGACGGTACGGGTCGACAGGGACAGGTCCACGGATCCTCCAGCACCTTGCTATCGAGCGGTCGCCCCTCGGGGACACCTCGGCATGATCCCCCGGGACGGTTCGCCAGCCGCGATGGCATTCAATCACTTACCGGCAGGCGTGCACGACGCCTTGGGAGCATTGTCCGTCACGCCAGTGACACACTCGGTGCCGATGGCCAAGAATCACCGATCCGAACGACCCTCGGCGCCGACAGGCTCCCGCCCCTCTCCCGGTGCGGTCCTGGACCGGCTCGCCTCGGGTCCGAGCCGGGCTGCGCGCATCACTCATACGGAGCACTTGCCCCCTCGCCCGGGACGTCATGCAGTCTGGCCGGACCGGATCCGCGCCGAGGTCATCGCGGCCGTGCAGGAAGCCGGAATCGAGCATCCCTGGGCCCACCAGGCACTCGCGGCGGAGCACGCACTGGACGGCGAGTCGGTGGTCGTCTCCACGGGCACCGCGTCCGGCAAGTCCCTCGCCTACCTCGCCCCGGTCCTGACGACGCTCCTCGACGGCTCCGAGGCCCCGAACGGCCGCGGCGCGACCGCGCTCTACCTCGCCCCGACGAAGGCCCTGGCGGCGGACCAGTGCCGATCGGTGAAGGAACTTTCACAACCTCTCGGCACGGCGATCCGCCCGGCGGTCTACGACGGGGACACCCCCTTCGAGGAACGCGAGTGGGTACGCCAGTACGGCAACTACGTCCTGACCAACCCGGACATGCTGCACCGCGGGATACTCCCGTCCCACCCGCGCTGGTCCTCCTTCCTCAAGGCCCTGAAGTACGTCGTCATCGACGAGTGCCACACCTATCGCGGCGTGTTCGGCTCGCACGTCGCCCAGGTCGTACGGCGGCTGCGCCGGCTGTGCGCCCGCTACGGCTCCTCCCCCGTGTTCCTCCTCGCCTCGGCCACCGCGGCCGAACCGGCGGTCGCCGGGCGGCGGCTGACCGGTCTGCCGATCGTCGAGGTCTCCGACGACGCCTCGCCCCGCGGCGAGCTCGTCTTCGCCCTCTGGGAGCCCCCGCTCACCGAGATGCAGGGCGAGAAGGGCGCCCCGGTGCGGCGGACCGCGACCGCCGAGACGGCGGACCTGCTCACCGACCTCACCGTGCAGGGCGTCCGCTCGGTCGCCTTCGTACGGTCCCGGCGCGGCGCCGAACTGATCTCGGTGATCGCCCAGGAGCGCCTCGCCGAGGTGGACCGCTCGCTCGCCCGGCGTGTCGCCGCCTACCGCGGCGGCTATCTCCCCGAGGAACGCCGGGCCATCGAGGCCGCCCTGCACTCCGGTGAACTCCTCGGCCTGGCCGCCACCACCGCCCTCGAACTCGGCGTCGACGTCTCGGGGTTGGACGCGGTCGTGATCGCGGGCTATCCCGGCACCCGCGCCTCCCTGTGGCAACAGGCCGGCCGTGCGGGCCGCTCCGCCGAGGGCGCGCTCGCCGTCCTCGTCGCCCGCGACGACCCGCTGGACACGTATCTGGTCCACCACCCCGAGGCCCTCTTCGACCAGCCGGTGGAGTCGACGGTCCTGGACCCCGACAACCCGTACGTCCTCGCCCCGCACCTGTGCGCCGCCGCGGCCGAACTCCCGCTCACCGAAGCCGACTTCGACCTCTTCGGACCGACGACCACGGACCTGCTGCCGCAGCTGGAGGCCGCGAAGCTGCTGCGCCGGCGCGCCGGGACGAAGGCGTGGCACTGGACGCGCCGCGAGTCCGCCGCCGACCTGGCCGACATCCGCGGCGAGGGCGGCGACCCCGTCCAGATCGTCGAGGCGAGCACGGGCCGGCTCCTCGGCACGGTCGACGCGGGCTCGGCCCACACGACCGTCCACGACGGCGCCGTCCATCTCCACCAGGGCCGCACCTACGTGGTGAAGCACTTCGACCTCGACGACAACGTCGCCCTGGTCGAGCCCGCCAACCCCACCTACTCGACCACCGCCCGCGACACCACGAGCATCTCCATCCTGGAGACCGACGTCGAAGTCCCCTGGGGCGACGGCAAGTTGTGCTACGGCTCCGTCGAGGTCACCAACCAGGTCGTCGGCTATCTGCGCCGCCGCCTCATCACCGGCGAGGTCCTCGGCGAGACGAAACTCGACCTCCCCCCGCGCACGCTGCGCACCCGCGGGGTCTGGTGGACGGTGACCGAGGACCAGCTCGACGCCGCCCGCATCAACCCCGAGATCCTCGGCGGCGCCCTGCACGCCGCCGAACACGCCTCCATCGGCATGCTCCCGCTCTTCGCCACGTGCGACCGCTGGGACATCGGTGGCGTCTCGATCCCCCTCCACCCCGACACGCTGCTCCCCACGGTCTTCGTCTACGACGGCCACCCCGGCGGGGCGGGCTTCGCCGAGCGCGCCTTCCACACGGCCCGGGAGTGGCTGACCGCCACCCGCGAGGCGATCGCCTCCTGCGAGTGCGAGGCCGGCTGCCCGTCCTGCATCCAGTCCCCCAAGTGCGGCAACGGCAACGACCCGCTGCACAAGCGCGGCGCCGTACGGC
>NZ_JAMOLN010000016.1 GCF_024448165.1 Streptomyces longispororuber
CAGCGTCGGCGCGATCCACCAGCACTTCGGCGCCGCCCACGACGGCCCCGACTGGCGCCCCGCCCACCACATAGGCCCCGCCGAGTTCGGCGTCCGCCCCACCCGCCGCGTCTCAGGACTCCCCGACGTCCCGCCCTACGTCCCCCGCGACTGCGACACCGAACTCGCCGCGAAGCTCACCCAGTACGGACTCGTCCTGCTGCTCGGCAAACCGGTCACCGGCACGTCGTACGCCGCGTGGCACGCCGCCCACCACCTCGACGGCCACCAGCTCTACGCCCCCGAGCGCGGCGCGGATCTGCGCGCCCTGCTCGGCAGCCTCAAGGGGAAGCCGGGCCGGTACCTGCTGTGGCTCGACGACATCGAGGGCCACCTCGGCGAACGGGGCCTGGAACCGGGCCTGCTGGGGCGGCTCACGGCACTCGGCGTGCGCATCCTCGCCACCATGGACGCCGACGCGTACTACGAGCGGCGGACCGGATCGACCCCCGGCGACCGGGTGGTCGCCCACGCGCACACCGTCGAACTGCCCCGCACCTGGAGCGAGTCCGAGTTCGCGCGGCTCGCCGAGCAGGTCGAGGACCCGCGCGCGTACGAGGCCCATCTGTGGACCGACGGCGGTAACCCGGCCGCGTACCTGGCGCTCGGCCACCTGCTGTACGAGGAGTGGATCCGGCTGAGCGCGCGGAACGCCGACCCGGACGGCGTCGCGCTCGTCCGGGCCGCGCTCGACGTGGCGCGGTGCGGATACGCCGGCCCGGTGCCGCTGGACCTGCTGCGGCAGCTCGGGGCGCCGGGCGACACCGACTGGGCGGCCGGGGAGCGGATCGGGAACGTCGGCTTCCTGATGCCGGGGGAGCGGCCCGGGACCTGGCGGGCCCACGGGGCGCTCGTGGCGGGCGCGCTGCGGACGGCGGGGGAGCCCGCCACGGACGAGCTGCGCTGGCGGGTGTTCGACGCGGCGGACCACCGCGGCCCCGAGGAGGCGGCCGTCGGCGACGCACTCGCCGCCGTGCTGCGGCCCCGCGCCGAGGCGGGCGAGGCCGACGCGGCGCACGGCATGGGCCAGCTGGCCCGGCTGGCCGACGACCCGGAGCAGGAGGAGCGGTGGTTCCGGCAGGCGGCCGACGCCGGACACGAGGCGGCCGTCGAGGACCTCGCCGTCCTGCTCGTGGCGGACGGCGAGTTCACCGCGGCCGTCCCGTACCTGGAGACGCTGGCCGCGGCGGGCAGGACCTGGGCGGCCCTGCAACTCGCCGATCACCACCGCGCCCGCGCCGAGGAACTGCTCACCGGCGCGGTGGAGGCGTCGGTGCCGTCCGGGCAGGCGGCGCTCAGCCTCGGCGACCTGATCAGCGGCACCCCCGGCCGCGCCGAGGAATCGATGAGCCACTACCTCGCGGCATGGGGCGCCGGCGTCGGCGACGCGGCCCTGCGCATCGCGGGCCTGCTGCACGACTGGGGCAGGCCCCAGGAGGCCGAGCCCTGGTACCGCTGCGCCGCCGAGGCGGGCGACACCCTCGCCGCCTACTACCTGGGCGTCTTCCTCTTCAACGCGGGCGAGCGCACCCCCGAGGTCCACACCCTCCTCACCCGTGCCGCCGCGGCGGGCCACGCCGCGGCGGAGACCGCCCTCGGCATGCTCGCGGAGGAGCGGGGCGACCGGCGGGAAGCCCTCACCCACTACGAGAAGGGCGCCGAGGGGGACCACCCCGAGGCCCCCTACCGGATCGCGCTCATGGCGGACGACCCGGCCGTCCGGGACGACTGGCTGCACAGGGCCGCGGAGAACGGCCACTACGACGCGAGCAGGACCACCGGGACGATCGCGCCGCGCCCGCCGGATACCGTCGACGGGTGACCGAAAGCCCCACCCCGCAGCCCGCCATGCCCGAACTCTTCACCTGGGAGTTCGCCGGCGACCCGTACCCCGCCTACGCCTGGCTGCGCGAGCACTCACCCGTGCACCGCACCACGCTGCCCAGCGGCGTCGAGGCGTGGCTGGTCACCCGCTACGCCGACGCCCGCCAGGCCCTCGCCGACCAGCGGCTCAGCAAGAACCCGGACCATCACGACGAGCCGTCCCACGCCAAGGGCAAGACGGGCATCCCCGGCGAGCGCAAGGCCGACCTGATGACCCACCTCCTCAACATCGACCCGCCGGACCACACCCGCCTGCGCCGCCTCGTGTCCAAGGCGTTCACCCCGCGCCGGGTGGCCGAATTCGCCCCCCGGGTCCAGGAGCTGACGGACCGGTTCATCGACGACTTCGCCGCCCGCGGCGAGGCGGACCTGATCCACGAGTTCGCCTTCCCGCTCCCCATCTACGCGATCTGCGACCTGCTGGGCGTCCCGCGCGAGGACCAGGACGACTTCCGGGACTGGGCGGCGATGATGATCCGGCACGGCGGGGGCAAGCGCGGCGGTGTCGCTCGCGGGGTCAAGAAGATCCGCGACTACCTGGCCGACCTGATCCACCGCAAGCGCGAGGCACTCGGCGACGACCTGATCTCGGACCTCGTCCGGGCGTCCGACCACGGCGAACACCTCACGGAGAACGAGGTGGCGGCCATGTGTTTCGTGCTGCTCTTCGCGGGGTTCGAAACCACCATCAATCTCATTGGGAACGGCACCTATGCGCTGTTGACGGATGAAGAGCAGAGAACCGCGTTGCAGGAAGCGGTGGACGGCGAGGATCTGCAGCT
The DNA here is from genome assembly GCF_024448165.1 of Streptomyces longispororuber. GTDB lineage: Bacteria > Actinomycetota > Actinomycetes > Streptomycetales > Streptomycetaceae > Streptomyces > Streptomyces longispororuber_A. The sequence goes on from NZ_JAMOLN010000016.1 coordinate 2,706, forward strand.
GCTTGATTCCGGAATCGAGGAGATGCTGCGCTTCGACGGCCCGGTCGAGGTGGCCACCTGGCGGTTCGCCACGCAGCCCTTGGAGATCGGCGGGCAGGACATCGCTGTGGGCGATCCGGTTCTCGTGGTTCTCGCCGCGGCCAATCGGGACCCGTCCCGGTTCGCGGAGCCGGACGTCCTGGACCTGGCCCGCAAGGAGAACCCGCACCTGGGGTTCGGGCATGGCATCCACTACTGCCTGGGGGCACCGCTGGCCCGCCTCGAAGGGCGAACGGCCCTGGCGACCCTGCTGCGCCGCCTGCCCGACCTGAAGCTGGCCGAGGACCCCGCCGAGCTGAGGTGGCGCGGCGGCCTCATCATGCGCGGACTGCGCAGCCTGCCGGTCGAGTTCACACCGCGTCAGGCATAGCGGTCACGTCCCGTTTCGCACCTTAAGTGAGCCCTAAGGAACTGACGGATCGTCAAACCTGTGACTTTCACGTGATCTGCGCTGCATCGACTTGTGACAAGCGTTCGAGTCCCGCTACGTTCACCAGTCATCGCGACACATGCACAACAGGCACCACTCTTCCCACTCGTCGCGTGCAGCATCAGTCTCGCGAAAGGCAACCGCATGCTCTCCGGGAACGGTCGTCACCGTCGCCCCCGTCAGGCTCCTGCTCTCGTCGTCGCCTTCGGCGTCACGGGAAGCGCCATCGCGATCCCGCTGCTCGCCGCGACGAGCGCGAGCGCCGCCTCCACCACCACCTGGGACAAGCTCGCCGAGTGCGAGAGCGGTGGCCAGTGGAGCCTGGACGCCGGCAACGGCTACTACGGCGGGCTCCAGTTCTCGCAGGAGATGTGGGAGCAGTACGGCGGCCTCGACTTCGCCCCGCGGGCCGACCAGGCCAGCCGCTCGCAGCAGATATCCGTCGCCGAGAAGGTCCTCGACGCCCGGGGCCCCCTCGCCTGGCCGAGCTGCTCGATCACCGCGGGCCTCACCCAGGGCGACGACTCCGCCGACGTCGACCCGGGCGCGAGCCCCTCCCCGCAGGCGTCCGACTCCGCGGGTGACGGCCAGGGATCGGACGGCTCGGGAGAGAAGAATCACGGCAAGTCCGGTGAGTCCGGCAAGGCCGATGAGTCCGGCGAATCGGGCGATCCGTCCGACTCCCCGTCAGCTGACGCCTCGGGAGATACCTCCGGTAACAAGGAGAGTGGCGAGCCGACGGACGACGCGACCGGCAAAACGGACAAGTCGGGTCGACTCGACTCCGCTTCCCCGGCCGCTCCGGACGCCTCGGAGTCCGCCACGCCGTCCTCGTCGGCCCCCGCCGACGACGCCACCGGCGGCCGGCACCGCGGCGACCGCGCCCCGGACGACACCGCCGACTCCCGTACGGGGGACGGCCGTCACGCCTCCCGCGACACGGAGCGCGGCGACGGTGACTACACGGTCCGCTCCGGCGACAACCTGTGGGACATCGCGGACGCCCAGGACGTGCGAGGCGGTTGGTCCACGCTCTACGACCTGAACAAGGAGACGGTCGGCTCCGACCCGGACCTCATCCTTCCTGGTCAGAGTCTGGATCTTGGTGTCGAATCGGGCGAAAAGTAGCGGGAGTTCAGGGTGGGTTGAGGCTCGTATGTCCACTTTTGCTCGAGTGAGACATGAGTCTCAAAGACCCTGATCGTCTTTGAAATCGGGCGGATCTACTGCTTAACGTCGTCACCGCTCGCCACTGCGGGCCCCGATGGACGTCACGCCGAATCCTGCCAACGTCCGTACGGGAACAGTCGACGCGTCAGCGCCGTAGGCAGGAGCGGGGGACCCAGGTAAGCGCCGTCGAGGGAGACCGAGACGGCTTGGGGTTAAGCCGCGCACAAGGTTGCGCGGCCGGGCACTCACTGGCCCGAACCCGACAGCTCACCTCGTAGGCGTCGGTGAGGGGATCTCTCCATGCTGTTCTCCAGCAAGGGCAAGCACCGCCGCCCGTCCAAGGCCGTCCGTGTCGCCACGCTCGCCGGTGTCACCGGTGCCGCCGTCGCCGTCCCGCTGATGGGCGCCACCTCCGCCTCCGCCGCCTCCACCTCCGAGTGGGACCAGGTCGCGCAGTGCGAGTCCGGTGGCAACTGGTCCATCAACACCGGCAACGGCTACTACGGCGGCCTCCAGTTCTCGGCCTCCACCTGGGCCGCGTACGGCGGCACCGCCTACGCGTCCACGGCCAACCAGGCCTCCAAGGCGCAGCAGATAGCCGTCGCCGAGAAGGTCCTCGCCTCCCAGGGCAAGGGCGCCTGGCCGAGCTGTGGTGTGGGCCTCTCGGGCGCCTCCACGTCCAACTCCGCGCCGGCCGCCGAGCCGCAGCAGCAGTCGCAGCCGCAGGCCCAGCCGAAGCAGGCTCAGCCGAAGCAGCAGGAGCGCTCCGACTCCTCGACGACCACGCGGTCCGAGAAGCGCGAGACCGTCACCACCCCGACCGGCAAGAAGGTCGAGAAGGGTGACGGCGAGTACAAGGTCAAGTCCGGTGACACCCTCAGCAAGATCGCCGAGGCGCACGGGACGACCTGGCAGAAGGTCTTCAAGCTGAACAAGGACATCGTGTCCGACGCCGACCTGATCTACCCGGGTCAGCAGCTGCACCTGAAGTAAGCAGCGCGCCGCACGTATATAGGGGAACCCGGCATCGGCGGACGCCGAGATCCCTTCCCGTCCCCAAAACGGGCCGCTCATCGCGCCCCCCGTCTCCGGAATCCGGAGGTGGGGGGTTTCGCGTGTCCGCCGTGCCCGGCGACGGTCGCCGGCCCGGCAGAACGGATTCCGTCACCCGGTCGCCACCACCCCGCTTTGTTTAGGTCGGGAACATTTTGCTAACGGCCGTGTCCACGAGACGGGCGGTCGGCTGGCCGATGCCCCGGAGGCGGTTAGGCTCAAGGGGTCGGGGCCGTGCATCGCGGCCCCGCATAGCCCGCGTCACATCCCAGAAGGAGATGCTCGTGCCGTCCATCGACGTCGTCGTAGCCCGGGAAATCCTGGACTCCCGAGGCAACCCCACGGTCGAGGTCGAGGTCGGCCTCGACGACGGCAGCACGGGTCGTGCTGCTGTTCCGTCCGGCGCCTCCACCGGTGCCTTCGAGGCCATCGAACTCCGTGACGGTGACCCCAACCGTTACCAGGGCAAGGGCGTCGAGAAGGCCGTCCTCGCCGTCATCGAGCAGATCGGCCCGGAGCTCGTCGGCTACGACGCCACCGAGCAGCGCCTGATCGACCAGGCGATGTTCGACCTGGACGCCACCGACAACAAGGGCTCCCTCGGCGCCAACGCCATCCTCGGCGTCTCCCTCGCCGTGGCCCACGCCGCCTCCGAGGCCAGCGACCTGCCGCTGTTCCGCTACCTCGGCGGTCCGAACGCGCACCTGCTGCCCGTCCCGATGATGAACATCCTGAACGGTGGGTCGCACGCCGACTCCAACGTCGACATCCAGGAGTTCATGATCGCCCCGATCGGCGCGGAGTCCTTCTCCGAGGCGCTGCGCTGGGGCACCGAGGTCTACCACACCCTCAAGAAGGTCCTGAAGAGCAAGGGCCTGGCCACCGGCCTCGGCGACGAGGGCGGCTTCGCGCCGAACCTCGGCTCGAACCGCGAGGCCCTCGACCTCATCCTCGAGGCCATCAAGGAGGCCGGCTACATCCCCGGCCAGCAGGTCGCCCTCGCGCTCGACGTCGCCGCCTCCGAGTTCTACAAGGACGGCAAGTACCTCTTCGAGGGCAAGGAGCGCTCCGCCGCCGAGATGACGGAGTACTACGAGGAGCTCGTCTCCGCGTACCCGCTCGTCTCCATCGAGGACCCGCTGTACGAGGACGACTGGGCCGGCTGGAACGTCATCACCGAGCGCCTGGGCGACAAGGTCCAGCTCGTCGGCGACGACCTCTTCGTCACCAACCCGGAGCGCCTGGCCCGTGGCATCGAGGAGAACTCGGCGAACGCCCTCCTGGTCAAGGTCAACCAGATCGGCTCGCTCACCGAGACCCTGGACGCCGTCGAGCTCGCCCAGCGCAACGGCTTCAAGTGCATGATGTCGCACCGCTCGGGCGAGACCGAGGACGTGACGATCGCGGACCTCGCCGTCGCCACGAACTGCGGCCAGATCAAGACCGGCGCCCCGGCCCGCTCCGAGCGCGTCGCCAAGTACAACCAGCTCCTGCGCATCGAGGAGATCCTGGACGACGCCGCGGTCTACGCCGGCCGCAGCGCCTTCCCGCGCTTCAAGGGCTGACCTCCCCTGACGCCGTAGTTACGTACGTCCCCGCACTCGGTCCCGTACCGTGTGCGGGGACGTACGTACGTATCGGGGAGGCGAGCAGGCGATGGCCGGTAAGGTCCGCGACCGGAACAAGGACCGGTCCGCCGCGTTCTCCACGGCCACCCGCCTGAGGCTGCTCGGTGAGCAGACCGCCGAGCGCGTCTACCGCTCGCAGAACAAGCGCCAGGCCCGCCGCTCCCGCCTCACCGGCCGCGCGGCGCTCCTCGCCCTCGTCCTGTGCACGCTGGTGGTCGCGCTCGCGTACCCGATAAGGCAGTACGTCTCCCAGCGCGGCGAGATCGAGGACCTCCAGCGCCAGCAGCAGGAGGCCAAGGAGCGGGTCGACCGGCTCCGCGACGAGAAGGCCCGCTGGCAGGACGACGCGTACGCCGAGCAGCGGATCCGCGAGCGGCTGCACATGGTGATGCCGGGCGAGACCGGGTACGTCGTGCCCGACCCGCGCGCCACCGCGTCGAGCCGCGCCGAGCAGGGCGAGACGGACCGCCCCTGGTACTCGAACGTCTGGGACGGCGTCGACAAGGCCGACCGCGCGGACAACTGACCCGCCTCCCGCACTTCACCCCTCCCTGATCCACGTACACGAAAGACAGTCAGAGACAGTCATGGAAACGCCCCCGCCCCAGACCGAGTCCACCGCGCCCACGGACGCCGACATCCACGCGTTCCAGGAGCAGCTGGGGCGTCCGCCGCGCGGCCTGCGGGCCATCGCGCACCGCTGCCCCTGCGGCAACCCGGACGTGGTCGAGACGGCCCCGCGCCTGGAGGACGGCACGCCGTTCCCGACGACGTTCTACCTGACGTGCCCGCGCGCCGCCTCGGCCATCGGCACGCTGGAGGCCAACGGCGTCATGAAGGAGATGACGGAGCGCCTGGGGACCGACCCGGAGCTGGCGCAGCAGTACCGCGCCGCCCACGAGGACTACATCGCGCGCCGTGACGCCATCGAGGTGCTGGAGAACTTCCCGAGCGCGGGCGGCATGCCCGACCGCGTGAAGTGCCTGCACGTCCTCGTGGCCCACTCCCTGGCCGCGGGCCCCGGCGTGAACCCGCTGGGCGACGAGGCGATCGCGATGCTGCCCGAGTGGTGGAAGAAGGGTGCCTGTGTCACCGCGGAGGAGGCCAAGTGACCCGCGTCGCCGCGATCGACTGCGGTACGAACTCCATCCGGCTGCTGGTCGCGGACGCGAACCCGCAGACCGGTGAACTCGTCGACCTGGACCGCCGGATGACGATCGTCCGGCTCGGCCAGGGCGTCGACCGGACGGGCCGCCTGGCCCCCGAGGCGCTGGAGCGCACGTTCGCGGCCTGCCGCGAGTACGCCGCCGTCATCAAGGAGCACGGGGCGGAGCACGTCCGTTTCGTCGCGACGTCGGCCTCGCGCGACGCCGAGAACCGGGACGAGTTCGTGGCCGGCGTCCTGGACATCCTGGGCGTCGAGCCCGAGGTGATCACGGGCGACGCGGAGGCCCAGTTCTCCTTCACGGGTGCGACGAAGGAACTGACAGGACGCGCCGACCTGGACAAGCCCTACCTGGTCGTGGACATCGGCGGCGGCTCCACCGAGTTCGTCGTCGGCGACGACGCGGTGCGTTCGGCCCTCTCCGTCGACGTCGGCTGCGTCCGCATGACGGAGCGCCACCTCGTCGGCGAGGACGGCAAGGTGACGGACCCGCCGACCCCGGCGCAGATCGAGGCGATCCGCGCGGACATCGCCGAGGCCCTCGACAAGGTCACGCAGATCGTCCCGATCCGCTCCGCGCGCACGCTGGTCGGCCTGGCCGGTTCGGTCACGACGGTGGCGGCGCTGGCGCTCGGGCTCCAGGAGTACGACTCGACGGCGATCCACCACTCCCGGATCCCCTACGAGAAGGTCGCCGAGCTCACCGACTGGCTGCTGGCCTCGACGCACGACCAGCGCGCCCTGAAGCCGGTCATCCATCCCGGCCGGGTCGACGTGATCGCCTCGGGCGCGCTCGTGCTGCGCCTGATCATGGAGTGGACCGGGGCCCGCGAGGTGGTCGTCTCCGAGCACGACATCCTCGACGGGATCGCCTGGTCCATCGCCTGACGATGCGCCTGGCGAATCGCCAGGCGCGAGGGCTCGCCTGAGCGTGTCCCACCCCGTCCGAGCACCGGAAACGGGGGTCCCGACACGCTTCGGCGACACCCCGTCGGGAAAGTTCGTGAAGTTCTTCACAAGGAATTCGGTCCCATTGGCGGCTGTTACGAGCCCTTGGGCCCGTCCGGGGGTGCCGCAGGACACTTCTGCCCGGGGTTTACGAGGTTCCGCGCGTGTTACGCGCGGATGAAAACCGTGAGTGGTCCAGTGCCGCCAAATGCTCACTGTGGCTGCTCAAGAGGGGTGAGCAACGACCGGGGGTGCTCCGTGGTTCCCTCCGCGGACCATGACATGGGTCACGTGGGCGGCGAAGTGTAGCAGAGGCCTCACCCGTGCTTGTGAAGGGGCGCACGAGCGACCCCCTCCAGTCGGGTGGATACTCGATGGCATGAGCACCACGGAGCGTCCCAGGATCCTCATTGTCGGGGGTGGGTACGTAGGCCTGTACGCGGCGCGACGCATCCTGAAGAAGATGCGTTACGCGGAAGCGACCGTCACGGTCGTCGACCCGCGCTCGTACATGACGTACCAGCCCTTCCTCCCCGAGACCGCCGCCGGCAGCATCTCGCCGCGCAACGTTGTCGTACCGCTGCGACGCGCTGTGCCGGGCGCCGAGATTCTCACCGGCCGCGTCACCACCATCGACCAGGACCGCAAGGTCGCCACGGTCGCCCCGCTCGTCGGCGAGGCGTACGAGGTGCCCTTCGACTACCTGGTGATCGCGCTCGGCGCGGTCTCCCGCACCTTCCCGACGCCGGGCCTCGCCGAGGTCGGCATCGGTATGAAGGGCGTCGAGGAGGCCATCGGCCTGCGCAACCACGTGCTCGAGCAGCTCGACAAGGCCGAGTCGACGACCGACGAGGAGATCCGCCGCAAGGCGCTCACCTTCGTCTTCGTCGGCGGTGGCTTCGCGGGCGCCGAGACCATCGGTGAGGTCGAGGACCTGGCGCGCGACGCGGCCAAGTTCTACAAGAACGTGAAGCGCGAGGACATGCGCTTCGTGCTCGTCGACGCCGCCGACAAGGTGCTGCCCGAGGTCGGCCCGGAGCTCGGCCAGTACGGCCGCAAGCACCTGGAGTCCCGCGGCATCGAGGTCTACCTGAAGACCACCATGCCGTCCTGCGTCGACGGTCACGTCGTGCTCTCCAACGGGCTCGAGGTCGACTCGAACACCGTCGTGTGGACCGCCGGCGTCAAGCCGAACCCGGCCCTCTCGCGCTTCGGTCTCCCGCTCGGCCCGCGCGGCCACGTGGACACCCAGGCCACCCTCCAGGTCGCCGGCAGCGACTACATCTGGGCCGCGGGCGACAACGCCCAGGTGCCGGACCTCGTCGGCCGCAAGGCGGGCAACGAGAACGCCTGGTGCCCGCCGAACGCGCAGCACGCCATGCGCCAGGCCAAGGTCCTCGGTGACAACGTGGTCTCCGGCATGCGGGGCTTCCCGCAGAAGGAGTACAGCCACAGCAACAAGGGCGCCGTCGCGGGTCTCGGCCTGCACAAGGGCGTCGCGATGATCGTCATGGGCAAGATGAAGATCAAGCTCAAGGGCCGTCTCGCCTGGTACATGCACCGTGGCTACCACGGTCTGGCCATGCCGACCTGGAACCGCAAGGTCCGGGTGATCGCCGAGTGGACGATCAACATGTTCCAGAAGCGCGACATCACCGCGCTCGGTGCCCTGGAGACTCCGCGCGAGGAGTTCTACGAGGCCGCCAAGCCGGCGCCCAAGCCCGTGGTCGAGGAGAAGAAGGCCGAGGCCAAGGCCTCCTGACCCGGCTCAGTGCCATCCCCGAAGGGGCCGCTCGCCATCCGTGGTGCGAGTGGCCCCTTCGGTTTTTCCCCGACCAGATACATGGCCTCTACAAGTATTTTGCCGTTCCGTGACGCGATAACGGGACTGCGCAAGCGGCCTGTTGGTGTTTACGTGGTGTTGGACCGTTCCGGGATTTCCCTCGTCACGGAGGTGTGCGCCATGCAGGACGCCGCACAGCGGCTGAAGAATCTCGCCGAGCAGCTGCTCGGCGCCGAGCTCCCGGTGCGGCTGCGCGCCTGGGACGGCTCGGAGGCCGGGCCCCCGGACACGCCGGCCCTCGTCGTACGCAATCGCCGCGCGCTGCGCCGACTGCTCTGGAAGCCGGGCGAGCTGGGGCTCGCCCGCGCCTGGGTGGCCGGCGACCTGGACGTGGAGGGCGACCTGTACGAGGCGCTGGAGGTCATGGCCGGGCTGATCTGGGAGCGCCCCGATGAGGAGCGCAGGAGCCTCGTGGAGGCGCTCAAGGACCCGGAGGTGCGGGGCGCGGCCCGCGAACTGGTCAAGCTCGCCGGACCGTTCCTGCCACCGGCCCCGCCCGCAGAGGAGATGCGCCGCAGGGGCCGTCTGCACCTCCACACCAAGGGCACCGACAAACAGGCCATCAGCCACCACTACGACGTCGGCAACGACTTCTACGAGCTGGTCCTCGGCCCCTCGATGGTCTACTCGTGCGCCTACTGGGAGTCGCCGGAGTCGACGCTGGAGTCCGCCCAGCGCGACAAGCTGGAGCTGATCTCCCGCAAGCTCGGCCTCAAGCCAGGGATGCGCCTCCTCGACGTCGGCTGCGGCTGGGGCTCGATGGCCGTGCACGCGGCCCGTGAGCACGGCGTGAGCGTCGTCGGCGTCACCCTCTCGCAGGAGCAGGCCGCGTTCGCCAGGAAGCGCGTCGCCGACGAGGGCCTCACCGACCGCGTCGAGATCCGCGTCCAGGACTACCGGGACGTGCGCGACGGGCCGTACGACGCGATCTCCTCCATCGGCATGGCCGAGCACGTCGGCTCCGCGCGGTACCTGGAGTACGCCACCGATCTGTACGCCCTCCTCAAGCCCGGCGGGCGGCTGCTCAACCACCAGATCGCGCGGCGGCCCCAGGAGGACGAGTCGGCGTACGAGGTCGACGAGTTCATCGACGCCTACGTGTTCCCCGACGGCGAGCTGGCGCCCGTCGGCACCACCGCGGGGCTGCTGGAGCGGGCCGGGTTCGAGGTGCGCGACGTCGAGGCCATCCGCGAGCACTACGCGCTCACGCTGCGGCACTGGGTGCGCAACCTGGAGGCCCGCTGGAAGGAGGCCCTGAAGCTGGTCAGCCCGGGCCGGGCCCGGATCTGGCGGCTCTACATGGCGGCCTCCGCACTGAGCTTCGAGCGCAACCGCATCGGCGTGAACCAGATCCTCGCGGTGAAGACACCGGTGAGCGGGGCCTCGGGGATGCCGCTGCGGGCCCGTACCTGGAACGTCTGACGCGCGTCCCGCACCACGCCGTACGACGGAGGGGCCCGACGGTGACATCACCGGCGGGCCCCTTCCGCGTACGACTGCCGTACGGCTACTCGGACTTGATCGCCGCCAGCATGTTCAGCCGGGCCGCGCGGCGGGCCGGCCACAGGGCCGCCAGGATGCCGACCACCGCGGCGAGCGCCAGGAAGATCCCCATCCGGCCCCAGGGCAGGATCAGCGCGTACGTCGACATGCTGTTGCCGATGAGCTGACCGGCCGCCCAGCCGAAGAACACGCCCAGGCCGATGCCGAGCACGCCGCCGAACAGGGAGATCACCAGGGACTCCAGGCGGACCATGCGCTTGATGCCCTTGCGGTCGATGCCGATCGCGCGGAGCATGCCGATCTCCTGCTGGCGCTCGAAGACCGACATGGCCAGGGTGTTGATGACGCCGAGGACGGCGACGATGACCGCCATGGCGAGCAGGCCGTAGAGCATGTTCAGCATCAGCGTGAACATCTGCGCGATCTCGTTGGAGATGTCCTGGCGGTCCTGGATCTTGACCGCGGGGTTCTCGCCGAGGGCCTTGGTCAGCTTGTCCTTGGTGGCGTCGGAGGTGCCGCCGGACGTCTTCAGCATGACCTGCATGTCGGAGACGCCGTCGGTGATGTGCGGGTTCAGGGTCGAGGAGTCGAGCATGATCCCCCGGATCATCTCGTTGCCCTCGTAGACGCCCGCGACCGTCAGCCGCTGCTCCTTGCCGTCCTCGTAGTGGGCGGTGAAGGCCGAGCCGGCCTTCCAGCCGTGGTCCTTCGCGGTCTTGTCGTCGACCACGACGTCGCTGCCGCCGACCGTGAACGTGCCGTTGTCCACCGGGAGTTCGGCGAGCCGGCTGATCGTCTTCCCGTTGACACCGGTCAGGTACTCGGTGCTGCCGTCGATGCGCGAGGGCGAGTTCGACAGACCGCTGGTGGCGGTGACGCCGGGCGTCCCGTCGAGCGTCTTGAGGACGTCGGGCGAGAGCGCGTTCCCGTTCGCCATCGAGACGACGTAGTCCGCCTTGAGGGAGTCGGCCGCCATCTTGTCGATCGCCGACTGGACGCTGCCCGCGATCACCGTCAGACCGGTGATGAGGGTGAGGCCGATCATCAGGGCCGAGGCGGTGGCGGCGGTGCGGCGCGGGTTGCGGACCGAGTTGAGGCGGGCCAGCTTGCCGGCGATGCCGAAGGCGCGCAGCACCGGGGCGGCGGCCGCGATCAGCGGGCGGGACAGCAGCGGCGTGAGGATGAAGACGCCGATGACCAGCAGACCGGCACCGAGACCCATCGGCAGCTGCCCGGAGTCGCCGCTCATGGTCGTCGCGGCGAGCACGGCCGTGACACCGGCGGCCGAGACGAGCGCGCCGAGCGTGTTGCGCAGCACCAGGGACTTGGCGGTGGGGGCGGCGTGCACCGCGTTCATCGCGGCGACCGGCGGGATCTTCGCGGCGCGGCGGCCCGGCAGCCAGGCGGCCAGCATCGTGATCAGGACGCCGACGACGAGCGCGGAGACGACCGTGCCGGGGGAGACGACCAGCGGGCCGTCCGGGATGATCGCGCCGGTCCCGTCCATCAGCGCCCGCATGCCCGCGCCGATGCCGATGCCGACGCCCAGACCGGTGACGGCGGCGACGGCGCCCACGAAGAACGCCTCCAGCAGCACGGACCGGGTGACCTGGCGGCGCGAGGCACCCACGGCGCGCAGCAGCGCGAGCTCCTTGGTGCGCTGGGCGACCAGCATCGTGAAGGTGTTGGCGATGATGAAGATGCCGACGAACAGGGCGATGCCCGCGAAGACCAGCAGCATCGTCTTCATGGAGCTCATCGACGACGAGATCATCTCGGCCTGGTCGTCGGCGAGCTGCTTGCCCGTGTCGGTGTCGACCGCGGCGGTGCCCAGCGCCTTGTCGAGGTTCCGCTTGAGCTGTTCCTGGCTCGTCCCGGCCGCGGCGGTCACGTCGATCTCGTCGTACGCGCCCTGCTTGTGGAAGAGCTGCTGCGCGGTCGCCGTGTCGAACAGGGCGAGGGAGCCGCCGGCCGCGACGTTGCCGTCGTCCGTGGTGAAGATGCCGGTGACGGTGGGCGTGAGCACCGGTCCGTCGATGGACATCCGCACCTGGTCGCCGACCTTGTACCCGGCCCGCTTCGCGGTCTCCGCGTCGAGGGCGACCTGGTGCTCGCCGCGCGGGGCGGCGCCGTCGGTGAGCGGGTAGCGGTCGTCGGGCTCGGCGGCGGTGCCCGAGTAGTTGCCGCCCTTGGTGGAGAAGCCGTTGCCGACGAGCTTGCCGTCCTGGTCGGCGACGGCCGCGTAGCCGCTGACGACGCCGGTCGCGGAGGCGGCGCCCGGCACGCTCCGCGCCTTCTTCAGGGTGGCGTCGGTCAGCTTCGTGGACCTGCCGACCCTGTCGCCCTCGGACTTGGTGGAGCCGGGGGTGACGGCGACGTCCACGTGGTCGAAGCCCTTGGAGGACGACTTCTCCAGGGCGGAGGAGATGGTGTTGGTGAAGACGAGGGTGCCGGTGACGAAGGCGACGCCGAGCATGACGGCGAGCACGGTCATCATCAGGCGGGCCTTGTGCGCGAAGACGTTGCGCAGGGCTGTCTTGAGCATGGGTGAGGTCCAGGTATTCGGAGCCACTCCGGCGATCGAGGAGCGGGGCCCGGGGCGGGGCCCGTGGCGTGCGCGCCGTAGGGGCTGATGAGGGGTCGGCGGCTGCCGGCCGGTGGGGCTTCTCGCGCAGTTCCCCGCGCCCCTCAGGGGCGCGTCCGCACGGTCGGGTCAGCTGGTGCGGCCCTTTGCGTCGAAGCGCTTCATGCGGTCCAGGACCGTGTCCGCCGTCGGTGCGTGCATCTCGTCGACGATGCGGCCGTCCGCCAGGAAGATCACGCGGTCCGCGTAGGCCGCAGCGACCGGGTCGTGGGTGACCATCACCACGGTCTGGCCCAGCTCGCGCACGGAGTTGCGCAGGAAGCCGAGGACCTCGGCGCCGGAGCGGGAGTCCAGGTTTCCGGTGGGCTCGTCGCCGAAGATGATGTCGGGCTTGGAGGCCAGGGCGCGGGCGACCGCCACGCGCTGCTGCTGGCCGCCGGAGAGCTGCGAGGGGCGGTGGCCGAGGCGGTCGGCGAGGCCCACCATCTGGATCACGTTCTCCAGCCACTGCTTGTCGGCCTTGCGGCCCGCGATGTCCATGGGGAGCGTGATGTTCTCCAGGGCGGTCAGCGTCGGCAGCAGGTTGAACGCCTGGAAGATGAAGCCGATCTTGTCCCGGCGGAGCCTGGTGAGCTGCTTGTCCTTGAGGGAGCCCAGCTCGGTCTCGCCGATCCGGACCGAACCGGAGGAGAAGGTGTCCAGGCCCGCGACGCAGTGCATCAGCGTCGACTTGCCGGAGCCGGACGGGCCCATGATCGCGGTGAACTCGGCCTGCCGGAACTCGACGGAGACCCGGTCGAGCGCGACCACCTGGGTCTCACCCTGTCCGTAGACCTTCGACAGATCCGTGGCGCGGGCGGCCGCCGTGGTGGTCCGGCCGGCGAGAGGGGTGGTGGTCACGGGTGGGTGCTCCTGTCGGTGCGACGTTCGGGGACCGTTCCATCGTCCCGGCGGATCGGAGCCGTGGAGTCAGTCGCAGTTCCCGTTCCGAGGGGCGACTCGGGTCGGACCGGGGGAGGCTGTGTCATACCTGGGGATGACACGGGACCCTGAGAAGCGGGCACCCGCCGGGACGCCCCCGGCGGAGGTGAAATCCCGTCAATCCCCTGGAGTGCGCCCTTGCCCGTGACAAGGCCTCCGGCAAGTGCGGATGGAGCTTGTAGTGGTCTGATGCACCCTCAGACGTCAATAAAATAAGACAACATCGGGCTGTTGTTCCGCTGATCGGGGGATGCCGCCGGATAGGCTCGGACGGTCGATGCGGAGCCCCACAGCCTGCCCGGATGGTGGAATGCAGACACGGCGAGCTTAAACCTCGCTGCCCTTCGCGGGCGTACCGGTTCAAGTCCGGTTCCGGGCACCTCCGTCCTCCCCTTCCCGTTTCCCCCTCGTTTCCCGTCCCGCCGCCTTTGCGGGCCTTGCCACAGGTATGTGTGCCCGGCGCGGGATCCGCCGCGCACGAGGGGGATCGGAGATCGCGAACTCCCTTGCTGGGCACGGTCCTTGGTGTGCGCACGCACCCTGCCGGCAGTCGCCGCCCGCTCCCGTCCACCGCCCGGCCATTGACACCCGTGCGACCGGGGCGGAGGATCCCGCCAGAGCCGCAATGAACGAAAGTTCACCAGGCGAACACGAGTGAACGAACGCACAGACGCGAGAGGGATCCGTATGCGCACCACCGTCGGCATCATCGGAGCGGGCCCGGCCGGACTGCTCCTGGCCAGGCTCCTGCACAACGCCGGGATCGACTCCGTCGTCCTGGAGAGCCGCGACCGCGCGTACGTGGAGCAGCGCCAGCGCGCCGGGATCCTGGAGCAGGGCACCGTCGACGTGCTGCGCGAGGCCGGCGTCGGCGCCCGCATGGACCGCGAAGGAATGCCCCACGACGGCATCGAGCTGCGCTTCGACCGCCGCCGCCACCGCGTCGACTTCCCGGCTCTGACCGGCGGGAAGCAGGTCATGGTCTACGCCCAGACCGAGGTCTGCAAGGACCTCATCGCGGCCCAACTCGCCGACGGCGGACCCCTGTTGTTCGAGGCGGAGGCGCTGGCGGTGGAGGGCGCGGACACGGACGCGCCGCGCGTCCGGTTCCGGCACGAGGGCCGCGAGGACGTCCTCGACTGCGCCTACGTGGTCGGCTGCGACGGCTTCTGGGGCGTGGCCAGGAACGCGATACCGGCGCCGGAGTCCGCGACGTACGAGCGCACGTACCCCTTCGGCTGGCTCGGCATCCTCGCCGACGTAGCCCCGTCCCACGACGAGCTGGTCTACGCCCGCTCCGACCGCGGCTTCGCGCTCCTGTCCATGCGCTCGCCCTCGGTCACCCGCGCCTACCTCCAGGTCCCCGAGGGCACGGACGCCGCCGACTGGTCCGACGACGCGATCTGGGACGAGCTCGACCGCCGCCTGGCGGTCGACGACCCGGCCTGGCGGCTGGCCCGCGGACCGATCACGCAGAAGTCCGTCACCCCGATGCGCTCCTACGTCCACGAGCCCATGCGGCACGGCCGGCTCTTCCTCGCCGGTGACGCGGCGCACATCGTCCCGCCGACCGGCGCGAAGGGTCTCAACCTCGCCGTCGGCGACGTCGTCACGTTCGCCCGCGCCCTCGTCGCGGCCACGGAGAAGGGCGACGCCGCGCTCCTCGACGCGTACTCGCAGACCTGCCTGCGCCGCGTCTGGCAGGCCGAGCGGTTCTCCTACGCGATGACCACGATGCTGCACCGCGCGCCCGACGCCACCGCGTTCGACGACAAGATCCAGCTCGCCCGGCTCGACCGCCTGACCACGTCGAAGGCCGCGGAGGCCGATCTCGCGGAGGCGTACACCGGTTTCCCGCTGTGATCGCCGCCGGGCGGAACATCACGGGGCCCGGCCACGTTCGTAGAAGCAGAAAGGGGTAACAGGATGAGAAAGATCCTCCCTGAGCACTAGGGCCGGATCTTTGCCAAGCTATTACTCTTGTGGCAAGGCCATACACGGTGGCCATGGAGGAGTGAAATGAGGAGCAGCAACCCGGTCTTCTCGCGACGGGGGTTCAGCCGCGACAACGGCTACGCGCAGTTCAACACCGCGCAGCAGCCGCAGGCCGGGGGCCCCGCAGTCGGGACGCAGGCCAATCCGTACGGCCAGGCCCCCGCCGGCAACCCGTACGCGCAGAACCCCTACGCGCAGCAGGATCTGCAGTACGGCGCTCCGCAGGCGCCCACCACCACCGGCCGCATGACGATGGACGACGTCATCATGCGCACGGCGACCACCCTCGGTCTCCTCGTCGTGACCGCCGCGCTCGCCTGGGCGCTGCTCCCGGTCGACGAGGCCAACATCAACAAGTCGTACGGCATCGCGATCGGCGCCGGCCTCGTCGCGATGGTGCTCGGCTTCGTGCAGGCCTTCAAGCGCAAGGCGTCCCCGCCGATCATCCTGGCGTACGCCGCCCTCGAGGGTGTCTTCCTCGGCGTGCTCTCCAGCATCGTCGACAACTACATCGCGAGCGGTGCGGCCATGCAGGCCGTGCTCGGCACGATGGCCGTGTTCGTCGCGGTCCTCGTCGCGTACAAGGCGGGCTGGATCCGCGTCAACCGCCGCTTCTACGGCTTCGTGATGGCCGCGGCGATGGGCTTCATCCTGCTGATGGCGGTGAACCTGCTGTTCGCGCTGTTCGGCGGCGGTGACGGCCTGGGCTTCCGCAGCGGTGGCCTCGGCATCCTGTTCGGCGTCATCGGCATCCTGCTCGGTGCCTGCTTCCTGGCCCTGGACTTCAAGCAGGTCGAGGACGGCATCGCGTACGGCGCCCCGAAGGAAGAGGCGTGGCTCGCCGCCTTCGGTCTGACCATGACGCTGGTCTGGATCTACATGGAGTTCCTGCGGATCATCGCGATCCTGCAGGGCAACGACTAACCGGCCGTCCGGTAGCTGTCTCGGGCCCGCGCACCCTTCGGGGTGCGCGGGCCCTTGGCTTACGGGGAGTCGGGGCGCGGCTCGGCCCGCCTCAGCCGAATCGGCGGGCGGCGCGCCTCAGGTCGTACTCGTGGATGATCGCTTTGGCATGGCCGTACGCGAGATCGTGCTCCCCGCGCAACCAGCTGACCTTCTCTTCGAAGCGAAGGAAGCAGGGGCCATCTTCGACGGTGCGCAGCCAGTCGGAGACTTCACGACCGGTGCAGTGGGGGATTCGAGCCAGCAGATTGCGGTGGGTCTCCTCGGAGAAGACTTGGGACATCGGCGCCTCCGGAACGCTTCGATGTGGCCGGTCCTTCACGCCACCGTGCCTGAGCGTTGGGGCCTTGTAAACAGCTACAGTTCGCCGGGTGCTTGATACGACGCCTTTGACCGCAGCGGTGGATCAGTTCGCGGACCGGCTCAGAGCCGCGCCGCAGAGTCGGCTCCAGCGGGGGGCCGCCGCGGAGGCGCTGGCGCTGGCCAGGGAACTCTCGGCGCGGGCCCAGCTGTTGGACGATCCCGCGGGGGTCGTCCGGGAGATGCCGGACGCGGGGATGTTCGCGGCGGCCGATCAGATCACGGTGGCCGGGCGGGATCTGGCGGTGTCCCTGCGGGGGGCCGGGGAGCTGGCGGAGGCCGTGGAGCTGGTCGAGGCGGCGATGAAGCGGGCCGGCGTCTAGCGGGTCGCTCCGTGGGTTCGGCGGGTTCTTGCCGGGTGCGGGTCCGGTGGGGGCTGGTCGCGCAGTTCCCCGCGCCCCTGGGGCGCGAGAAGCCCCGCCGGGCCGCAGTCGGCGAACAAGCAGTCGTGGCTACGGCGCTCAACCGTGGCCCGCGAACGGCTCAGGCCGAGGCTATGACGCGGTCCGCCAGGATGTAGACGCTGGCGCCGGCGCACTCGAAGGTCAGGGCGTACGCGCCGGAGACGCCGGAGCCGCCGAGGAGGACCGGGGTGTCGCCGTCGCGCAGGGCCGCGGCGAGCTGCTCGGCGGTCTCCCGGTGACCCGGGGTCATGCAGAGCGTGGTGCCGTCGGCGAAGACGTAGACGTCGAGCGTGCCGAGCGGGCCGGGGCGGACGTCGGACAGGGCCGTGCGCGCCTGCGCCAGCTCCTCCAGACACGCCACCGTGCGCTCGTGGTCGCTGGAGACGGGCGACTGGACCGGGACGAAGTCCGGGTGCGAGGGGTGGCGGCGGCGGGCCGCGGCCAGCTCGGCGGACTCCCCGGCGAACTCGTCCTCCGGCTCCAGGGCCGGCTCGACGACCGGCTCGAGACCGGCGAAGTCGGCCTGGCGCGGCATGAAGAACTCGTCGCCGAGCGCACCGCCACCGGTCAGGAACGGCGGCAGGTCGGACGTGTCGCGCGCCTCCTGCGCCGCCCAGAACGCCCGCGCCTCCGCCAGCTCGCGCTCCCGCTCCTCGGCGAGTGCGTCGGCGACGGCGCCGCGTATGGCGTCCGTGTCGGGAGTCGTGCGAGCCGCCGGCACGCCCGGACGCACGGCATCCGCGCGATCACGGGCCAGCTCCTTGCGGAGGTCCGCGATCTGCCGACGCAGGCCCCGGACGTTGTGCAGGGTGGCGGCGCCGACGGCCGTGGCAGCGGCCGTGGCGAGCAGCAATGCAAAGGGGATGGCGCTCACTGACGTACTCCCGGTTTCAAGTCGACCCCCGACTTCCTACATCAGCTTGAAGCCTGGACGAACCAGCTGTCAGTGCATTACGTCACGAATTGGACAGGTCTTTTGGCCGGGCGTTTAGCCCCGATATGGCCTGGGTACCGGGCTGACCTGCGAAAATCCATCTCCCCCGAGATGCATGTCACATCCTGGGGGAGATTGGATCACGATTGCATAGACGGATTCAGGTCAGCTCCGGCTCTGCTCTGGTCAGTTCCGGTCAGCTGAGGCGCTCGATGACCATCGCCATGCCCTGACCGCCGCCGACGCACATGGTCTCCAGGCCGAACTGCTTGTCGTGGAACTGGAGCGAGTTGATCAGCGTGCCGGTGATCCGGGCGCCGGTCATGCCGAAGGGGTGGCCGACGGCGATGGCGCCACCGTTCACGTTCAGCTTGTCCTCGTCGATGCCGAGGTCGCGGGCGGACGGGATGACCTGCGCGGCGAACGCCTCGTTGATCTCGAACAGGTCGATGTCCGAGACGGACAGGCCGGCCAGCTTCAGGGCGCGCTTGGACGCCTCCACCGGGCCCAGGCCCATGATCTCGGGGGAGAGGCCGGAGACACCGGTCGACACCACGCGGGCGAGCGGGGTCAGGCCCAGCTCGCGGGCCTTCGTGTCGGACATGATCACGAGGGCGGCGGCGCCGTCGTTCAGCGGGCAGCAGTTGCCCGCCGTGACCAGGCCGTCGGGGCGGAAGACGGGCTTGAGGCCCGAGACGCCCTCCAGGGTGACGCCGGCGCGCGGGCCGTCGTCCTTCGACACGACCGTGCCGTCGGGGGTGGTCACCGGGGTGATCTCGCGCTCCCAGAAGCCGTTCTTGATGGCTTCCTCGGCGCGGTTCTGCGAGCGCACGCCGAAGGCGTCCATGTCCTCGCGGGTGATGCCCTTCAGGCGGGCCAGGTTCTCGGCGGTCTGACCCATCGCGATGTACGCGTCGGGGACCAGGCCGTCCTCGCGCGGGTCGTGCCAGGTGGTGTTCTCCTGCTGGGCGACGGCCGCGGTGCGGGCCTCGGCCTCGGCGAAGAACGGGTTGCGCGTGTCGGGCAGCGAGTCGGAGTTGCCCTTCGCGAAGCGCGACACCATCTCGACGCCGGCCGAGATGAACACGTCGCCCTCGCCCGCCTTGATGGCGTGCAGCGCCATGCGCGTGGTCTGCAGGGAGCTGGAGCAGTAGCGGGTGACGGTGCAGCCCGGGAGGTGGTCCATGCCCATCTGCACGGCCACGATGCGGCCGAGGTTGTTGCCCTGCTCGCCGCCGGGGAGGCCGCAGCCGAGCATCAGGTCGTCGATGTCGTGCGGGTCGAGCTCGGGGACCTTGGCGAGGGCGGCCTGGATGATCGTGGCGGTCAGGTCGTCCGGCCGCAGATCCTTCAGGGAGCCCTTGAAGGCGCGGCCGATGGGGGAGCGGGCGGCTGAGACGATCACTGCTTCGGGCATCACGGCTCCAGAGGGTTCGTTGACCTTTTCAGGCGGGACCGTCTGGGAAGTTACCCGTACGTACTGCTCAGGTCACCGGCATGGGTGTGTGACCCCCGCCGCATTTTTCTAAGCGCTTGCTCAGCGCTCCGCGTCGAACGCTTGGGTGACCCCGCTCCTCAATCGCCGGAGGGGCTTGGATTGCCGGACGTGGCCGGGACCGGGTCCTGGGTGGAGAGTTGGCGGCGGCGGCGTCGCTTGAGGAGGGCCCACGGGCCGCGCGGCCCCGTGGGCATGGCGGCAGTGACCTCCGTGCCGCCCTCCTGGACCGCCCGGGCCGCCGCACGGGCCACCGGCAGGAAGCCCTCGGCGCGGGAGACGTCCGGGCGCTCCTCCTCCGGCCACAGGCCCAGGGAGGCGCACAGCGTGGGCAGGACGGCCATCGCCGCCGTCGCGTAGCCCTCCGCCGAGGGGTGGTAGTTGTCGGGGCCGAACAGCTCGCGCGGGTTCGCCGAGAACTCCGGGCCCAGCAGATCGCCCAGCGAGACGGTGCGCCCGCCCTGCTCCACCGTGCCGATCGTCTGCGCCGCGGCCAGCTGCCGCGACGCCCGCCGGGCCAGCCAGCGCAGCGGCTGCTGCACCGGCTCCACGGAGCCGAGGTCGGGACAGGTGCCCACGACCACCTCCGCACCGGCCGTGCGCAGCCTGCGGACCGCCGAGGACAGGTGGCGTACGGACTTGGTGGCGGGGATGCGGTGCGTGACGTCGTTCGCGCCGATCATGATCACGCAGACGTCCGGCTGCCAGGCCGGATCGGCGAGGATCAGCGCCACCTGGCGGTCCAGGTCGTCGGACTGGGCGCCGGGCAGCGCCACGTTGCGCAGCTCCACCGTGCGCTCGGCCACCGCCGCGAGTCCCGACGCGAGCAGCGCCGCCGGCGTCTGCCGGGCCCGGTGCACGCCCTGCCCCGCGGCCGTGGAGTCGCCGAGCATGGTGAAGCGCAGGGGCTGCGCCCCCGACGTCGCGTACGCCCTGCCGTACAGGCCGTCCGCCGACGGGACGTGCACCGGGTCCGTCCCGTGGTTGCCGACCTGGCGGCGCGCCATCTGGACCTCCGCAAGAACCACGCCGACGGCGGCCGCGCCGAGCAGCCCGATCCCGCCGCCGCCGTACGCCGCCCCCGCGGCGATCCGCCGTGCCACCCTCGCCCTGCTCGACATGTTCCGCGGCCACCTGCCTCTGTTCAGCGACGTACGACGATCGACGTTCCTTACGGCTACATGAACTCATTGCCCCGTAATCACCGTCGGCCAATCGCAACGGGAGATGAAGGGCCGGTACGCGCAATACGCTGACCGCATCCCCTACGCAGGAGACCCGGAGACAACGTGCAGATCCACGACTCGATGATCAGTCTCGTCGGCAACACCCCGCTGCTGAGGCTCAACAAGGTGACCGAAGGGCTTCAGGCGACCGTCCTGGCCAAGGTCGAGTACTTCAACCCCGGCGGTTCCGTGAAGGACCGCATCGCGCTGCGCATGATCGAGGCGGCCGAGCAGAGCGGGGAGCTGCAGCCGGGCGGCACGATCGTGGAGCCGACCAGCGGCAACACCGGCGTGGGACTCGCCATCGTGGCCCAGCAGAAGGGCTACAAGTGCATCTTCGTGTGCCCGGACAAGGTCTCCACCGACAAGATCAACGTGCTGCGGGCGTACGGCGCCGAGGTCGTGGTCTGCCCGACCGCCGTGGATCCCGAGCACCCGGACTCGTACTACAACGTCTCGGACCGGCTGGTCCGCGAGACGCCCGGGGCGTGGAAGCCGGACCAGTACAGCAACCCGAACAACCCGCTGTCCCACTACCACTCGACCGGCCCCGAGCTCTGGGAGCAGACCGAGGGGAAGATCACCCACTTCGTGGCGGGCGTCGGGACCGGCGGCACGATCTCCGGGACCGGGCGGTACCTGAAGGACGCCAGTGAGGGCCGGGTCCAGGTCATCGGCGCGGACCCCGAGGGGTCGGTCTACTCCGGCGGCTCCGGGCGGCCGTACCTCGTCGAGGGCGTCGGTGAGGACTTCTGGCCGACGGCGTACGACCGCGAGGTCGCCGACGGCATCGTCGCCGTGTCCGACAAGGACTCCTTCCAGATGACGCGGCGGCTCGCCAAGGAGGAGGGGCTGCTCGTCGGCGGCTCCTGCGGGATGGCCGTCGTCGCCGCCCTGCGCGTCGCCGAGGGCCTCGGCCCGGACGACGTGGTCGTCGTGCTGCTGCCGGACAGCGGCCGCGGCTACCTGTCGAAGATCTTCAACGACGAGTGGATGGCGGACTACGGGTTCCTCGACGACTCCGGGCCGAGCGCCCGCGTCGGCGACGTGCTCAAGGACAAGGACGGCGGCGCGCTGCCCGAGCTCGTCCACATGCACCCCGAGGAGACGGTCGGCGAGGCCATCGACGTGCTGCGCGAGTACGGCGTCTCGCAGATGCCGATCGTGAAGCCGGGTGCCGGACACCCCGACGTGATGGCCGCCGAGGTCATCGGTTCGGTGGTGGAACGGGAGCTGCTCGACGCGCTGTTCGCGCAGCGGGCGTCGCTGCACGACCCGTTGGAGAAGCACATGTCGGCGCCGCTGCCGCAGGTCGGATCCGGTGAGCCGGTGGCGGACCTGATGAGCGTGCTGGGCGCGGCCGACGCCGCGATCGTGCTGGTCGAGGGCAAGCCGACCGGTGTGGTGAGCCGTCAGGACCTGCTGGCGTTCCTGGCCAAGGGCGCCACGAAGTAGTCCGCGCGGTCCGCCGCACCGGTCCGCTTCACCGGTTCGCGAAAACGGTACGAGCGCGACACGTGCGCGCAGCACCGGCTTAACACGCGTCCGGCAGATTGGTGGGTGTCGGAGGGGGTGGGAGCGGCTCCCCGCCCCAGCCGGCACCACAGCGGCGTCAAGGACCTTCCGGAGCGGCTCCCGGACCTCCATGGACGCCCAGGACGTGACGCCCGGGCCTGACCCGGGCGCCGCGTCCCTCGCGGGGACCGCCGTCGTCCCGCCCCCCGTCACAGGGGGTGCGGCGGTCCCCGCGCAACTCTCTTTCCCCGTACGGGGGTTGCTCCACGGGCTTACTCCGCGGGCCTACTCCACGAAGAGGCCGCGCTCGGCCGCCCGTACGTCGAACTCCTCCAGGCGCGCCTGCGCCTGCGGCAGCCCGTCGCACATCGCCTCCAGGAGCACCCGGCCCAGCAGCATCGGCGCGCACGCCGTGTCGAAGGCGAGGCCCGTGCCGACGGCCGCCGGCAGCAGGAGGTCGGAGTGCTTGGCGACCGGCGCGAAGGCGGAGTCGGCGACGGTGACGACGGTCAGCCCGGTCTCCTTGGCGTACGCGAGGGCGTCGACGACCTCCCGCGGATGGCGGGGGAGCGCGAAGCAGAGCAGCGTCGTCGCGCCCGCGCGCACGGCCGCGTCGATCCGGTC
Organism: Streptomyces longispororuber; assembly: GCF_024448165.1. Taxonomy (GTDB): domain Bacteria; phylum Actinomycetota; class Actinomycetes; order Streptomycetales; family Streptomycetaceae; genus Streptomyces; species Streptomyces longispororuber_A. The sequence continues at coordinate 25,566 of NZ_JAMOLN010000016.1, forward strand.
GGCGAGCATCGTGCCGCCCTCGTCGAGGAGCCGGACGTCGGGGTGGACCTTCGCCGCGAAGTACGAGAACCCGTACGCCTGTGAGGCCGCGGCGCGCAGCCCGAGCACCGGCAGCGGCCGGGACGCGGCGAGCAGCCGGCCCGCCCGCTCGACCGGGGACGGGTCGGCGAGCAGCTCCGCCAGGTGGCGCAGATTGGCGATCTCGGCCTCGACGGCCTGCTGGTACTCGTTGGCCTCGGTGGCCGCCGTCCGCTCGGCGGGGGCGACCTCGCGCAGGTGCTTGCGCAGCGCCGGATAGCCGTCGAAGCCGAGGGCGACGGCGAACCGGGTCACGGACGGCTGGCTGACCCCGGCCAGATCCGCCAGCTCCACCGACGACAGGAACGGCACGTCGGCCGCGCGGCGCACCATGCAGTGCGCGATCCGGCGCTGGGTGGGCGTGAGCCGGTGGCCCTCGAAGAGGTGCTGGAGCCGGGCGGCGGGGCCCTGACCGAGCGCGGCGCGGTCCGTGTGGTCGTTCATCTCTCCCCGTTCCCCTGCGGTCCATTCAGTGCGGCTGCTGCGTGTATGAGCTTATTCAGAGCAGGGGACCGGCGCCAGGGGTTCCGCCGCGATGGGGCAACGGTAGTGTGCCTATCCGTCAGGCAACGGATGTGCAAGGGGGAGCGCCCGTGGGCAACGGGGGACCGGGGAGCGACGGCCAGACGCTGGCCAGTTCGCCCGCCGACAAGAAGAAGGCCGCCAAGTACCTGGAGGAGGAGCTCCTCCCGCACACGAAGTCGGCCGGGAACATGGCGGCGGGCGGCGGGGCCGTCAAGCCGCCCTTCATCGGCCCCGTGGCGCCGAACAGTCCGCTGATGAAGCAGGACACCGGGCTCAAGGGCCTCTCCGGCTGGGCCAGCGACCAGGGCCTGTCGGACGCGCTGGTGTCCTGGCAGGGGTCGGCGAACCGGCTGCTCGGCCGGCTGCAGACGGAGCTGAGCGCGCTGCACGGCACGAAGAACCTGTTCCAGGGCACCGACCTCGGCGTCCAGAGCCAGGTCAACGGCATCCGTCCGCCCAGCAGCTTCGACGGAATGTGACGGGGGTCCGGCGATGGCACTGACGTACCAGGACGTGATGACGGCCGATCTCTCCTCCTTCGTGGACGTCTCCACGGCGTGGAAGAAGATGGGCGACCGCTTCGGCGAGCTGCAGACGGACTACGAGAAGAACGTCCAGGGCGTGCTCGGCAACGGCAACTGGCAGGGCCTCGCCTACGGCGCCCAGCAGCAGAACGCCTCCGCCACCGCCTTCGAGTACGGCGCCGCGAAGGCGGAGGCGCACGCCGTCGCGAGCCTGCTCACCGACGCGCACACCGATCTGGTCCGGCTGCAGAAGGCGGTCAAGGACCTCGTCGAGGACGCGGAGAAGAAGGACTACAAGGTCGACTCGTCCGGCAAGGCGACCTACGTCGGCTTCGACAAGATGTCGCAGGACGAGAAGTTCGCGCTCCACCACGACCCCGACTATCCGAAGCTTGTCGCCGACGCCAACCAGAAGGCCAAGGACTGGTCCGACGCCATCGCCAAGGCCGTCCAGGCCGTCGACGACTGCGACCAGAGCGTGAAGCGCGCCCTGTCCCGGGCCTCCAGCGACGTGAACACGGACGGCCTCGGCTTCGGCGGGTTCAACGCGCACGCCGACGGCGACCTGAAGACGGCGGGCAAGCCGGAACCCAAGTCCGAGAAGAAGGACGGCGGTTGGGTCTCCGAGGGCGAGGCCGAGGCCTCCGGTCCCGAGGCCGGAGCCGAGGCCAAGGGCCCGGACGTCGGCGGCGGCAAGCTCGGCGAGGCCGAGGCGCACGCCTACCTCGGCAAGGCGTCGGCGGAGGGCTCGCTCACCAACGGCCCGTTCAAGCTGGCCGGTGAGGCCGAGGCGTTCGCCGGGGCCAAGGCCAACATCGGCGCGGGCATCACCAACGAGGGGCTCAACGCCGAGGCCGGTGCCTTCGCCGGCGGTGCGGCCTCGGCCCAGGGCAGCGCCTACGCGGGCCCCGTCGGCGTCTACGGGCGGGCCGAGGGCAAGGCGGGCGCCGAGGCGGAGGCCGGGATCAACGTCGGCAAGGAAGGCTTCCACGCCGGGGCCGGCGCGTTCGCCGGTGCCAAGGGCGAGGTCGCGGGCGGCGCCGACCTCGGCGGCATCGGCGTCGGTGTCACCGCCGAGGGCTACGCGGGGCCCGGTGCCGAGGCCAACCTGGACTTCGGCAAGGACCAGAACGGGGCCTGGCACTTCAAGGCCAAGGCCGGTGTGTCGCCGATCGTCGGCGGCGGTCTCGGCATGGAGTTCACCGTCGACCCGGGGAAGATCGCCGACACCACGGGCGACATCGTGAGCGGCATCGGGCATGGCGCGAGCTCGCTGGGGCATGCGATCGGCGGCCTGTTCTGATGGATGCCGACCCGGGCCGTCACAGCACCGCAGTGAGGAGTACCTGAGATGTCCACGACCCTTCCCGTGCCGATCACGTTCAAGCTGCCGGAAGGCTGGCAGGCCGCGGCACCGGACGCGGCGGGCGCCCCGGGCGCGGCGTTCGTCGCGGTGCACCCGTTCCCCGACAGCGGGTTCACGGCGAACATCACCATCGACGGCGAGTACCGCCCCGACACGGCGACGCTCGCGCAGATCGCCGACGAGTCGGTGGAGCGGCTGCGCGCGGCCGTCACGGACGTCCACGTCGTGGACCGCCAGGAGGTCGGCTCGCCCGGCTCCCCGGGGCTCACCCAGACCCTGGAGATCTCCGCACTGGCCGGGGGCGTGACGCGTGAGCTGGTCCAGTCGCAGGTGTACCTGGCGATGCTGGACGAGGCCGACGCGTCGAAGCGGGCGGTGACCCGGCTCGTGCTGACGGCCACCGCCGCCCAGTTCCCCGCGGTGGTGGGCGATTTCCAGGAGTTCATGAGCACCGTCCGGCCGGACACCGACGTCGCATAGGTTGAACGCATGGGACTCTTCGACAAGCTGACCGGGACCAAGCGCCCCGAGACCGGCGTCGCACCGGCCTCGCCCGACGAGGTGCGCGCCGCGCTGCTCGCCCTCAACACGGACGACGTTCCCTACGTCATCCGCGACGGCGGCGCCGACGAGGCCGACCTGGTGGCCGAGTGGCGGCTCGCGGAGCCGGCCTGGCAGACGTTCTTCTCCCGCACGCAGGTCACCCACGCCGTCCGCATCCGGATGCGGCTCGACGTCGGGAACCACGAGGTGCGGGCCCTGGAGGAGCAGTGGGAGCTGCAGTGGGTCGGCAACCCGCCGCGGCTCCAGATGTCGACGGAGTACTCGCGCGGCCCCGACCGGACCGTGACCCGCCAGTGGACCATCGAGCGCGGTGACAGCGGCCGTCTCCAGGCCACGGAGACGTTCCGCTACGACGCCTCGGACCTGCGCCGGCCGGTGCGCGACGCGGTCCTGCAGTCCGGGTGGGGCTGGAAAGGGCTGATGTTCGGCAAGCTGTGAGACCGTGGCGGGTGGCGCCGCCTCACTCGGCCAGCCGGTCGAGCAGCGCGGCCGCCCGTGCCACGTCCTCCGTCAGCGGCCGGTCCGCCGGGTCCGGGTCGAGTTCGGCCGCCGCCAGCGCGAACGCCCGGCCCACCGGCAGCGACGGCTCGGGGTGCAGGTCGCGCAGGCGCAACGCCCGGACGGCCGCCACCAGTTCGCAGCCCACCACCTGCCGGTAGGCGGTGCAGACGCGCAGCGTCTGGCGGGCCGCGAGCGAGGCGAAGCTGGCCTGCTCCTCGACACCGCGGGAGAGGACCGCGTGGCCGAGGGACGCGGGGGCGGAGAAGGCGCGGAGGTCCCCGAGGGCCGCGCCGGCCGCGTACTCCAGGATCATCACGCCCGACGAGGCCGGCTCGCCGTCCGCGAGGAACGGGCGCAGCCGGGTGTACGCAGGTTCGTTCAGCGTCGACAGGCGGGACGTGGAGAGCCGGGCCACCTGGGTGAGGGACAGGCGGAAGTGGTCCAGGGCCAGGGCCAGTTGGGCCATGTAGAAGCCGCCGTGGTGGTAGGCGGCCATGTCCGCGGGTGAGATCAGCGGGTTCTCCGCCGCCGCGTTGATCTCGACCGTCAGCACGTCCTCCAGGGCGTCCGCCGCGTCGTGCGCCGGGCCGTGGATCTGCGGCACGCAGCGGAAGCCGTACGGGTCCTGGATGCGGCCGAGCGGTGGTGTGGGGCGGTCCGGGGCGCCGAGCGTCGCGCGCATGCTCTCCGCCACGTCGTACGAGCCCCGGTGCCGGCGCGCCTCGTGGACCGGCAGGGCGTACGCCTCGTACGAGCCGTCCACCGCCAACAGGCTGAGCGCGGCGACCAGTTGAGTGGCCGTCAGGAGCGTGCGCAGTTCGTGCAGGGCGAGCGCCGACTGGCCGAGGGTGAGCGCGTTCGACGAGATCAGGGCCAGTGCGTCGTTGTTGTCGAGGGGCTGCGGCTCGGGAGCGGTGCCCTTGCCGCGCCAGGGGTGTTCGCCCGCGAGCGCCAGGCCCATCTGGGCCAGCGGGGCGATGTCGCCGGTGCCGACCGAGCCGTGCTCGTTGACCGCCGGGTGCGCGCCGTTCTCCAGCGCCTCGCACAGCGCCGTCACGACGCTGGGGCGCAGGCCCGCGCCGCCCGCGAGCAGCTGGTTCGCGCGGACCGCGAGCATCGCGCGCACCTCGCGCTCGGGCAGCTCGGCGCCGATCGCGCCCGCGTGGCTGCGCAGCAGGCGCAGGCCGTGGTCGGCGGCGGCCTCGGTGGGCACGTCCTCGCTGCGGTTGGCGCCGACGCCGGTGGAGCGGCCGTAGACCCGGCCCCACGCGGCGATCTCGCGGGCCGCGTTCCAGGACTCCTCGACCCGCTTCATGGCGTCGGTGCCCGGCACCGGGCGGGCGGTCGCGTCGGCGAGGCGGACCACGTCGGAGACCGGGAGGCCGTGACCGTCGAGGACGACGACCGGGGGAGTCGTCGGGGGCGTCGTGGACATCAGGCGCTGTTCCTCCTCTAACCAGGCGTAAAAGGACGACCGCGTCTCACAGTTCGGTCCGCCAGGCGCGGATTTACGGGTGATTTACGCGGGGGCATTGACAAGTTATTCACGCACCAAGAACTCTGCATGACGATATGCAGGACGGGCAAGAGGACTCCAGAGGCGCTCCATGATTCAGTTCGAAGCGGTCCACAAGCGATTCCCCAACGGCACGACAGCGGTTCACGATCTCTCGCTCGACATGCCCGAAGGGGGTGTGACCGTCTTCGTCGGGTCGTCCGGCTGCGGCAAGACGACCAGCCTCCGCATGATCAACCGTATGGTCGACCCGACCTCCGGCACCATCCGGGTCGGCGGCCGGAACGTCCTGGAGCAGGACGCCGCCGAACTGCGGCGCTCCATCGGCTACGTCATCCAGCAGGCCGGCCTCTTCCCGCACCGCACCGTCCTCGACAACATCGCGACCGTGCCGCTGCTCCTCGGCTGGGGCCGCAAGAAGGCCCGCGCCGCCGCCGGTGACCTCCTGGAGCGCGTCGGCCTCGCCCCGGAGATGGGCAGGCGCTACCCGCACCAGCTCTCCGGCGGACAGCAGCAGCGCGTCGGCGTCGCCCGCGCACTCGCCGCCGATCCGCCGGTGCTCCTCATGGACGAGCCGTTCGGTGCGGTCGACCCCGTGGTCCGTACTCAGCTCCAGGACGAACTGCTGCGCCTGCAGCGGGAGTTGAACAAGACCATCGTCTTCGTCACGCACGACATCGACGAGGCGGTGCGGCTCGGCGACCGGATAGCCGTGTTCCGTACGGGCGGGCACCTCGTGCAGTGCGCGTCGCCCGCGGAACTCCTCGCCCGGCCCGCGGACGACTTCGTCGCGGACTTCCTGGGGGCCGAGCGGGGGCTGAAGCTGTTGTCGCTGACCGCGCTGGTGGACGTGAAGCAGGGGGCGGCGCCGGACGGTGGGCCCTGGGAGCTGGTGCTGGACGGTGCCCGCAAGCCGGTCGTGTGGCGGGAGCGGGGCGGTGCCGGTGGTGCGGAGGTGCCCGTGCGGCCCCTCCGCGATACGGACTCGCTGCTCTCGGCCCTGAACGAGTCGATCGCGTCCCCGTCGGGGCTGGTGGCCCGGGTCGACGCGGAAGGTGTCCTGACCGGGGTGTCGTCCCGGTCCGACATCCATTCGGCGGCGGGAGACGCCCACCTCAGGGGCGCGGGGAACGGCGCGACCAGCCCCGACGGCGGCGCACCGGCACCTGAGCCCTCCGCCCCCACGGCGGCAACGCCTCGGGGCTCCGCCCCGGACCCCGCTGCTCAATCGCCGCAGGGGCTTGATCTGCCGGCCCCTGCCGACGCCCCTGCCGACGGCAAGAGTGGGCGTGGCGTCGCATGAGCTTCGACTGGGAATGGGTCGGGTCGCATCGGGACGACCTCGCCACCCTCACCGTCTCCCACCTCCAGGCGGCCCTGACGGCAGTCCTCCTCGGGCTGCTGATATCCCTGCCGCTGGCCGTCCTCGCGCACCGCGTGCGGCCGCTGCGCGGATTCCTCCTCGGGCTGTCGAACGTCCTGTTCACCATCCCGTCCATCGCCGTGTTCGTGCTGCTGCTGCCGGTCTCCGGGCTCACCCGCACCACCACCGTGATCGGCCTGACGATCTACACCCTCGTCGTGCTCCTGCGGAACACCGTCGAAGGACTCGACTCCGTGCCGCAGAAGACGAAGGAAGCGGCCAAGGCGATGGGGACGCGGCCGCTGCGCACCCTGCTCACCGTCGAACTGCCGCTCGCGCTGCCGGTGATCATGGCCGGCGTACGGATCGCGACCGTCATGTCGATCTCCCTGGTCTCCGTGGCCACGTACATCGGCGACGGCGGGCTCGGGCAGCTGTTCACCGACGGGTTCCAGCGCAACTTCCCGACCCCGGTCATCGTCGGCGTCGTCCTCACCCTCCTGCTCGCGCTCGTCGCCGACGCGCTGCTCGTCGGCGTCCAGCGGCTGCTGACGCCGTGGGCCCGCACCCGGACCCGGAAGGCCTGACCGCCATGTACGAACTCTTCAAGGACCTGGGCGCGTGGCTGGTCAGCGGCGACCAGTGGGGCGGCGCCGACGGCATCGCGCAGCGGCTCGCCGAGCACCTCCAGTACTCGCTGCTCGCCACGCTCATCGCCGCCGCGATCGCGCTGCCCGTGGGACTGCTCATCGGCCACACGGGCCGCGGCGCCTTCCTCGCCATCAACCTCTCCTCCTTCGGCCGCGCCCTGCCCACCGTCGGCCTCGTCGTCCTGGTCTTCCTGGCCAGCGGGCTGTCGATGTGGCCCGTCTACATCGCCCTCGTCGCGCTCGCGGTGCCGTCCATCGTCACCAACACGTACGCCGGGATGACCGCCGTCGACCCGGAGGTGAAGGACGCGGCGCGCGGCCAGGGGATGCGCGCCCACCAGGTGCTGTTCCAGGTCGAGCTGCCGCTCGCGCTGCCGCTGATCATGACCGGGCTTCGGCTCGCCCTCATCCAGGTCGTCGCGACCGCCACGATCGCCGCGTACGTCTCCTTCGGCGGGCTCGGCCGCTACGTCTTCGACGGGCTCGCCCAGCGCGACCTCGTGCAGGTGCTCGGCGGCGCCGTCCTCGTCGCGCTCGTCGCCGTCGTCCTCGACCTGGCCCTCTCCGGCCTGCAGCGCCTGCTCTTCCGCCACCGCCCCAGCACCCTCAAGTCCGCCTAGGAGCACCCCAGATGAACCGACGCACCCTCCTCGGCGGCCTCTTCGCCGCGGCCGCCGTACCCGCCGTCGCCGCCTGCTCCGGCGGCATCACCTCGCTCGACGGGCAGGGCTCCGGCGGCTCCGGCGGCGGCTCCAGCAAGGGCGGCCTCACCATCGGCACCGCCAACTTCACCGAGAACCAGGTCCTCGGGTACCTGTACGCGGCCGTCCTGGAGGCGGCCGGCGTCAGGACGACGGTCCGGGCCAACCTCGGCACCCGCGAGATCCTCATCCCCGCGCTCAAGGGCGGCGACCTCGACCTGCTGCCCGAGTACCAGGGCGCGCTGCTTCACTATCTCGACGCCAAGGCGACCGCCACCGAGGAGGGCGCGATGCAGAACGCCCTCGCCCTGGCGCTCCCCGCCGGCCTGCAGATCCTGCCCTACGGCATGGCCGAGGACTCCGACGCCTTCGCCGTCACCCGCGAGACCGCCGAGAAGTACGGGCTGAAGTCCCTCGCGGACCTCGCCAGGCACGACGGCAAGCTCGTCATCGGCGCCGCGCCGGAGGTCAAGAAGCGGCAGGTCGGCGCGGTCGGACTGAAGGACGTCTACGGCGTCGAGTTCAAGGAGTTCAAGTCGCTCGACTCCTCCGGGCCGTTGGTGAAGGGCGCTCTGAAGAAGGGCGACGTCGACGTGGCGAACCTGTTCACCACCGACACCGACATCGCCGCCAACCACTGGGTCGTCCTCACCGACCCCAAGAACCTCGTCCCCGGCCAGCACATCGTCCCGCTGATCGCCGACCGCAAGGCCGACTCCACGGTCCGCAAGGCGCTGGCCCGCCTCGGCAACGTCCTGACGACCGAGCACCTCACCGAGCTCAACCGCCTCGTCGACAAGGACAAGAAGGACCCCGAGGACGTCGCGAACGACTACGCCCGCCGGCACGGGCTCAGCAAGAAGAAGTAGAGAGGGCCGTCCCATGGCAGCGGTAGTGGAGAAGCACTCCATCGACGTCGTCCCCGACAGCGCACGGCACGGGCGCGCGTTCAACCAGTTCACGCTCTGGCTCGGCGCCAACCTCCAGATCACGGCCGTCGTCACCGGCGCGCTCGCCGTCGTCTTCGGCGGCGACGTGGTCTGGTCCCTCGCCGGCCTCGTGGTCGGCAACCTGCTCGGCGGCGCCGTCATGGCCCTGCACTCCGCACAGGGCCCCCGGCTCGGACTGCCCCAGATGATCCAGTCCCGGGCCCAGTTCGGAGTGAAGGGCGCGGTCGTCCCGCTGCTCCTCGTCATCCTCATGTACGTCGGGTTCTTCGCGAGCGGCAGCGTGCTCGCCGGGCAGGCGACGGCCGAGCTGACCCACACGAACGACACGACCGGCATCGTTGTCTTCGCGCTCGTCACCGCCGTGGTCGCGGCGCTCGGCTACCGCGTGATCCACGTGCTGGGCCGTGTCGCGAGCGTGATCTGCGCCCTGGCCTTCGTCTACCTGGGCGTACGGCTGCTCGACCGCGTCGACCTCGGCGACCTGCTGGGCGACGCCCACTTCTCGCTGCCGATGTTCCTGCTCGCCGTCTCGCTCTCCGCCTCCTGGCAGCTCGCCTTCGGGCCGTACGTCGCCGACTACTCGCGCTACCTGCCGCGGTCCACCAGCGCCAGGGCGACGTTCTGGTGGACGCTGTCCGGGTCGGCGATCGGGTCGCAGTGGTCGATGACGTTCGGCGTGCTGGTCGCGGCGTCCAGCGGCGGCGCGTTCCTCGACAACCAGGTCGGGTACGTCGTCTCGCTCGGCGGCGCGGGCCTCGTCGCGTCCTTCTTCTACTTCGTGATCGCGCTCGGCAAGCTCACCATCAACGTGCTCAACACGTACGGCGGCTTCATGTCGATGGTGACCGGCATCAGCGGCTTCCGCGGCCGGCGCGTCCTGTCGCAGCGCGGCCGGGCCGTCTACATCGCGATCATCATGGTCGCCGGCACGGCCGTCGCCCTGCTGGGCAAGGACTCCTTCCTGGCCTCCTTCAAGGACTTCCTGCTCTTCCTGCTGACGTTCTTCACGCCGTGGTCGGCGATCAACCTCGTCGACTACTACCTGATCTCGCGCGAGCGCTACGACATCCCGGCGCTCGCCGACCCGCACGGCCGCTACGGCGCCTGGCGCTGGGACGCCCTCGTCGTCTACGGCATCGGGCTCGTCGCCCAACTCCCGTTCCTGGCCACGCACTTCTACACCGGGCCGCTCGTCGAACCGCTCGGCGGCGCGGACGTGTCGTGGATCGTGGGCCTGGTCGTCCCCGCCGTCCTGTACTGGCTGCTCGCCCGCCGGGACACCTCGCACATACCGGACGCCACGATCCTGGGCACCGAGGAGTCCGCGGGGCCGCTCGTGGCCGGGGGCGCGGCCCACCGGTGATTGGGGGGTTAGCCCCACTGCCCGGGACGCCCCCGGTCCGTACCGTTGACCGGTATGGAAGCCCGCGAACGCGCACGTGACGCCGAACTGAAGAAGGAACTCGACGCCACCCTGCATGCCCGCAGGGAGCTCGGTGAGGAGTACGAGTCCGCGCTCGTGGACTCCTTCCTCGACAAGGTCGACCAGCGGCTCGACTCGGTCGTGGACCGGCGCGTGCGCCGGCAGCTGGCCGAGCACCAGATGGTCGTGGCCCGGGACAGCCGGAGCCCCCGCGGCGGCGGTGGCGGCGACAACTGGGGCGAACGCTTCGGCTTCGCCATCGTCTCGCTCGTCCTCGCGATCCCGCTCTCCGCGATCGCCGTGGTCAACGCGCACCTGCCGGGACTGCTGATCGCCTGGGGCGGGATCGTGGGCGTGAACGCGCTGCACGCCGGGCACCTGTGGCCCCGGCGGCGCGACCGGCGCCCCGAGCCGTCCGACTGGGAGGAGTAGTCACGCCTGCCGGGTCGGCAGGACGATCGCCTGGCGCAGGTTCACGTGCCGGGGGCGGCTCGTCGTGTAGGCGATGAGGTCCGCGACGTCGTCCGACGAGAGGCCGATGAGCGCCTCGAACATGCCGTCCAGCTGGCCGGAGAGCTCCGCGTTGTCGACGTGGGAGCCCAGCTCCGTGTCGGTCAGGCCCGGCTCGATGTTGGTGACGCGCACGTCGCGCGGGCCCAGCTCCGTGCGCAGCGACTGCGACAGGTACGTCAGGGCCGCCTTCGTGGCGCCGTACACCGCGTAGTTCGGGAACGGGACGTGCGCGCCGATCGACGAGATGTTGACCAGGTCGGCGGTGCCGCCGTCGGCCGCCGTCGCGATCAGGTCGGGGGTGACGGCGCGGATGACGCGCAGGGCGCCCGCGACGTTCGTGTCGAGCATCCGCTGCCACTCGTCCGCCCGGCCGTCCGTGACCGGGTTCGGGAGCATCACGCCCGCCGAGTTCACCACCAGGTCGACCCGGCCGTACGCGGCGCGCACCCGCTCGGCCGCCGCGTCCACCGACGCCTGGTCGGTGATGTCCGTGGGCACCGCGAGCGCCTGCCCGCCGTCGGCCTCGATCTTCGCCGCGAGTTCCGTGAGGCGGTCGGCGCGGCGGGCCAGCAGGGCGACGCGGGCGCCGTTCGCGGCGAGCAGCCGGGCGGTGGCCTCGCCCATGCCGCTGGCGGCGCCGGTGATCAGTGCGGTGCGGCCGGTGAGCGTGCTGTACGTCGTCTGAGTCATGGCACCAGCCTGCGACGGTCCGCGCCGCTCACCCAGGGCAGAGCTTTTCCTGGGTACGGCAGTACCAGGATGGATCCGGGCCGGGTGCCTAGGATCGACGGCATGGACGAGCACGGGGACAGCGGGGACGGCGGCGGCATCGGTGGCATAGGCGACTTCCTCAGGTCGCGGCGGGCCCGGATCCAGCCGGACGAGGTCGGTCTGCCGGGGCACGGGCGGCGCCGCGTGCCGGGCCTGCGCCGCGAGGAGGTGGCGCAGCTCGCGGGTGTCAGCGTCGACTACTACATCCGGCTCGAACAGGGCCGCGGCCCGTCCGTCTCGGACGCCGTGCTCGACGCGATCGCCCGCGTCCTGCGCCTCGACGACACCGAGACCGCGTACCTGCGTTCGGTGGCCCGGCCGGCGCGGACCCGGCGCAGGGCGCCCGCCCGCCCCGCGGGACAGCGGGTGCGGCCCGGCCTCAGGCTGCTCCTGGACACCATCGACAAGGCGCCGGCGTTCGTGCTCGGCCGCCGGATGGACGTCCTCGCCTGGAACGCGCTCGGTGACGCCCTCGTCGGCTTCTCGGCGATGGCGCCCAAGGAGCGGAACATGCCGCGCCAGGTCTTCCTCAACCCCGCGGCCCGCGACCTCTACCCCGAGTGGCCGGCGGTCGCCGCCGAGACCGTCGCCTACCTCAGGCTCGACGCGGGCCCGCACCCGAAGGACCCCCAACTGGCCACACTGGTCGGCGAGTTGTCGCTGGCCAGCGAGGACTTCCGGCGGCTGTGGGCGGACCACCAGGTCAAGGAGAAGACGTACGGGGCGAAGCGCATGACGCACCCCGTGGCCGGTGAACTCACCATGCCGTACGAGACGTTGACCGTCTCCGGCGAACCCGACCAGGCCCTCGTCGTCTACACGCCGGAGCCCGGGTCCGTGACGGAGGAGCGGCTGCGGCTCCTCGGGAGCTGGGCGGCGACCGTGCCCGCGGCCGAGTGAGACGGCTCTCACGAGACCCTCAGGGATCACTCAGAATCCCGCACTAGTCTCCCGGGCGGCCGAGCCGACGGTCTACGGCCTACGGCCTACGGAGGGAGACAACGGTGACGCGCGGAGCGCAGGGTCTGGTCAGGACCGCCGTGGTGGTGCGCGCCGGAGCCGCACCCCTGTGGTGGCTCGGAGTGCTCGCGGCGGCGATCGGACTGCTGCCCGGCGGATTCACCGGACGCCGGATCGGTGTCCTGGCGGGCGCCGTGCTGTTCCTCGTGGCCGTGGCGGCGGTGGCGTACGGCAGGCGCGGGCGGTACACCGCGCTCACCGGCTCGGCGGCCCGCGCAGGGAAGCACGACGTGCTCCAGGACCGGGCCGTCACCGTACGGAACTGGCGGCGCGGCCACCGCTGGTGGCTGGCCCTCGCGTTCCTCGCGGCCCTCGGCAGCGCCTTCGCGGTGCCCGCCGCGGGCGGCATGGCGGTCGCCGGGGCGGGTGTCGGACTGTGGCTGAAGGCCGCGTGGCTCGGGCGGTGCGAGCGGAGCGACGACGCGCTGCTGTGGCTGCGCGTCGACTGGCTCGGCTCCCGCGCGGGCGCGCCCGTCGGCAAGCAGGTCAAGGCGTACCGGCGGACCGGGACCCTCGCGGGCGACGCCGCGCCCGGTGGGGCGCGGCGCCGCTGAACCCCGCGGACGAGCGGTCTGCTCAGACCTCCAGTTCGGCCTCGATCTTCTTCAGCTGGTGGCGGGCCATCGCCAGGTTGGCGCGCTGGTTGTCCAGCACCAGGTAGAGGAAGAGGCCGTTGCCGCCCCGGCCCTTGAGCAGCCGGATCAGGTGGTACTGCGTGCCGAGCGTGATCAGGATGTCCTCGATCTCGTCCTTCAGGCCGAGGTGCTCCATGGTGCGCAGTTTGGAGCGGACCACATCGGTGTTGCCGGCGGCCGCGACCTCCAGGTCGAAGCTCTTGGAGCCGCCGATCGTGCCGAGCGCCATCCCGCTCGTGTAGTCGACGAGGGCGGCGGCGGAGGCTCCTTCGATGGAGGCGAGGGCGTCCTTGAGAGCGGTCTCGGTGTTGGCCATGGTGGCTTCCTTTCCAGTTGCTGCTGTTGTCGCTGTTGTCGCTGTTTCCGGTGGTGCCTCTGTTGCTGTCCGTGATTCCGTGGTGCTGCCGTCGGGTCAACGGGCGGTTCGGGGCTGCAGGTTGGTTTCCGGGAGCTTGGACCGGGGGGTGCGGACGGGCAGTTCGCCCTCCGGGTTCGGGGTGGTGCGGGCGCGGGCCCGGCCGCGGGTGCGCACGACCGGCTCGGGCGGTTCGGGGGGCGCCGCGTCGACGAGCTCGCCGATCCGGGTGCCGGCCCGGCGCCCCTCCAGATGGAGCCGGCCGACATTGACCCGGTCCTCCGCGAGCAGCGTGAGGACGGCCGTGTCCCCTGCCGCGTACGTCGCGACGTAGCCGTCCGTGCCGCGCACCAGGAGTTCCCGGAAGGCACCCTGGGCGGTGGCGTCCGCGAGCCGCTGGGCGACGCCGAGCGCCGCCGCGGTCAGGGCCGCCACGCCCTCCGGTTCGACGCCGGGGGTGTCCTGGGCGAGCACGAGTCCGTCGACGCTGGCCGCGAGTGCCCCGGTGACCTGGGGCACCCGGACTCTCAACCTCTGTAGTTCGCCGAGGACTTCGGCCTCGTCGGCCATCGGCGGTCTCCTTTCGGGAGTTCCGGAAGCTTCGGTGCCGGCTCGTCCGGTGCGGCGGAGGCGCTTCACAGGGCCTCCAGCGCGGCGCGCAGCCGGCGCAGCAGGGCCACGTCGGGGTCCTCGACGCTGCTGTGCGCGACCCATTCGGGCACGGGCGTGGTCGCCGCCGGGGGTGGCGGGACGGCGGCCACCAGGCCGCCCGCGGCGAGCCGCCGCAGGTCGACCAGGGTGTGAAAGGCGGGCCTGCCCAGGGCGGTGGCGATCTGGGACGCGGTGCGCGCCCCGTCGACCAGGTCCAGGACGCGGCGCCGGCGCGCGGGCACCGGCCTGTCCGGGTCGGGCCCCAGGGTCAGCGACGCCGTGTCGGTGTCCGGCTCGGGCCAGATCCGCTGCAGCAGCTCGCGCCGGCGCAGCGTCTCCCGCTCGACGGCGGCCACCGGCACCGGGCGCACGGTGCCGAACCAGTGCGAGACCCCGTACCGGAAGCGGGTCGGGCCGCTGGTCGGGGCGAGCGTGAAGTAGGCGGCGTCGAACAGGGCGCCCAGGTGGCACAGTTCGAGCGCCCCGTCGGTCAGCCGGCCGCGCTCGACGAGATACCGCCCGACGCGCTGCCTGGCCCCCGCCTGGTCGACCGCCTCCCACCAGCCCTCGGCCTGGACGGCGCCGCCCGCGGTGAGCAGCACGTCGATGCCGGGCGTCGCCGGGGACTCCGCGTGCACGATGTGGCCGTCCTCCAGGTAGAGGGTGCCGTGCTCCCGGATCAGCGCGCCGGTCGCCTGCTCGGCCGCCAGGCGGCTGAGCATCGGCGAGACGCCCGTCGGGGCGGGGGCGGAGGTCATCCCAGGATCAGCCGGTCCGCCAGATCGGACAGCCGCAGCCGGGCGAGGGCGAGATTGCCCTCTCCGCGGTCCAGCCACAGGTACAGGAAGACGCTGCTGTCGAAGCTGGTCCGGACGAACCGCAGGACGTGATAGCCGTCCCGGTTCGTCACCATGACGTCCTCGACGGGCGGCGCCTTGTCGCCGGCGGAGCCCTCGGTCCAGTCGCTGCCGTCCGCGGGCGCGAAGGCCCGGTGCTCGGCGGCGAGCCGGGCGAGCTCGGCGGCCTCGGCGGCGGTGGCCTCGTGGTCCCCGTTCGGCGACTCGCCGACGGTGCCCAGGGCGAGTCCACTGGTCCAGTCGACGACCGCGGCACCGCGGGCCCCCGGCAGCCGCATGACCTCGAGCAGGCACTCGTCGATTCCGGGCACGCCTGAAACCCCCCACTTCGTCGCCACGTCGGTGTATTTCTGGTGTGTGTGAGCGCGACGCTACGCACGGTTCGGTGACCTGGTGAGGGTTCTGGCATTTTCCGATGGAACATGCGTACCGAGGACTAGAATCCGCCAACCGGCCCGAAAGTCACGGCTGTTCGGGCCGGTCGGTGTGGGCTGTGCGGGGTGTTCAGTCCTCCGTGCGCGCCTTCATCACCAGCTTGTTCACCGCCCACAGAGCGATGCCGATGGCGACGAGCACCCCGGCCCTGACGTAGACCTCGGCGGGCCGGTCGGCGAGCGGGCTGGCCAGGATCAGCGCGGTGACGGCGCCGAGCACCGGCAGCACGGTCGGCGTACGGAAGTGCCGGTGCTCCACCCGGTCCTTGCGCAGCACGAGCACCGCGACGTTGACGACGGCGAAGACGCACAGCAGCAGGAAGGCCGTGGTGTCGCCGAGCCCCTCGATCTCGCCGGTCGACACCAGGCCGATCGCGAGCAGCGACACGAAGACGATGCCGACGACGGGGGTGCGGCGGGCGGGCAGCACCCGGCCCATGGCGCGTGGCAGGATCCGCTCGTTGGCCATGCCGTAGCAGAGCCGCGAGGCCATCATGATGTTGATGAGCGCCGAGTTGGTGACCGCGAACAGGGCGATGAGCGCGAAGAGCTTGTGCGGGAAGTCCAGCCCGCCGGCCTTCACGACCTCCAGCAGCGGTCCGCTCGACGACTCCAGCGTCGTGTGGTCGACGAGCAGCGACGACACGAGGGCGACGAGGACGTAGATGGTCCCGGTCACCGCGACGCCGATGAAGATCGCGCGCGGGAAGGTGCGCGTCGGATCCTTGGTCTCCTCCGCCATGTTGACCGAGTCCTCGAAGCCGACGAACGCGAAGAACCCGAGCGCCGTCGCCCCCAACACCCCGGTCATCAGGGCGAATCCGCTCCCGCTCGCCTCGAACTCGGTGAGCCGCGACGGTTCTCCCTCGCCGGTCAGCACCGCGTACGCGCCGATGGTGAGGATGATCAGCAGCCCGGTCAGCTCGACCATCGTCAGCACGACGTTCGCCTTCACGGACTCGCTCACGCCCCGCAGGTTGAGGGCGGCGAGCGCGAGGACGAACAGGATGGCGACGAGCGTCGGCGGCAGCGCGTCGTTCGTCAGCTCGCCGAGGTAGTCGCCGCTGAACGCGCGGGCGGCGGCGCTCGCCGACGACAGGCCCGAGCACATCACCATGAACGCGATGATGAAGGTCAGGAAGGGGACCTTGAACGCCTTCTGCGTGTACAGCGCCGCCCCGGCCGCCTTCGGGTACTTGCCGACGAGTTCGACGTACGAGGCCGCGGTCAGGATCGCCACCACGAACCCGATCACGAACGGCAGCCACAGGGCGCCGCCGACCTTCCCCGCGACCTTTCCGGTGGTCGCGTAGATCCCGGTGCCGAGGATGTCGCCGATCACGAAGAGGATCAGCAGCTTGGGGCCGATGGCGCGGTGCAGCGTGCCGTCGCCGGACGGTGGCGGTGTGGTGGACGTGGGCGTGGACGACGTCGTCACGGGTGCCTCCCCCGAGGTGGATGCCTGGAAGGGGACGCATGCCCGTGACGCACGTCACGGATGCGCGAGTTGAGCAATCTCAGAGGTCGCGCAGGCCCCGCCGCAGGCCGCCGCCGGACTCGGCCACGATCTCCTCGACCGTCTGCGGCTCGCGCGCGGTCGCGAACCGCACCCCGCCGTCGGCGTCCGCCACGAAGCCGTAGACGCCCGGCCTGGCCAGCGAGTTGTACGAGTAGTGCTGCGCGAAGTAGTACGCGCCGGTGTCGAGCGCGGCGGCGTAGTCGCCCGCCTCCAGGAGCGGCAGCGGGTGGTTCTCGGCGAGCAGGTCACCCGCGAAGCAGGCCGGACCCGCCACGTCCTGGGCGACGGCGGGCCCGGTCTTCGGCAGCCCCTTCGCGTCGTACGCGGCGATCCGCAGCGGCCACGACCCGGGCGCGTACACGGTCCTGGTGGCGACCTGGACGCCCGCGTGGGTCACGGCGATCGGGCGGCCGCCGCTCTCCTTCGCGTACTCGACGAGGGCGAGCAGCGTGCCGTGCTTGGCGAGCAGCGAGCGGCCGAACTCGGTGACGATGCCGTACCGCCCGTCGAAGAGGCCCGGCACGGTCTCGGCGAGCAGCTGCGCGTACGCCGCGTGCGTGGGGGTCTCCTCGTCGGAGGCGAAGTTGACGGGCAGGCCGCCGCCGATGTCGAGCGTGTCGATCTGCTGCCGGCCGGCCGCCGCGTTGATCTCCTCGGCGAGTTCGTACGTCGTGCGCACGCCCTCGGCCATCAGCTCCAGGGGCACGCCCTGCGACCCGGAGTGCGTGTGCAGCCGGGTCAGCCACGGCCGGTCCAGGTACGTCCGCACGAGCCAGGCCCGCGCCCCCTCGTCGCGCAGGGCGACACCGAACTTGGAGGTGGCGGTCGCGGTCGACAGGGCGCCGATCGACCCGGCGCCGATCTGCGGGTTCACGCGGACGCCGAGCGGGGAGCGGGTGGGCGCGGAGCTCACGAGGGCGTCGAGGCGGGCCAGCTCCTGCGCGTTGTCCGCGTTCACGGCGATGCCGAGCGCGAGGGCCTCGCGCAGTTCGGCGGAGGTCTTGGCGGGGGAGTCCAGGACGGTGTGGGTGGGCGGCACCACCGCGGCGCGGGCCAGGGCCAGCTCGCCGGGGCTGGCGACCTCCACCCCGATGCCCTCCTCGCGCAGCAGCCGCAGGACCGGGACGAGCGGCGTCGCCTTCACCGCGAAGGTGTGCAGGATCTCGGTGCCGGGGGCGGCGACCGCGTCGAAGGCGGCGCGCAGGGCGGCCGCGGAGGCGCGGATGCCGGTGACGTCGAGGAGTCCGGCCACGGGGGCCGAGGGGCCGACGAGTCCTTGCTCGACGGCGGCCCGTACGGCCTGGTCGCGGCGGGTGGAGAGGTGCGGGGAAGCGTCCGTGGCAGCCATGTGGTCCAGACAACCACCCGAACCGCTGTCATGGGAATGTATTGACTAGCTCTATTCAGGAAGTCAGGATGTGAATATCCGCATCAACATGGAGCACCCCAGGAGGCCGCCGATGTCAGGACCCCGCCCCGTACGAGCCCCGCGCGGCACCGAGCTCAACACCCTGGGGTGGCAGCAGGAGGGCGCGCTGCGGATGCTCATGAACAACCTCGACGCCGAGGTCGCCGAGCACCCCGACAAGCTCGTCGTCTACGGCGGCACGGGCAAGGCGGCCCGGTCCTGGGAGGCGTTCGACGCGATCGTGCGCACGCTGAAGACGCTGAAGTCGGACGAGACACTCCTCGTCCAGTCCGGCAAGCCGGTCGGCGTGCTGCGCACCAGCGAGTGGGCGCCGCGCGTGCTGCTCGCCAACTCCAACCTGGTCGGCGACTGGGCCAACTGGGAGGAGTTCCGCAAGCTGGAGGCCGAGGGCCTCACCATGTACGGCCAGATGACGGCCGGTTCGTGGATCTACATCGGCTCGCAGGGCATCGTCCAGGGCACGTACGAGACCTTCGGCGCGGTCGCGCGCAAGAAGTTCGACGGCACGCTGGCCGGCACCATCACCCTCACCGCCGGCGTCGGCGGCATGGGCGGCGCCCAGCCCCTCGCGGTCACCATGAACGAGGGCGTCGCGATCTGCGTCGACGTCGACGAGACCCGCATCGACCGCCGCATCGGCACCCGCTACCTCGACGTCAAGGCCGACAACCTCGACCACGCCCTGGAGCTGGCGGTCCAGGCCCGCGACGAGCGCCGCGGCCTGTCCATCGGCGTCGTCGGCAACGCGGCCGAGGTCTTCCCCGAACTGCTGCGCCGCGACGCCCCGATCGACATCGTCACGGACCAGACCTCGGCCCACGACCCGCTCGCCTACCTCCCCGTCGGCATCTCCGTCGAGGACTGGGACAAGGAGCGCGAGGCGGACCCGGCCGGCTTCACCGACAAGGCCCGGCACTCGATGCGCCTGCACGTCGAGGCGATGGTCGGCTTCCTCGACAAGGGCGCCGAGGTCTTCGACTACGGCAACTCGATCCGCGACGAGGCCCGCAAGGCCGGCTGCGAGCGCGCCTTCGACTTCCCCGGCTTCGTCCCGGCGCACATCCGCCCCCTGTTCGAGGAGGGCCTCGGCCCGTTCCGCTGGGCCGCCCTGTCCGGCGACCCGGAGGACATCCGCAGGACCGACGCCGCGATCAAGGAGCTGTTCCCCGAGAACAAGCACCTGCACCGCTGGCTCGACATGGCCGCCGAGCGCATCTCCTTCGAGGGCCTCCCGGCACGCATCTGCTGGCTCGGCTACGGCGAACGCCACCTGGCGGGCCTCAAGTTCAACGAGATGGTGGCCAGCGGCGAACTGTCCGCTCCCGTCGCCATCGGCCGCGACCACCTCGACTCGGGTTCGGTGGCCTCCCCGTACCGCGAGACCGAGGCCATGAAGGACGGCTCCGACGCGATCGCCGACTGGCCGCTCCTGAACGCGCTGGTCAACACCGCTTCGGGTGCCTCCTGGGTCTCCCTCCACCACGGCGGCGGCGTCGGCATGGGCCGCTCCATCCACGCCGGCCAGGTCTGCGTCGCCGACGGCACCGACCTCGCCGCCCAGAAGATCGAGCGCGTCCTCACCAACGACCCGGCGATGGGCGTCATCCGCCACGTCGACGCGGGCTACGAGCACGCGGCCGAGGTCGCGGCCGAGCGCGGCGTGCGGGTGCCGATGCGGGAGGGCGAGTGACCGCGTCCACGGGTGCCGCCGGTGCCGGGTTCCTGGAGATGTGGCGCGATCTGCGCCCCATCGGCCGGAACCGGGACAGCGGCGGCTACCGGCGCTACGCCTGGACCGCGGCGGACGCCGACTGCCGCGCCTGGTTCCGGGCGCAGGCCGAGTCCCGCGGCCTGACCTACGAGCTGGACCGCAACGGCAACCAGTGGGCCTGGCTCGGCGACCCGGACGCCGGGGACGCTGTCGTGACCGGCTCCCACCTGGACTCCGTCCCCGACGGCGGCGCCTTCGACGGCCCCCTCGGCGTCGTCTCCTCGTTCGCCGCCCTGGACGAACTCCGCCACAGGGGAGCGGAGTTCACCAAGCCGCTCGCGATCACCAACTTCGGCGACGAGGAAGGCGCCCGCTTCGGCCTGGCCTGCGTGGGCTCCCGCCTCACGTCCGGCGTCCTCACCCCCGAGCAGGCGCACGCGCTGACGGACGCCGACGGGGTGAGCCTCCCGCAGGCGATGGAGCGGGCCGGGTACGACCCGGAGACGATCGGCCCCGACCACGACCGGCTCGCCCGCATCGGCGCGTTCATCGAACTCCACGTGGAGCAGGGCCGCGCGCTCGACCTGTCGGGCGACGCGGTCGGCATCGCCAGCTCCATCTGGCCGCACGGCCGCTGGCGCTTCGACTTCCGCGGCGAGGCCAACCACGCGGGCACCACCCGCCTGGTGGACCGCAGGGACCCGATGCTCAGCTACGCGGAGACGGTCCTGGCCGCCCGCCGCGAGGCCCGGCTCGCAGGCGCGGTAGCCACGTTCGGCAAGATCGCGGTGGAGCCGAACGGAGTCAACGCCATCCCGTCCCTCGTACGCGGATGGCTGGACTCCCGGGCGGCGGACCAGCAGGCCCTCGACGACACGGTCACGGCGATCGAGAAGGCGGCCCGCGCCTACGCGGACGAGCACGGCATCGAGGTGTCGCTGACCCGCGAGTCGTTCACGCCGGTCGTGGAGTTCGACCACGCCCTGCGCGACGAGCTGGCCAGGATCCTGGGCACGGACCAGGAGCTGAAGGTGCCGGTGCTCGGCACGGGCGCGGGACACGACGCGGGAATCCTGGCGTCGTCGATCCCCACCGCCATGCTGTTCGTACGCAACCCCACGGGCGTCTCGCACTCCCCGGCGGAGTCCGCCGCCGAGGACGACTGCCTGGCAGGTGTGCACGCCCTGGCCGACGTACTGGAAGGACTGGCCTGCACGTGACGCAGACGACGCGGTACTGGCTCGAACACGCCTGGCTCGACCCGACGGTGGAGCCTGGCGTGCTGGTGGAGGTCGCCGACGGCCGCATCACCACCGTGCGCAAGGGGGTCGAGACCCCGCCGCCCGGCGCCACGGTGCTGCGCGGCCTCACCCTCCCCGGCCTCGCCAACGCCCACTCGCACGCCTTCCACCGCGCGCTGCGCTCGACGGTGCAGGTCGGCTCGGGCACGTTCTGGACCTGGCGCGAGGTCATGTACGGGGTGGCCGACCGGCTGACCCCGGACACGTACCACGCGCTGGCCCGGGCGGTGTACGCGGAGATGGCACTGGCCGGCATCACCGCGGTGGGGGAGTTCCACTACCTCCACCACGCCCCGGGCGGCACCCCGTACGCCGACCCGAACGCGATGGGCGAGGCGCTGATCGCGGCGGCCGACGAAGCCGGCATCCGCATCACGCTCCTCGACACGGCCTACCTCTCGTCGGGCTTCGGCAAGGCGCCCGACCGGCACCAGCAGCGGTTCAGCGACGGCACGGCGCAGGCCTGGGCCGAGCGTGCGGCCCTGCTGAAGGAGCGGCCCGGGGTGCGGATCGGCGCGGCGATCCACTCGGTCCGGGCGGTCCCCGCGGACCAGCTCTCCACCGTCGCGGAATGGGCCTCGGACCGGCGCGCCCCGCTCCACGTGCACCTCTCCGAGCAGACCGCGGAGAACGACGCGTGCCAGGCCGCCCACGGCTGCACCCCCACGCAGCTCCTCGCGGACAACGGGGTGCTGGGCGCACGCACCACCGGCGTCCACAACACCCACCTCACGGACCGGGACATCGCCCTCATCGGCGGCTCGGGCACCGGCACCTGCATGTGCCCGACGACGGAACGCGACCTGGCCGACGGCATCGGCCCGGCCGTGGCCCTCCAGAAGGCGGGCTCCCCGCTCTCCCTCGGCTCCGACAGCCACGCCGTGATCGACCTCTTCGAGGAGGCGCGCGCGATGGAACTGAACGAGCGGCTGCGGTCGCGTACCCGTGGCCACTGGACGGCGGCGGCCCTGCTGCGCGCGGCGTCCGCCGACGGCCACGCGGCCCTCGGCTGGGACGACGCGGGCGTCCTGGAACCGGGCGCGACGGCCGACCTGGTCACCCTCACCCTCGACTCGGTCCGCACGGCGGGCGCGTTGCCGCGCCTGGGCGCGGAGACGGCGGTGTTCGCGGCGGGCGCGTGCGACGTGACGCACGTGGTGGCGGGCGGCCGCGTGATCGTCCGCGACGGCTCCCACGTGACGCTCGGCGACGTGGCCCAGTCCCTGACGAAGGCGATCACGTCCCTGCACTAGGCGTCCCGCCGGTTCGGGTGGGCGAGTGCGGGTGCGTGGGGGCTGGTCGCGCCCCGCGGCGGAGCCGCTGATGACACAGCCCCGCGCCCCTGAAGGCATGCGCTGACGCGCAGCCTTCCCCACCGGGGAGAGGCCGCCCGAAGGGCGCGCCTCTCAGGGGCGCGGGGAACTGCGCGACCAGCCCCTACCGGCCCGCAGCCGACAAGCAACCCGACCCGACCCACCCCCACGGAGAGGCCCATGACGGAGCCCAGTACGACCACGGCCATCACCAACATCGGCACCCTGGTCACCAACAACCCCGACCTCGCCGAAGGCCCCCTCGGCCAGATCGAGAACGCCGCCCTCGTGATCGAGGGCGACAAGATCGCCTGGGCGGGCCCCACGGCCAAGGCCCCGGCGACGGACACGACGTACGACGCCGCCGGCCGCGCCGTGATCCCCGGCTTCGTCGACTCCCACTCACACCTGGTCTTCGCGGGCGACCGCACCGCCGAGTTCAACGCCCGCATGTCCGGCCAGAGCTACCGCGCGGGCGGCATCCGCACGACGGTCGCCGCGACCAGGTCGGCCACGGACGCCGAGCTGGCGGCGAACCTCACCCACTACCTGGCGGAAGCCCTCCGCCAGGGCACCACGACCTTCGAGACGAAGTCCGGCTACGGCCTGACGACGGCCGACGAGGAACGGGCGCTGCGCATCGCGGCGGCCCACACGGACGAGGTCACGTACCTGGGCGCACACATCGTCTCGCCGGACTACGCCGAGGACCCGGCGGCCTACGTGGACCTCGTCACGGGCGAGATGCTGGACGCCTGCGCCCCGCACGCCCGCTGGATCGACGTGTTCTGCGAGAAGGGCGCCTTCGACGGCGACCAGGCGCGGGCGATCCTGACGGCGGGCAGGGCGAAGGGCCTGCACCCGCGCATCCACGCGAACCAGCTCAGCTACGGCCCCGGGGTCCAGCTCGCCGTGGAACTGGACGCGGCGTCGGCCGACCACTGCACCCACCTCACGGACGCCGACGTCGACGCGCTGGCGAACGGCAACACCGTGGCGACCCTCCTGCCCGGCGCCGAGTTCTCCACCCGCGCCGAGTGGCCGGACGCCCGCCGCCTCCTGGACGCGGGCGTCACGGTGGCGCTCTCGACGGACTGCAACCCCGGCTCGTCCTTCACGTCCTCGGTCCCCTTCTGCATCGCCCTCGCCGTACGGGACATGGGCATGACCCCGGACGAGGCCCTCTGGTCGGCGACGGCGGGCGGAGCACAGGCCCTGCGCCGCACGGACGTCGGCCACCTGTCACCGGGCGCACGGGCCGACATCGCACTCCTGGACGCGCCGAGCCACGTCCACCTGGCGTACCGGCCGGGGGTGCCGCTGGTGTCGCGCGTGTGGCGCTCCGGGCAGGTGGTCGCGGGCTGAGCGAGGGCTCCGGCGAGCGGGCCGCGCCCCGTCACCCCGTGATGCCCGTGCGCGCCCCGAACTTGCCGCCGCGGCAGGCCAGTTCCTTGATCAGGGTGCCGGTGCGGCCGGTGACGTACGCCGTGCGGAGGCTGTCGTCGAAGTGGGTGAACTGGATCACCGCGTCCTTGCGGCCGATGCTCAGGGCCCGGGAGACGTAGCGCAGCGGGTACGGGGCGGGCTCGCGGCCGGCGGTCAGGCGGGCGAGGACGTCGGCGGCGTGCTTGCCCTGCGGGCCCGCGCTCTGGCAGCCGAAGCGGGCGCCGGGCACGGCGGCGACGTCGCCGACGACGAAGATCCGCTCGTCGCTGACGCTGCGCAGGTAGGGGTCCACGAGCGCGCGGCCGTCCTCGGCGACGTCGAGGCCGCTGCGGGCCGCGAGGTCCGGGACGCCCGACACGATCGCCCACAGCGTGAGGTCGGAGGCCAGCTCCGTGCCCGACGCGAGGCGCACGGTGCCGTCGGACTCGTCCACCTCCGCGACGGCGCCGGTCACGACGTCGACGCCGAGGCCCGCCAGACCGGTCAGCATCCGGGTGCGCGCGGCGCCGGAGAGATTGCCCGCGACGTCCGTGCCGACGACGCGTACCCGCAGGTCGGAGCGGGCCTCGGCCACCTCGGCGGCCGTCTCGGTCCCCGTCGCCCCGCCCCCGACCACGGTCACCGTGGCGCCCGCGGGAAGCGCGGCGAGCGCCGTGCGGGCCCGCTGGGCGCCCTCCCAGGTGCCCACCGGCACCGTTCCCGGCAGGGGCCGCACCGTGCTGCCCACGGCGAGGACGGCGTAGTCGAAGTCCAGGCTGTCGCCGTCCGCGAGGGCCAGCGTCCCGTCGCCGATCTTGTCGACCGAGCCGACCCGGACGGTGATGCCGTCCCGCAGCATCCCGGTGAGCGGCGTCGCGGCCTCACCCGTGCCGGCGAGCTGCTGGTGCAGCCGCACCCGCTCCACGAAGTCGGCGCGCGGGTTGACCACGGTGATCTCGGCACCCGCGACCTTCTTGGCCAGCCGGTTCGCCGCGGTCGTCCCCGCGTATCCGGCGCCCACCACTACAACCTTCATCTCGGCCTCCCTGGGAGCTGATCACTTCAGCGTCTCGCCCCCATGACGAGCGAGCCCCGGATCCTGTGACACGGCGCCGGGGGTGACCCGGGTCACGACGCGCACGGGCCCGCCTCCCGGGGATCAGGGAGGCGGGCCCGTGCGTGCTGGGAACGGTAAGGGGCCGAGGGGCGGGCTCACTCCTCCACCGTCAGCCCCTTGCGCAGCCGCACCAGCGTGCGCGACAACAGCCGCGACACGTGCATCTGCGAGATTCCCAGCTCGTCGCCGATCTCGGACTGGGTCATGCCCGCGACGAAGCGCAACGACAGGATCTTGCGGTCCCGCGGCGGCAGTTCGGCGATCAGCGGCTTCAGCGACTCGACGTACTCGATGCCTTCGAGGCCGTGATCCTCGTAGCCGATACGGTCCGCGAGCGCGCCCTCGGAGTCGTCCTCCTCGGGCTGGGCGTCGAGGGAGCTGGCGGTGTAGGCGTTGGACGCCGCCATGCCCTCCACGACCTCCTCGTTCGAGATGCCCAGGCGTTCGGCGAGCTCGCCCACCGTGGGGGCGCGGTCGAGCTGCTGGGCGAGTTCGTCGCCCGCCTTGGCGAGGTCGAGACGGAGTTCCTGCAGGCGCCGCGGTACGCGCACCGACCAGGAGGTGTCACGGAAGAAGCGCTTGATCTCGCCGACGATGGTCGGCATCGCGAACGTCGGGAACTCGACGCCCCGGCTCAGTTCGAACCGGTCGATCGCCTTGATCAGGCCGATGGTGCCGACCTGGATGATGTCCTCCATCGGCTCGCTGCGGGAGCGGAACCGGGACGCGGCGAACTTCACCAGGGCGAGGTTGAGTTCGACCAGCGTGTTGCGGACGTAGGAATACTCGTGCGTGCCTTCTTCAAGCGATTCGAGGCGCTCGAAGAGGGTCTTGGAGAGAGCTCGTGCGTCGAGCGGTCCCACCTCGTCGTACGGGGGGATCTCCGGCAGGCCCTCAAGTCCTTCGAGGGTGTCGGACGCGGGCTGCTCGACCTCCGTGCGGGGGGATCGGGGTTCCGGGGGGAGTGTCGACGTCGCCTGGTCAGTACGCGATTCGTCGAGCCGGGGTGACATGATGTCCTCCATCGTTCTCGGCATATGGCTGCCGATGCCAATACGTGCACTGCGGTGTGCGGCGCCTCCAAAGCCGGCCGTGTCGATTTCTGTCCTTACTAGGCCTACCCGCTTTCCTCACTGAGCCGCAAGTGCGCTCTGTGCTGAATTGTCCGATTCCTAGGGGTTGTTCGGGTACCGGGGGGCGTACAGAAGGCGTAGTGTTCGAGGGCGTCAACCGGCACGTCGAAGGCAGCGAGAGAGAGACGTCATGGACCGCGGGACAGTCGGCAGCGCGGCTCGGGGCCGGCTTCTGGTCGAGGTGCGACAAGAGGGCTCGAGTGCCGTCGTGACCCCGGCGGGTGAGCTGGATCACCACACCGCCGATCTGCTGCGCGAACCCCTTGAGCAATGTCTCGCCGATGGGCTGTCGCGGCTGGTCATCGACTGTTCGCGCCTCGAGTTCTGCGACTCGACGGGGCTGAACGTGCTCCTCGGAGCCCGCCTCAAGGCCGAGGCGGCCGGGGGCGGTGTCCATCTGGCCGGGATGCTGCCGGTGGTGGCCCGAGTCTTCGAGATCACCGGCGCGGAGGCCGTTTTTACGGTGCATGAATCCCTGGAGGCGGCCCTGGCGGCCGAAGCGTCCGGCGACTGACCGGATCCGCCCGATCGCGGACAGTGGCGACCAGCAGAAGTTACGCTCCAGTTGTCTTCGCGTGATCGCCGCGTTACCAGCGTCACAAGGCCTGACCCGAACAAGTGGGTGTTCCCGGCGTTCGCCCGGGCAGGAGACACCCCGAGCAAGACCCAGGACCCGACGACGCGCGACACTCGAAGACAACAGGACCCGGACCCCCGCCCGCGAACCCTGAACCCTGAATCCTGAAGCTGAATTGGTGAATCGGTGAGGTGAAGTGCTGATGAGCACCACCCGGCCTTACTCGCCGGGCGACCACGGCCCCGAGCCCGGCGACGTGCCGGCCGCCGGGGACCGCCAGGTCCGCAGGCTGAGCCTCCATGGCGCGAGCGGAATCGTGCCGCTCGCCCGCGACTTCACCCGGGACGCGTTGCACGCCTGGGGCTGGCTGCCCGCTGCGAGCGCGGACCGGCGCGCCGCCGCGGAGGACGTGCTGCTGGTCGTCTCCGAGCTGGTCACCAACGCGTGCCTGCACGCCGAGGGCCCGGACGAGCTGGCGCTCTTCTTCGGCGACTCGTCGGCCCACAAGGTGCTGCGCATCGAGGTCACGGACCGCGGCGCCGGCCAGCCCGCCCCGCGCACCCCGCACCGTGCGGGCCGCCCCGGGGGCCACGGCATGTTCATCGTCCAACGCCTCTGTCTGGACTGGGGAGTCGTGCGCACTCCCGGAGTGACGGGCAAGACCGTGTGGGCCGAGGTGGGCGCCCCCGCCTGACCCGTCCGTACGGGGTTCCGTACCTGGTGCCCGGCACCGTCGAGAGCACGCCGGATCGTCTTCGATCCGGCGTGCTCTTTGTCTTCCCTCGGCAAGGTCCCGGGCGTACCTTGAGCCACCCGCATCTGATGAACCGTCAGTAACCGCCGGTCTGAAGGGATCTCGAGGTGTCGTACCGGACGTACCCGAAACGAACCGCCGCGTTCGCGCTCAGCGCGGCCTTGGCAGGCTCGGCGGTGCTGATGGCCGCCCCCGCAGCCGAGGCGACGGTCCAGGACGTGAACTACCAGTGCAAGACGCCGATCGGGAACAAGGGCGCCGTCTCCCCGATCGACATGAAGAGCGTCAAGAGCGGCAGCGGCTACAAGATCACCATGTCCTTCCAGAAGGGCGTCTCCTCCAGCCCGGTCGAGCTCGGCAAGGGCGCGATGAAGCCCAGCGCCGTCATCAAGGTGGCCGGCGCCGACAGCGGCTCGGTCCCGGTCTCGGGCCCGCCGAACTCCGAGGCGATCCCCGCCAACACACCCATCAAGATCAGTGACCTGTCGGGCACGTACACGCCGAAGAAGAGCGGCAAGGTCACCTTCACGGCCGGTGTCCTCACCATCAAGGCGCTCGGCACGACGACCACCTGCACCCCGGCCAACAACCCGAAGCCGTCCCTGGAACTGGACGTGACGGCGGCGGGCGGCTCCGGCGGCGGTGGCGGCTCGACGGGCTCCGGCTCGTCCGGCTCCTCCCAGTCGGCCCCGTCCGGCGGCGACTCCCTCCCGCAGACGGGCCCCGAGGACTCGGCGATAGCGCTGGGGACGCTGGGCGGGACGGTGCTGCTGGTCGGTGCGGCGGGCGCACTGTGGCTGACCCGCAGGAACCAGTCGGCGCGCTAGATGGCGCTCCGCAGGGGGCGCGGGCCTGTGCCGAGGTGTGGCTCCGCCACGTGGCGCGGGCAACCACGCACGACCCGCGCCCGCACCCGAATCCGCGGCTCCCGCGCCGCCTCGGCACTCCTGGGTGCCGCCCTCCTGACCTGGGGCGGCACCCCGGCACGAGCGGCCCCGCCGGACTGGACGATCGCCCCCTCCGCGGGCGGCGGGTCCCGGCCCGCCGCATCGGACGGCCGTCCGTACATCTACGCGGAGGGCACCCCCGGCACCGTCCTGGAGGACAAGGTGGCCGTCACGAACCCGACCACCCGACCGATCAGAATCAGCCTCCGCGGCGCCGACGCGGACAACCTCAGCGACGGCTCCCTGGACGTCCGCACGAAGGCGAAGGACACCGGAGCCTGGATCACGTTCGCCGAGCGGACGGTGCGGGTCCCGGCCCGCACCCGCGCCGAGGTCCCGTTCACGGTGACCGTGCCGCCGGGCGCGACACCGGGCGACCACCCGGGCGCGGTCGTCGCGAGCGCGGCCGGGCGGGACGCCGGGGTCAGCGTCCACCTGCGGATCAGCGGCCCCACGCTCTCCGCGCTCACGGTCGAGCACGTACGCGTGGAGCGCGGCGACTCCATCTCGTACGACGTGGTGAACCGCGGCAACACGACGCTCACGCCCCGCCTCGCGGTCCGGGCCGACGGCGTCTTCGGCACCGTCCTGCGCAAGAGCCCCCGCACCCTCCCCGTCGAACTGCTCCCCGGGCGCCGGGTCACCCTCACCGAGCCCTGGCGGGACGCCCCCGCGCTCGACGCGGTCGACGTGAAGGTGACGGTCACGGCGGGCGGCGGCGCGGCGGACTCGGCGACGGGGACCGCCCGGTTCGTGCCGTGGGGCGCGGTCGGCGGCGCCCTGGCCGTGCTCGCCGGCGCGGTCTGCGCCGCCTTCTGGTACGTACGCCGCCGACCCGGGAACCGAAGGAGCACGCCATGAATCGCCGCAGCGCCCGCGCCCCGCGGCTGCTGACCGTCCTGGCTCTGGCGGCCGCGCTCCTCGCGGGCACCGCCCCCTGGGCAGGACCGGCCGCCGCCGCCGGCAAACCCACCGTCACCCTCTCCAAGTCCCAGGCGGGGACGGGCGGTTCGATCACCGTCAAGGGTGCGGACTGGCGTCCGAACGCCTTGCTGATGATGCTGATCTGCGGTCAGTCGAGCCCCGCGCGCGGCGTGATCGGCGGCACCAACTCCTGCGCGAACGCCGACGGCCTCGCCGTCACCACCGGCGCGGACGGGACGTTCAGCAAGAAGCTCGCCGTCGCCGAACCGCCCAAGGCGTGCCCCTGCGTGGTCCACGTCGCGACGGTCACCGGGGAGAAGGCGCAGGTCGACGCCGAGTTCAAGGTGGCGGGCCACCCCGTGAAGTCGCTCCCGCGGTCCTCCGGCGACGGACAGCTGTCCATGGTCACCGACACCCGCCTCGACGGCTCCAGCGGCCTGCTGACCTGGTTCGGCGCCCCGCCGTCACGCACCTTCACCTTCACCGTGGGCAACGTCGGCTCGGCCCCCGTCAAGAACCCCGTCTTCCAGGTCGGCACCTCCCACGGCGTGTTCGCGCCGCAGTGGGAGGAACAGCAGTGGCGCGGCACGATCGCGCCGGGCCGCAAGGCGCAGATCGAGCTGCCGGTCGAACTGACGGCGGGCGCCCACGGCAGCTACCTGGTGTCGCTGAAGTACGGCGGCAAGGTCCTGGCCGAACAGCCCTGGGGCGTCGGCCGCCCCTGGGGCGTCACCCTCTTCTGGATCCTGCTGTGCGTCGTCGTGCCGGCCGCCGTCTTCCGGATCGGCATGGCGGTCGTGGACCGCCTGCGCCCGCGCGACCGGCACGCGCCGGGCCGCCACCGCGGCTCCCAGCGCCTGGCCGAACTCACCGTACGGATGCCGAGGCTGAAGCTCCCGCAGCAGGAGCCGAAGCCGGCCGGGCCGCCCGGGAACGGCACCGGCCCCGTGTCCGACACCACGACCACCCTGCCCTGGTTCACCCCGGACACCGATCCGGGGCTGCCCACGGCCGGTCAGCTCTCCGCACCGCCCGACAGTCCGACGACGAAAGGAAACACGTGAGCACGCAACGGAGAGTGAGCGCGGCCGGCGTCGCCCTGATGCTCGGCGGGGCGGGACTGCTCCTCGTCGCATCCCCCGCGCAGGCCGCCGAAGTCTCGTACCAGACCGAGTGCGTCCCCCCGGCGATCTCCAACCTGCCGCCCGTCGAGGGCACGACGAAGGTGGAGATCACGGCGCCGGCGGAGGCGAAGGTCGGTGACGAGGTGGAGATCACCTGGAAGTTCGTCCAGGCCGCCTCCAAGAACCCGGACGTCCTCGACCTCGACGCGAACACCGTGCAGCCCACCGGCACCCTCAAGGCGGCCGGCGCGCAGACCGGGGACATCGCGATGTCCGGCCCGCGCGAGAACCCCAAGATCCCCAAGAACAGCCCGATGCAGCTGTCCACGATGAAGGGGAAGGTGAAGCTGACGACGGCCGGGGACGTGACCCTCACCCCGGACAAGTACAACATCAACGTCAGCAAGCCGATCTCGACGGACACCAAGTGCACGCCCAAGGAGACCGTGAAGCCCGGCGCGACCATCAAGGTCTCGGGCGGCGGTTCGGGCAGCGGCGGCGCCATCGGCGGCCTGCCGACGACCGCGCCCACCGGCCTGCCCACGGGCCTGCCGACGGCCCTGCCCACCGGCGGCGGCACGACGGGCGGTACCGCGGGCGGCAGCGACTCCGGCGGTGCCGCCGGCAGTGGCGGCGGTGGCGGTGACGGCCAGACCGACTTCAAGGGCAAGGAAGTCAGCATCCCCTACGCCTGCAAGACCCCCATCGGCGACAAGAACGCCACGTCCCCGGTGCAGATCGACGCGAAGAAGGACGGCGGGGACTACGCGCTCACCGTCCAGTTCAAGAAGTCCGTCATGGACAGCCCCGCAGACATCCCGGCCGACTCGGTCAAGCCGTCGATGGAGGTGAAGCTGGGCGGCGCCGACAAGGGCACGGTCCACGTCGAGGGCCCGACCAACAAGGAGCCCATCAAGACCGGCGACCCGATGACCATCCCTGACCTGACCGGCACCTACAAGCCGGGCGCCGACGGCAAGTCGACGCTCTCGCCGGGCGTCCTGACGGTGAAGGCCCTCGGCACGACGACCACCTGCACGCCGACCAGGACGGAGGTCTCCCTGGAGATCGACACGACGGCCGTCGAGGGCGGCGCGTCGGGCTCGGGCTCCGGCTCGGCCGGCGGCTCCGCGGGCGGCTCGGACTCCACGAGCGGCGGCCTCGCCGAGACGGGCGCCTCGAACGACGGCGCCCTGCGCGCGCTGGGCCTGGTGGCCGGCACGGTGATCCTGCTGGGCGGAGCGGTGTTCACGTTCCTGCCGAAGGCGCGGCGGGTCGTCAGGAGGTAGGTGCCCGCACGCGGGAAGGGGAGGGGAAGCCCGCTCGGGCCTTCCCCTCCCTCTCTCTTCCCCTTCCGTCCTCGGTCCCGGCCCTCGCGCGTGCATTCCCAACTCCCCTGCAGGTGACAGCAGTTAGAATGCCCCGATGGAGATCGGACTTGCGGCCGCACTCAAGGGCCTGCGTACCGAGCTGGCCGAGGCGGCGCTCGACGCGGAGGGCGATCCCGTGCGGCTCCTCGTGGAGTCGGTCGACCTGGAGCTGCAGGTGGCCGTCACGGACGCCACCGAGGCGGGCGGCGGCGTGAAGTTCTGGGTGGTGTCGCTCGACGGGAAGGTCTCCGGGTCGACGGCCGTCACACACACCGTGAAGCTGCAGCTCTCGGCGGAGACCGTGGCCGGGGACAGGGTGCGCACCGGATCCCGGGACGGCGGCCGCACTCCGGCGGCCGACGACTGACCGACATCGCGTCCGGCGGCCGTAGGCGTACGGGGGGCTGACGGTGAGGGGCGACCACTTCGACCGGGCCGTGCAGATCCGCGGCCGGCATCAGGACGGCCAGGTCTACTTCGAGGGCTCCGGGTTCCTGCTCACCGGCAGCCTGGTGCTCACGGCGGCCCATGTCGTCGAGGACTCCGGCGTCCGGTACGAGGTGCGCGGCCGGCCCGCCGACGACACCCCGGTCGGTGCCGTCGTCTCCGGCGTCGTGCCGCACGCCGCCCGGGACCTCGCCCTGCTCACGCTGGCGGAGCCCGTCGCCGACGGGCTCGCCCCGGCCCGCCTGGCCCGGCTCCCGCGCGCCTGGGGGCAGATCGAGGTGCACAGCGTGGGCTTCCCGGACTTCACCGAGGAGCGGGCGCGGCCCCGCAGCCACCAGCTCGACGGCACGATCCAGCTCGCGTCGGACCGCGTCGGCCACCAGTTCCAGATCGCCGTGCACAGCAGCGACCCGCTGCCGGCCGGCGCGGGCGGTTCACCCTGGCAGGGGTTCTCAGGAGCGGGCGTGCTCACCAAGGACGAGGGTCTGCTCGCCGGGGTCGTCACGAGCCACCGCCCCGCCGAGGGCGGCCGCGCGCTCACCGCGACGGACCTCGCGGCACTGGAGGACCCGCGCTTCCTGGCGGTGCTCGCCGACGGCGGGGTCACGGTCACCGCGCACTGGCTGCCGGGGCCGGTGCGCAAGGTGCTGGACCGGCAGCGGGTGGACCTGGACGACCTGCCCATCCGTTCCCGTGAGGACCGCCGTACCCGTCGGCTCAGCACCGTCTACATCCGGCAGGTGCTGACCCGGTCGGCCGACGAGGAGTCCGACACCCACGAGGACCGCGAGCAACTCGCCGATGTCGACCCCGAGTTGGCGAAGGCCCTGGCGATCCGTGAGCAGGAGGCGGCGACCGGCGGCCCGCCCCGGCAGCTGCGCGAGGTGCTCGACGGCCTCCTGGCCCCGGCCACCAAGGGGCATCTGCTGGTCGAGGCGGGCCCCGGCGCCGGCAAATCGACCCTGCTGTACAGCTGCGCCCTCGACTACGGGCGCGATGTCGAGGCCTCGGCGGACCCTGCCGGACGGGCCGTGCCGCTGTGGGCCACCGCGTCCCGACTCGCCGGTGACGGCCACTCGTTGGAGAGCGCGATCGCCGTCGCCACCGGGCTCGACACCGGCGACGGCACGCTGCCGGAGCTGCCGCCGGGCGCCGGCTGGCTGCTGCTCGTGGACGCGCTCGACGAGGTGCCGCACGACCAGCGCAGCCGGCTCATCCACCGCCTCGCCGACGGCACGCGCCCCGGCCGCCGCACCCCGCTGACCGTGCTCCTCACCACCCGCCCCGACCAGGACGCCCGCACCGAGCTCGGCAAGGCGGGCTTCAGCGGTTACGCGCTCGAACCCTTCGACCGGCCGCGCCTGGAGCAGTTCGTCCACACCTGGTTCGAGGACTCGGGGCGCCCCGACCTCGCCACCGAGTTCCTGCGCCAGATGGACGCCACCGAACTCGGCGAACTGCTGCGCACCCCCCTGCTCGCCACCGTCACCACCATCGTCTACGGCAACGAGCCGGACAGCCCGCTGCCCGACAACCGGTGGGCGCTGTACGAGCAGTACCGGGCCCACCTCCTGGCCGCCAAGAGCGAGCAGGCCGAGCGGCTCTGGCAGGACCTGCACACCCGTGCGGGCACATCGGCACGGGCCCGCGCCGCGGTGGCGTACCTGCGGCGGCACCTCACCACGCTGGTCACCCACCTCGCGTACGCCCACGTCGTCGACGAGACCGACGAGCTGGCGCCCGTCGCCGAACGCTGGTGGCGGGAGACCGCCGTCGACGAACAGGGCCGCCGATTCGGCGCGGCGCCGCCGCTCGCGGGCTGGACCGGTGCGATCACCGACGCGCTCCTGGTCACCGGGCTGCTGGTGCGCCGCGGTCGCGATCTGCAGTTCCTGCACACGACG
Source organism: Streptomyces longispororuber (assembly GCF_024448165.1). GTDB lineage: Bacteria > Actinomycetota > Actinomycetes > Streptomycetales > Streptomycetaceae > Streptomyces > Streptomyces longispororuber_A. The sequence goes on from NZ_JAMOLN010000016.1 coordinate 59,958, forward strand.
TTCGCCGAGCACCTCGCGGCCGAGCGGCTCGTCGACGAGCTGCCGGACGACTTCGACCCCGACCACCCGAGGTGGCGCGCGGCGCTCCTCACGGCCTCCGGTGTCGCGAACTCCCCGCTCGCCTACCTCCACCGCGTCGCGCTCGTCCACTACGGACACCGCAGCGACCGGGGCGGACGCCGGCTCCTCGACTGGCTCCAACAGGGCCCGTACATGCACCAGTTGCTGGCCGGTGAGCTGCTGGGGGCGCGCTGTCCTGCCGACGAGCGGCACTACCGGAAGCTGATGGAGGTGGCGGCGACCCGGCGGGCCGACGCCGCGGCACAGCTGATCCAGCAGCTCGGCACCATCCGGTACGACGTGGTGCGTGAGCAGTTCCTGACCATCACCCGGGACGCGCGGTCGCCGCACTGGAGCATCGCGATGGCGGTGCTCGCGGAGCACGATCCGGGGACGGCGGCCGAGCTGCTGTCGCGGGCGGCGGCCGGACCGGGCACCACCCCCGAGCACCTGTACCGGACGGCCGTCGCCCTCTGGGACCTGGGCGGGGAGCGCACGGAGGCCGCGGTCGAGGCGATGAGCGTGGTGGCGCTGCACCCGCAGACCAGCGCCTACGACCGCGTGGCGTCGGCCCGGCTGCTCGCGTCCCGCGGCGGTGACCGGACCGAGGTGGCGGCCCAGGCGTACCGGCATCTGCTGTGGACCACGGACCGGTACCGGTGGCGCGAGGCGTACACGGGCTTGGCGGCGCTCGGCAGCGCGTACGTGGAAGAGGCGGCCAGGGGAATGATCGCCTCCCTCGGCGACGACGACTTCTCCGGCAGCTGGATGCACTGGAGGGCGACGGCACGTGAGCTGCTCGCCCTGGGGCAGCCGTACGTCGACGAGGCCGCGGAGGTGCTCCTGGGGCTGCTCCGCGAGGGGCGCCCCCGGAGAACCTCCTTCTCCGAGGTGTTCGAGGCTCTGACGGTGCTGGGGCAGTCCTACGTCGAGTCGGCCGTGCGCACCGTGGTGGCCCGGGTCAGCGACCCGGAGCTGGACGACTTCGACCGTGACGCCGTGGCCAGAGCGCTGGTCCAGGCCGGTGAGCCGTACGCGGAGCAGGCGGCCACGGCCTGGCGTGCCGTCCTCCTCGACCGGGCCGCCGAGCCCTCGGCGAGGATCTCCGCCGCTGTCGCCCTCAGGACGGGGGACCGGGCGGCGACCGATGTGGAGGACGTCCTGCGCGGACTCGTCGCCGATCCGGGCCTCGGGACCGAGGAACGCGACAGGGCGAACGCCCTGCTGGGAGAGGGAGCGGTCCGCACGTCCGACCCGGATCCCCGGGAGTACCTGCGCATCCTCGTGGAGTCGGAGTCCGCCTTCGTCTTCCTCCGCCGGCTGCGCAGCGCACCCCTGCGGGCCGCCCGGAAGGATCCCGTCGCCGGGATGGTCCTGCTGCTGCTGGCCTCCGTCGAGGACGCCTACGGGGGCTACCGGATGGACACGCGGCAGCACCGGCTCGACCGCCACCCCGTGGCCAGGGACCTGGTGGTGGAGGCGCTGCGGGACCGCGTCACTGACCCCGCCGCCGAGTCCAGGGGCGCGGCGTTGCGGGCCCTGCTGAGTTGTGACGTCGAGGTGCCCGAGGGGCCGGACACGCCGGACCTGCTGCGCAGCCTCCTCCTGACGCCGGCCGTCGAGGAGCAGGGCTTCGCCCGGGCGGTGGCGGCGGTCGAGGGCCTCGGCGAGGCCGCCCGCGACCGCGTGACGGGTGGCATCCGTGCGACGCTCGGCGCGGCCGGGGCGAGTGCCGAGGAACGGCAGTCGGCGGTGCGGGCCCTCCGTGAATTCGGCGGCAACCAGGCCGAGTCGGCCGCCGCCGAGCTGCGTGCCGCGGCCGCGGCCGCCGAGGCGTCCGACGAGGTGCGGATGAGCGCCGTACGCGGACTCCTCGCGCTCGGCGGCCGGTACACGCCGACGGACGAGACGGCCCTGCGTCTGGTCACGGCCCATCCGGCCACCGGCCCGGACGAGCGCCTCCTGGCCTGGCAGGTACTCCTCGGCCTCGACCGGCGCGTGGCGCCCGACGCGGCCGACGACCTGCTGCGCCTGGCGGGCGGGCGGCGCCGGACGAACAGCCTGACGAGGCTGCAGGCCGCGGCGGCCGTGGCCGATCTCGGCGGCCGCTACGTCGACCGGGCGGCCCGGGCGGTGCGATCCGTGGCGCGGCAGCGGGCCACCGGACCCCACGACGTCGAGTACGCGGCCGAGTTGCTGTTGGGGTGGGGCGCTCCCTACGCCCGCCCCGCCATGGACCTGCTGTGCACACGGGTCTTCGGCCGCCGGTCCGCCGATGCCCACTGGACCGCCGCCACGCGCATGGTGACGGAGCTCGACGCCCCGTACGCACGCGAGGCGGCGCGGGCGGTTCGCCGCACCGCGTCACGGCCCCTGACCAGCACCTGGGTGCGGTCCCACGCGGCGGACGCGCTCGTGCGCCTGGGGGACGTGCCGGCGGCCGCCCGGATCCTGTGCGGGCTGATCTCCCGCTGCTGCCTCGACAGCAAGCGGGCAGAGGCGGCGTCGATCCTCGCCCGCTTCGGCGACGCGTACGCGGACCAGGCTCTGGACGCCTTCCGGGCCGGTGCCCGCAGGCGGCGCGGGAACTGGCGCGTCCAGCACGAACTGGACTGGGCCGAGGCCCTAGCCGCGCGCGGCGGCCCGCACCGCGCGGAGGCGGCCGACGTGCTGCGCGGCGTCGTGGAGCGGCGCCGGGTCCGCGACGACCTGCGCGAGAAGGCCGCGCGCAGACTGCACGACGTGACGCGCTGACCGGCGGCACGACGAAGGGGCCCGCCGCACCGGAATCCGGTGCGGCGGGCCCCATCGCGTGGAGCGGGACGTCAGTGGACGTCGCCCATGAGTTCCTTGACCCGCTTGCGGTACATGAAGATCGCAAGACCGGCGAGCACCGCCGCGATCGCCTCGACGGCGACCATCGGCTTGGTGTCCAGGTTCACTCCGTTGTTGGAGAGCAGACCGGTGACGGCGTCGCCCGCGGTGACCGCGAGGAACCAGACGCCCATCATCTGCGAGCTGTACTTGGCCGGGGCCATCTTCGTGGTGACCGACAGGCCGACCGGGGAGAGGCACAGCTCACCGACGGTCTGGCAGAAGTAGATCAGGACGATCCACCAGGGGCTGACCTTGCCGTCGCCCGAGGCCGTCAGCGGCAGCAGGAAGACGAAGAAGGAGATGCCGACCAGGACCAGACCGGCCGCGAACTTCGTGACCGTGCTCGGCTCCTTGCCGGAGCGGGCCAGGTACAGCCACAGCCAGGCGGCGACCGGGGCCAGCGCCATGACCAGGACCGGGTTGACCGACTGGAACCAGGAGACCGGGAACTCCCAGCCGAACACCGAGGTGTTGACGTGGCTGTCCGCGAAGATCGACAGGGTCGAGCCGCCCTGGTCGTAGATCATCCAGAAGACGGCGGCGGCGACGAAGAACCAGATGTAGCCGGAGACCTTGGTCTGCTCGGTGGTGGTCAGGTCCTTGTCGCGCTTGATGCGCAGCAGGACGATGACCGGCACGACGAGACCGATGATCATCAGCGGGTTCGTGGCCCACTTGAGCGTGTAGTGACCGCTGCCGGCGACGATGCCGTAGAAGACGACCGCGACGAGCAGCCAGATCATGGCCTTCTTCAGCGTGGACGCACGCTCGGCGGCGCTCAGCGGCTTCGGCACCACGGAGGACTTGGCGTCCAGGTGGCGGGTGCCGAGCAGGAACTGGACCAGGCCGATGCCCATGCCGAGTGCGGCGAGACCGAAGCCGAGGTGCCAGTTCACGTTCTGGCCGACGGTGCCGATGGCCAGCGGCGCGAAGAAGGCACCCAGGTTGATGCCGATGTAGAAGAGCGTGAAGCCGCCGTCACGACGCGGGTCGGAGGGCCCGTTGTACAGGTGGCCGACCATCGTCGAGATGTTGGACTTCAGCAGGCCCGAGCCGATCGCGACCAGCAGCAGACCGATGTAGAACGTCGCGTCCATCGGCAGGGCGAGGACCAGGTGGCCCGCCATGATCACCGAGGCGGCGATCGCCGTGGTCTTGCGCGGCCCCCAGACCCGGTCGCCGAACCAGCCGCCCGGCATGGCGAGCAGGTACACCGTCGACATGTAGACGGAGTAGATGGCGATGGCCGTGCCCGCGTCGAGGCCGAGCCCCTCCGGGGCGACCAGGTACAGCGGGAGAAGGGCGCGCATGCCGTAGTAGGAGAAACGCTCCCACATCTCGGTCATGAAGAGTGTGGCCAGTCCGCGGGGGTGGCCGAAGAAGGTCTTCTGCGGGCCAGGGGTACTGGCCGCGTCCTTCGTCAGGCTGGACGCCATGGGTCGATCCTTGTGGGCTCTCGGGGGCACGGCTCCATGAGTGGGGACGTGACCCCTGTGGGGGTCGGCCGGCACCGGAGTCCTGCCGTCCTCCCCACGCCCGCGGGGAGTTGAGTACGGCGGACCCGGGATCCACACCCCGGCGCGCTTCCTTACGCGCGGGGCCCGGCCGCAGGTCATTCCTTCAGTGCCGACGCTCGTCGGCCACACACAAAAGGGACCTTCGGTGGCGATACGCTCCGAAAGTCCCCCAGTAGTGCATCAGGCGTTGGGTCACCTTACGACACGACAGTGCGGCATATGGAAGGACTTGAGAGATGGATCACAGGTGGCCGTGGAACCAACTCGCTGATTCAAAGGCGTTCCCAAGGTTCGCATCCCACAGCCGTAGGACGCGAACGCGGAGGCGGAGGTTCCGTTCCGTCCGGCGGCCCGCTGTTGCCGATCACCCCACGACCGTCGTCCGGCGCGGACTACCATCACTCCATGACCCGTGTACTGCTCGCCGAGGACGACGCGTCCATCTCGGAGCCGCTGGCCCGCGCCCTGCGCAGGGAGGGTTACGAGGTCGAGGTCCGCGAGGACGGACCCACCGCCCTCGACGCCGGACTGCAGGGAAGCATCGACCTCGTCGTACTCGACCTGGGCCTGCCAGGGATGGACGGCCTGGAGGTGGCCCGCCGGCTGCGTGCCGAGGGGCACACGGTGCCGATCCTCATCCTCACCGCGCGCGCCGACGAGGTCGACACGGTCGTCGGCCTGGACGCCGGTGCCGACGACTACGTCACCAAGCCGTTCCGCCTCGCCGAGCTGCTCGCCCGGGTCCGGGCCCTGCTGCGGCGCGGCTCCGCCGAGCCCAAGGAGGCCCCGGCCACCCACGGCGTGCGGATCGACGTCGAGTCGCACCGCGCCTGGATGGGCGACGAGGAGCTCCAGCTGACCGCGAAGGAGTTCGACCTGCTGCGGGTGCTCGTGCGCGACGCGGGCCGGGTCGTGACGCGCGACCAGCTGATGCGCGAGGTGTGGGACACCACTTGGTGGTCGTCCACCAAGACGCTCGACATGCACATCTCGTGGCTGCGGAAGAAGCTCGGCGACGACGCGGCGAACCCCCGGTACATCGCGACCGTGCGCGGCGTCGGGTTCCGCTTCGAGAAGAGCTGACCGATCGGGCCCCTGCGGCGAGCGAGGCGACTGAGCAGCGGGGTCCGGGGCAGAGCCCCGCGGCCGTAGCGCCGCTGCGGCGCGCCGATCCGGGACACTGAGACCCATGCGCCGCCGACTCATCAACTCCACCCTCGCCGTCGTCCTGGTCGTGATCGCCGTGTTCGGGGTCTCCCTCGTCATCGTGGAGACCCGCACCATCACGAACAGCGCCCAGGAGCGCGTGGAGTCCGAGGCCGTCCGCCTCGCCTCGATCGTGGACAGCCGCCTCCTCAGCGAGGAACAGGTCACCGGCGACATCCTCCGGGACCAGGTGGCGGGCGACCGGTACGCGGTGATCCGGATGCCGGGCCGCGCCCCCATCCACATCGGCACCAAGCCCGAGGGCGACGTCATCCGGTACACCGCGCCGGGGGAGCAGGGCGAGAAGGTCACCGTCGAGGAGCCCCGCTCGGCCGTGACCCGGGAGGTCGGCCGGACGTTCCTGCTCATCGCCGGGGTGGCACTGCTCGCCATCGTCGCCGCCGTCCTGCTCGCCGTACGCCAGGCCAACCGGCTCGCCTCCCCGCTCACGGACCTGGCGTCCACCGCGGAGCGTCTCGGCTCGGGCGACCCGCGGCCGCGGCACAAGCGGTACGGGGTGCCCGAGCTGGACCGGGTCGCCGACGTCCTCGACGGGTCGGCCGAGCGGATCGCGCGGATGCTGACGGCCGAGCGGCGGCTCGCGGCCGACGCCTCGCACCAGCTGCGCACGCCCCTCACGGCGCTCTCCATGCGGCTGGAGGAGATCACCATGACCGACGACCTGGACGAGGTGAAGGAGGAGGCGACCATCGCCCTCGCGCAGGTCGAGCGGCTGACCGACGTCGTGGAGCGGCTGCTCACCAACTCCCGTGACCCGCGCACCGGTTCGGCCGTCACCTTCGACCTGGACGAGGTGATCAAGCAGCAGCTGGAGGAGTGGCGGCCGGCCTACCGCAGCGCCGGGCGGGCCATCGTCTCCTCCGGGAAGCGGCACCTCACGGCGGTCGGTACACCGGGCGCCGTCGCCCAGGTGCTCGCGGCGCTCATCGAGAACTCGCTCATGCACGGCGGCGGCACGGTCGCCCTGCGCACCCGCGTCACCGGCAACCAGGCCGTCATCGAGGTCACGGACGAGGGCCCGGGCGTCCCCTCGGAGCTGGGCTCGCGGATCTTCGAGCGCACCATCAGCGGCCGGAACTCGACGGGCATCGGCCTCGCCGTGGCCCGGGATCTCGCCGAGGCCGACGGAGGACGACTGGAAATGCTCCAGGCGAGCCCGCCCGTCTTCGGTCTGTTCCTGTCCCGTACGCCGATGAAGAAGCCGTCGGACGACGACCCGGAGCAGCCGACGATCAGGTAGCGGTCAGAGAGCGGTCACTTCACGCGGTGGACCGGGGGCACGGCGGCCGGCCGCTCCTCAAGGAACGATTCCGCACTGGCGACGGCCTCCCGCGCGGGCAGCGCCTTGAACACCCACGTCCGGTACGACCAGAAGCGGAACAGGGTCGCGAGGCCCATGCCGAGGAACTTGAAGAAGTTGCTCTGCAGCGAGCTGTCCCAGCCGAAGCCGTACGTCGCCGCGTACAGGACGCCGTTCTCGATCACCAGGCCGACCACGCTGAACAGCAGGAACAGCGTGAGTTCCTTCGCGCGTCCGCTCTTGTCGCGGTCGCGGTAGGTGAAGTAGCGGAACCCCACGTAGTTGAAGGCGATGGCGACGACCGTGGCGATCACGCTGGCGCGCACGACCTGGAGGTCGGTGCCGTGCCGCATGAGGTTGAACACGCCGAAGTTCACGAGCACGCCCAGCGCTCCGACGACTCCGAACTTGGCGATCTCCCGGGCGAGCGCGTCGAAACGCTGCCGCAAAGCGCCCAGGCCGGAGCGGGTCTGTCGGCTGGTCGTCCCTGTCATGATCTCGCCTCGGCCCCCGTCGTCCCCGTCGTGTGGTCGTGCGGTTCCCGCGAGAACCGACCCAGCCATGCTAACCACGGGGCCTCTCCGTCGCCTGTGGACGGCGTACATGGAGGTTCGTACAAGGAGAGGGTCGTGCGGGTACCGGTCATATGGCCGATACCCTGAGGGTGTGACGTTCCCCGTAGTCGGCATGGTCGGCGGTGGCCAGCTCGCTCGTATGACACACGAGGCAGGCATCCCGCTCGGCATCAGGTTCAAGCTCCTCAGTGACACTCCTCAGGATTCCGCGGCGCAGGTCGTCGGTGATGTCGTCGTCGGCGACTACCGCGACCTGGACACGCTGCGCGAGTTCGCGCGCGGCTGTGACGTGATCACCTTCGATCACGAGCACGTGCCGACCGAGCATCTGCGGGCCCTGGAGGCGGACGGCATCCCCGTCCGCCCGGGACCCGACGCGCTGCTCTACGCCCAGGACAAGGGCGAGATGCGTGCGAAGCTCAGCTCGCTCGGCGTCCCGTGCCCGCGGCACCGCATCGTGCGCGACGTGGCGGACGTGGTCGCCTTCGCCGAGGAGGGCGACGGCTTCCCCGTCATCCTCAAGACGGTGCGCGGCGGCTACGACGGCAAGGGCGTGTGGTTCGTGCGCTCTGAGGCCGACGCCGCCGACCCGTTCAGGGCGGGCGTGCCGGTCCTGGCGGAGGAGAAGGTCGACTTCGTCCGGGAGCTGGCGGCCAACGTCGTCCGCTCCCCGCACGGCCAGGCGGTCGCGTACCCCGTCGTCGAGTCCCAGCAGGTCGACGGCGTCTGCGACACGGTGATCGCCCCGGCCCCCGACCTCGACGAACAGCTCGCGGGCGAGGCCCAGGAGCTGGCGCTGCGCGTCGCCAAGGAACTCGGCGTCGTCGGCCACCTCGCGGTCGAGCTCTTCGAGACCCGCGACGGGCGGATTCTGGTCAACGAGCTGGCGATGCGCCCGCACAACTCCGGCCACTGGACGCAGGACGGGGCGGTCACGTCCCAGTTCGCGAACCACGTGCGCGCGGTCCTCGACCTCCCGCTGGGCGACCCGCGCCCGCGCGCCACGTGGACGGTCATGTGCAACGTCCTGGGCGGCGACTACCCGGACATGTACAGCGCGTACCTGCACTGCATGGCCCGCGACCCCCAGCTCAAGATCCACATGTACGGCAAGGACGTGAAGCCCGGCCGCAAGGTCGGTCACGTGAACACCTACGGCGACGATCTGGACGAGGTCCTCGACCGCGCCCGTCACGCAGCCGGATACCTGAGAGGCACGATCACCGAATGAGCCCTGTGATTGGCATTGTGATGGGGTCCGACTCCGACTGGCCCGTCATGGAGGGCGCCGCGAAGGCCCTCGACGAGTTCGAGATCCCCTACGAGGTGGACGTCGTCTCCGCGCACCGGATGCCGCGCGAGATGATCACCTACGGCGAGCAGGCCGCCGAGCGCGGGCTCAAGGCGATCATCGCGGGTGCGGGCGGCGCCGCCCATCTGCCCGGCATGCTCGCCTCGGTGACGCCGCTGCCGGTGATCGGCGTGCCGGTGCCGCTGAAGTACCTGGACGGCATGGACTCGCTGCTGTCGATCGTGCAGATGCCGGCCGGTGTCCCGGTCGCCACGGTGTCGGTCGGCGGCGCGCGCAACGCGGGCCTGCTCGCGGCCCGCATCCTCGCCGCCCACGACGAGGACCTCCTCGTCCGCATGCGGGAGTTCCAGCAGGACCTGAACGACCAGGCCACCGAGAAGGGCAAGCGCCTGCGCGCCAAGGTCGAGGGCGCCGGCTCGGGCTTCGGCTTCGGCTCGGGGAAGTGAGCGGCGTGCCGGACTCCCTGGAGCAGGCTCGCGCGATCCTCGCCGAGTTCCCGGTCGTCGACGGGCACAACGACCTTCCGTGGGCGCTGCGCGAGCAGGTCACGTACGACATCGACGCCCGTGACATCGCCGCCGACCAGAGCGCCCACCTGCACACCGACCTCGCGCGGCTGCGGGCCGGCGGCGTCGGCGCGCAGTTCTGGTCCGTGTACGTGCGCACGGACCTGACGGGCGACGCGGCGGTCAGCGCCACGCTCGAACAGATCGACTGCGTCGACCAGCTGGTCGCCCGGTACGCCGGCGACCTGCGGGCCGCGACGACGGCGGCCGGCATGGAGGCGGCGCGGGCGGAGGGCCGCATCGCGTCGCTGAAGGGCGCCGAGGGCGGCCACTCGATCAACAACTCCCTCGCCACGCTGCGGGCGCTGTACGCGCTCGGCGTGCGCTACATGACGCTCACCCACAACGACAACATCGCGTGGGCGGACTCGGCGACGGACGAGCCGGGCGTGGGCGGACTGTCGGCGTTCGGCCGCGAGGTCGTGCGCGAGATGAACCGTGAGGGCATGCTCGTCGACCTGTCGCACGTGGCGGCGACGACGATGCGCGCGGCGCTCGACGTGTCGACGGCGCCGGTGATCTTCTCGCACTCCTCGTCGCGTGCCGTGTGCGACCACCCGCGCAACATCCCGGACGACGTGCTGGAGCGGCTCCCCGCGAACGGGGGAGTGGCCATGGCGACCTTCGTGCCGAAGTTCGTCCTCCAGGCGGCGGTCGACTGGACGGCCGCGGCCGACGAGAACCTGCGCTCGCACGGCTTCCACCACCTCGACACGTCCCCGGAGGCGATGAAGCTGCACCGCGCCTTCGAGGAGGCGCGGCCCCGGCCCGTCGCGACGGCGTCCACGGTGGCGGACCACCTCGACCACATGCGCGAGGTCGCCGGCATCGACCACATCGGCATCGGCGGCGACTACGACGGCACGGCGTTCACGCCGGACGGCCTCGACGACGTCTCCGGCTACCCGAACCTGATCGCCGAACTGGTCGACCGGGGCTGGTCCCGGGACGACGTGGCGAAGCTGACGTGGCACAACGCGGTGCGGGTGCTCGGTGACGCGGAAGCGGTCGCCCGGGACATCCAGGGCAGCCGCGGTCCGTCGAACGCGACGCTGGCGCAGCTGGACGGCTGACCGGCACGGACGACGGCTTGAGGGGCGCCCCGCGGGGCGCCCCTCAGTCGTTCGCCCGGCGCCCGTTCCGGTGTCCCCCGATCGGCCCAGGGGTCCCCCGAACGGAGTCGCCCGCCGCGTGGCTCTCGCACACCCGTGCCACGGTGGTCCGAACGCTTGTCCCCACATTTTGGCCGGAGCAGTGCCATGGCAGACCTGCAGGATCAACTGAACGCCCCGACGGAAGCGGGCGAGCTCGACCGGCCCGCCTCGTTCGCCGCACACCCCGCACCGCCGTCCCCGGCGCCCCCCTCGACCCCCTCGACCGTCCCCTCGGCCACCGACTCCGAGTCGGCCGCCGCCCGGGACCTGCTGGCCCTGCACCCCGTCGCCGACGGCTACTGCGGTCTGCCCGGAACCCTGCGCACCCTGCCCTACTACGACCTGGAACTGGGCGAGAGCTCCGTCGAGGCCGATCTGCCGCGGCTGCGGGCCGGCGGCACCGGGGCCCTGCTCTGGGCCGTCGACGTGTCCGCCGACCGGCCGGTCACCTCCGCGCTGGAACAGATCGACCTCGTCAACCACGTCGTCGCCCGCTACCCGGAGGGCCTGCGGCTGGCCCGCTCCGCCTCCGAGACCGCGGACGCCCGCGCGCACGGCCGGATCGCCGTGCTCATCGGCCCGGCCCCCGGCGCCGCGGTGGGCGACTCCCTCGGCACGCTGCGCGCCCTGCACGGACTCGGGCTGCGCGCCCTCACCCTGAGCGGCACGTCCTGGGCGCCCGAGACCGGGCTGACCCCGTTCGGCGAGGAGGTCGTCCGGGAGATGAACCGGCTCGGCATGCTCGTCGACCTCACCGGCGCCTCCGAGGCGACGGCCACCCGCGCCCTCGCCGTGTCCAAGGCCCCGACGATGCTCACCCGCTCCGGCGCCCGCGCCCTGAACGGCCACCCGGACAACCTCTCCGACGAGCTGCTCGCCGCGCTCGGCGCGAGCAAGGGCCTGTGCCTCGTGCCGTGCTCGGCGGCGCGCACCGGACCGGCCCTGCGCGACGTCGCCGACCACATCGACCACGTCCACCGGGTCGCGGGCCCCGAGTCCGTCGGGCTCTCCGGCATGTACGACACCGGGGACGCCCACCCCGAAGGGCTCACGAGCGTCACCGACTACCCGGCCCTCGTCGCCGAGCTCCTCGACCGGGGCTGGTCCGAGGCCGACCTGGCACTGCTCACCTGGGGCAACGTCCAACGGGTCCTGCGCGGCGCCGAGTTCACCGCCCGCGCCACCCGGTACCGCCGCGGTCCGGCCACCACGGCCTAGGCCGAGTCGGGCCGGATCAGACGGAACGGGTGCCCCGCGGGGGTCTCAGCAGGCGCAGAGACAGAACGGGTGCCCGGCCGGGTCCGCGTAAACCCGCCAGCTCCGCTTGCGGTCGTCCGCGTCGAGGACCTTGGCGCCCAGCGCGAGGACCTCCTTCTCGGCCACGTCCAGGTCCTCGACGGTCAGGTCGAGGTGGAACTGCTGCGACGTGTCGGGCGCGGGCCAGGCGGGCGCCACGAGCCCGGGCGCCTTCTGGAACGCGAGCGGCTGCCCGCCCGGCACGTCCAGGTCGACCCATTCGCCGTCGTCGCCGGTGACGGTGGCGCCGAGGACGGCCGCGTAGAAGTCCGCGAGCGCCCGCGGCTCGGGACAGTCGAGCACGACGACGCCGAGTTTCGCGATGGCCATGATCCCTCCAGGATCCAGAACGACGACGTTACCTCTAGGCAACCCCAACAGGTAACAACGAACAGCACCAGCATGGGTTACCCGATGGCCCGCCGCAAGAGGTAACGTCGCATCCATGACTGACCGCGCGCCCGCACCCGGTGGCCTGGCCCTGATCGAGGAGCTGGTGAACACGCTCCGGGACATCACCACGGGCGAGGACGCGCTGGACACGGCGGAGGGCCGTGCGCCCTTCGGCATCACGGCGGACGGGGCCGGGGAGGCCCGGGAGCTGCGCGAGGCGCTGCGAGCGGCCTGCCTGGCCCACGCGGGCCACCCGCCCCACCGCGAGGTGACACCGCTCGGCGAGCTGCTGGCGAAGGCGCCGCTACGGGTGGAGATCGACGCACGGGACGGTTCGGCGACCCTGGTACCGCTGGACGGCTCCGCACTGGTGGCCCGGGTGGCGGCGGCCATCGCCGAGGCCCGCACGGACGGCACCTGGCCCCGCCTCAAGGCCTGCGAGGCCCCCGACTGCCACTGGGCCTACTACGACCGCAGCCCAGCGGGAAAGGGCCGCTGGTGCGACATGAAAACCTGCGGCGCCAGAGCCAAAATGCGCCGCTACCGCTCCAAGTAGCGCCCCGTCAGGGGCGCGGGGAACTGCGCGAGAAGTCCCCACCGACGAGCACCCGGCAACAGAGCTCAACCAGGCAGATGCGCCCCGCTCAGGGGCGCGGGGAACGGCGCGAGAACCCCCACCGACCCGCAGCCGGCAGCGCACGAGCCACCACGCACACGACGCGACCCGCTACGCGGCAGGCCGCCCCATCGCGCGATACGTCCACCCGGCCTCCCGCCACAGCGAAGCGTCCAACGCATTGCGCCCGTCCAACACGACCCGCCCCGCCACGACACCCCCCAGCTCCGCAGGATCCAGCTCCCGGAACTCCCGCCACTCCGTGAGGTGCAGCACGACATCGGCCCCCCGCACCGCCTCCAGCGCCGACTCCGCGTACCCGAGCGTCGGGAAGAGACGGCGGGCGTTGTCCATGCCCTTGGGGTCGTAGACGGTCACCTGGCCGCCCTGGAGGTGGATCTGCCCGGCCACGTTCAGTGCGGGCGAGTCCCGCACGTCGTCCGAGTCCGGCTTGAACGCGGCACCCAGCACAGCGACCCGCTTGCCCAGGAACGCCCCGCCCCCGAGCGCCTCGCGCGCCATCTCGACCATCGCCCCGCGCCGCCGCATGTTGATGGAGTCGATCTCGCGCAGGAACGTCAGCGCCTGGTCCGCGCCGAGCTCACCGGCCCGCGCCATGAACGCCCGGATGTCCTTGGGCAGGCACCCGCCGCCGAACCCGATCCCGGCCCGCAGGAACTTGTGCCCGATCCGCTCGTCGTAGCCGATCGCCTCGGCGAGCTTCGCGACGTCACCGCCGGCGGCCTCGCACACCTCGGCCATCGCGTTGATGAAGGAGATCTTGGTGGCGAGGAAGGAGTTCGCCGACGTCTTCACGAGCTCGGCCGTCGGGAAGTCCGTCACCACGAACGGCGTGCCCTCGCCGACCGGCGTCGCGTACACGTCCCGCAGCAGCTTCTCGGCCCGCTCGCTGCCCACGCCGACCACGATCCGGTCCGGGTGCAGTGTGTCGTTCACGGCGAAGCCCTCGCGCAGGAACTCCGGGTTCCACGCCAGCTCCGTGCCCTCGGGCAGCAGCCGGGCCAGCCGCTCGGCCGAGCCGACCGGCACGGTCGACTTGCCGACGACGAGCGCGCCCGGCTTCAGGTGCGGCGCCAGCGAGGCGAAGGCGGCGTCCACGTACGACATGTCGCAGGCGTACTCGCCGTGCTTCTGCGGCGTGTTCACGCAGACGAAGTGCACGTCGCCGAAGTCCGCGACCTCGGCGAAGTCCATGGTGAAGCGCAGGCGCCCGCTCGACCCCTCGATCCCGGCGACGTGCTTGCGCAGCAGCTCCTCGAGACCGGGCTCGTACATCGGGACCTCGCCCCGCGTGAGCATCTCGATCTTCTCCGGCACGACGTCCAGACCGAGCACCTCGAAGCCGAGCTCGGCCATGGCGGCGGCGTGCGTGGCGCCGAGGTAGCCGGTGCCGATCACGGTGATCTTGAGGGCCATTGCGGTGCTCCGGAGGTCGGGGGGCTTGGACAGCGCTGACCGAGCATAGTCGGGCGTGCCGAGCGCGTGCCGGGGGCTCTCACCGGGCACGATTCCCGCTGTCGCGTAGCTCACGTATCCGTCTGGTGGGCAGACACCTAAAATTCGGGTTACTTAACGGTAATTAGCGTCGCTTGGAGTGAGAGACCTTGGCCGGATCGGCTGACTTCGACCTGTACCGCCCGTCCGAGGAGCACGACATGCTCCGCGACACGATCCGTTCGCTGGCCGAGGCGAAGATCGCCCCGTACGCCGCCGCGGTCGACGAGGAGGCCCGCTTCCCGCAGGAGGCGCTGGACGCGCTCGTCGCGGCCGACCTGGCGGCGGTGCACGTACCCGAGTCCTACGGCGGCGCGGGCGCCGACGCGCTCGCCACGGTCATCGTGATCGAGGAGGTCGCCCGCGCCTGCGTCTCGTCCTCGCTCATCCCGGCCGTGAACAAGCTGGGCTCGCTGCCCGTCATCCTCTCCGGCTCCGAGGAGCTGAAGAAGAAGTACCTGACGCCGCTGGCCAAGGGCGAGGCGATGTTCTCGTACTGCCTGAGCGAGCCGGACGCCGGTTCGGACGCGGCGGGCATGAAGACCCGCGCGGTGCGCGACGGCGACGACTGGGTCCTGAACGGCGTGAAGCGCTGGATCACCAACGCCGGCGTCTCCGAGTACTACACGGTCATGGCCGTCACCGACCCCGAGAAGCGCTCGAAGGGCATCTCCGCCTTCGTCGTCGAGAAGTCCGACGAGGGCGTCTCCTTCGGCGCCCCGGAGAAGAAGCTCGGCATCAAGGGCTCGCCGACCCGCGAGGTCTACCTCGACAACGTGCGCATCCCCGCCGACCGCATGATCGGCGCCGAGGGCACCGGCTTCGCCACGGCGATGAAGACCCTCGACCACACCCGCATCACGATCGCCGCGCAGGCGCTCGGTGTCGCGCAGGGCGCCCTCGACTACGCCAAGGGCTACGTCCAGGAGCGCAAGCAGTTCGGCAAGGCGATCGCCGACTTCCAGGGCATCCAGTTCATGCTCGCGGACATGGCGATGAAGATCGCCGCCGCCCGCCAGCTGACGTACGCCGCCGCGGCTGCCTCGGAGCGCGGCGACAAGGACCTCACCTTCCAGGGCGCCGCCGCCAAGTGCTTCGCCTCGGACGTCGCCATGGAGGTCACCACGGACGCCGTCCAGCTGCTCGGCGGCTACGGCTACACCCGTGACTACCCGGTCGAGCGCATGATGCGCGACGCCAAGATCACCCAGATCTACGAGGGCACGAACCAGGTCCAGCGCATCGTCATGGCGCGCAACCTGCCGTAACCCCTGGTCCGTACGCCGATGGGGCCCCGCCGAGCGAATCGGCGGGGCCCCATCGGCGTGCTGGACGACGCGCGAGGCTAGTCGCTCGTCACGGTCACCTTCTCGTCGTTGTTGAACTGCTCGACGAGCTGCTTGACCTTGGCCTTGTCCCAGACCAGGTTGCCGCCGACGGAGCCGCTGGTCGGCATGTTCATGGACGTGCCGTCGCCGTCCTTGCCGGAGACCGACTTCATCGCCAGGAACATCGACCCGAGGTCCCACAGGCTCATGTCCTTGTCGACGACGAGCGAGTCCAGGCCCGCGCCCAGCGTCGGGTACAGCTTGAACGGGTTCATGACGGTCGACGGGGACGCCACCTTGTGGGCCAGCGCCGCGAGGAACGCCTGCTGGTTCTTGGTGCGCTGCAGGTCGGACGTGGCGAAGGCGTGCCGGGTGCGGACGAAGGCGAGGGCCTGCTGGCCGTTCAGGGTCTGCTTGCCCGCCTTGAAGTCGGCGCCGGACCACTTGTCCTTGAAGCCGTCCTTCAGGTTCATCTCGACGCCGCCGACCGCGTCCACGATGCTCGCGAAGCCGCCGAAGCCGATCTCCGCGTAGTGGTCGATGTGCAGGCCGGTGTTGTACTCGACCGTGCGCACGAGCAGCTCGGGGCCGTCCTCCGCGTAGGCGGCGTTCAGCTTCGTCTGGCGGCCCGTGTTCGGGTAGAGCTTGCCGGACTCGGCGCCCTTGAAGCTCGGGATCGTGACGTTCGAGTCGCGCGGCAGCGAGACGAGGGTGTCCCCGTTGTCGCCGACGTGCAGGATCATCATCGTGTCCGTGCGCTTGCCCTCGGCGGAGCCGGTGTGCAGCTTCTTCTTGTCCTCGGCGGACATGCCCTCACGGCTGTCGGTGCCGACGATCAGGTAGTTCGTGCCGTCGCCCGCCTCGGGACGCTCGATGACCTTGGACAGGTCGACGTCCCGGTTGAGCTTGGAGTCGGCCCAGAAGTACGTGGCGATGCTCGTCACGGCGAACACGACGACCAGCGTCAGGACCGTCCACTTGATGCGCTTGCCCCAGTTCGGGGCGCGCGTCGGAGGACCGGACGGCGGCCCGTAGTCGTCACCGCCGCCGCCACCGCGCTGGTGGGGCTGGCCGTAGACCTGGCCCGTGTTGTAGCCGCTGTCGTACGTCGGGTCCTGGCGGTACCCGTCGTCGTAGCCGTCGTCGTACGAGGACGGCTGCTGCTGCGGAACGGGGCGCTGGACCTGCCGCATCACCCGTGCGCCTTCGGGGCGTGCGTTGCCGCTGCCACGGCCGTAGCCGCCGCGGCCGCCGCCGCCCTGCCTGTCGCTCCACCCGTCGGGCCAGTCATTCATTGCCCCAGTGTGCAGTGCCCTGCTGTGTGCCCCACAAGGGCGTGTGAGGAATCGGACCAGGGCTGTTGCAGAGCTGACACAAACGCGCCCCGCATATGGTGGGTGCCATGACAGACCAGGCCCACGGCGCGGAATCAGATATTCCGGGCAAGCCGACTTCCGCTTCCCGCACGACGTTGTCGCACATCATGACGCACAACGACACCAACCTCCTCGGCACGGTGCACGGTGGCGTGATCATGAAATTGGTGGACGACGCGGCGGGTGCGGTGGCCGGCCGGCACTCCGGCGGGCCCGCGGTCACCGCGTCCATGGACGAGATGGCGTTCCTCGAGCCGGTCAGGGTGGGCGACCTCGTCCATGTGAAGGCCCAGGTCAACTGGACCGGCCGGACCTCGATGGAGGTCGGCGTACGGGTCCTCGCGGAGCGCTGGAACGAGTCGACGCCCGCGCAGCAGGTGGGCTCCGCCTACCTGGTGTTCGCCGCGGTCGACGCGGACGGCAAGCCCCGGTCGGTGCCGCCGGTCCTGCCGGAGACCGATCGTGACCGGCGCCGCTACCAGGAGGCCCAGATCCGCCGCCAGCACCGCCTCGCGCGGCGCCGCGCGATCAAGGAACTGCGGGCCCGGTCGGCCCCCTCCGGCGACTGAGGAGCAGGGTGCGGGGCTGTGTCATCAGCGGCTCCGCCGCGGGGCGCGAGAAGCCCCACCGGCCCGCACCCGGCACACTCAGGGACACACCACCTGGTCACCCGTGATCGCCCCGTACTCGCCCTGGTACGCGTCCTCCGCCCGCACTGCCCTGACCCCCTTGTAGTCGGGCCCGGCGACGACCTTGAGCAGGGAGCCCTGGCCCTTCACCGGCTTCATCAAGGCACCGGGCAGCGCCGTGGCCAGGGCCTTCGCCGAGCGGTCCCACCGCGGGTCGTACAGCACCACGGTCCGCTTCGCGGAGCGGTCCGCCGCGTTGACCGGTGCCCGCGTCGTACGGAACCCGGTCCCCCGCAGCGCCGTGTCGACCTTCCTGCCGAGGCCCGCCGTCATCGTCCCGTTCTCCACCTGGACGCGGATCTGCTGCGGCGAGACACCGACGACCGTCGCCTTGCGCTTCTTGCGGTGCGGCGCGAGCGGTTTGTCGTCGCGCAGGGCCTGGAACAGCTTCTCGGACTTCTTCTCGTCCCACTTCACCGTCGAGCCGATGCCCTTCACGGGGAAGCTGATGTTCCCGATCGGCACGGTCGTGAACTCCGACGAGGACGGCGTGAACCCGCGCATGGCACGGGCCAGGTCGACCATCTCGTCCGTCCCGAACCCCTTGTCGGCCCGCACCGAACCGAGCAGCGTCCGGGCGACGTCCCGGAACCTGACCGGGTTGAGCAGCACCCCGGACGACGTGGTCTTGGCGATGAGGGAGGCCAGGAAGCGCTGCTGGCGCTGCATCCGGCCGAGGTCGCCCGCGCCGTCGACGTGCCGGGCCCGTACGTACTGCAGGGCCTGCCCGCCGTCCAGCCGGTGCGTGCCGACGCTCAGGTCGAGGCCGGTGTTGGGGTCCTTGAGCGGGCGGGCCGTGCAGACCTCCACCCCGCCCAGCACGTCGACCGTCTTCATGAAGCTGGTGAAGTCGACCTCCAGGTAGTGGTCGATCTTCACGTGCGTCATGTTCTCGACCGTCCGCACGGTCAGCTGCGGTCCGCCCTCCGCGTACGCGGCGTTGATCTTGACCGGGTGCGCGTGGTGCTTCTCGCCGCTGTTCTGGTCGGTGTGCGGGGGCATCTCGGCGTACGAGTCGCGGGGGAGGGAGACGACGGACGCGCGCTCGTGGTCGTCCGAGATGTGCACGATCATCAGCGTGTCCGTGCAGTGGCAGGGCGCACCGCCGAGCCGGTACTTCCTGCGCTCCTCCTCGGTGATCCTGTCGCGGCCGTCGGTGCCGACGAGGAGGACGTTCATGCCGTGCCCGGCCGCCGGACGGTTCTTCATGTCCTTGAAGGGGTCGATCCGGTCGATGCCCGTGTCCAGGCCGGTGACGAGCGCGTGCCCGATCCCGGCGGCCGCGAGCACCGTCACGGAGAACGTGGTCGCCACCCGCATCGCCCAG
>NZ_JAMOLN010000160.1 GCF_024448165.1 Streptomyces longispororuber
GCAGAAGGTCGCGGGCACCGCGCACGACGGCATCGCGCGCGCCGTGCGCCCGGTGCACCTGCTGAACGACGGCGACACCGTCTTCGCCCTCGCCACGGGCGCGCGGCCCCTCGACGCCACGAACCCGCTCGCCCTCAACGAGATCCTCGCGGCGGGCGCCGACCTGGTGACGCGGGCGATCGTGCGGGCCCTGCGGGCCGCGGAGTCGGTGCACGGCCCCGGCGGCACGCACCTCTCGTACGGCGAGCTCTACGGGCCCGGGCCCGCGTAGGGCGGTCGACGATCACGTAACCGACGTAACGGGACCGTCCCTGTGTCTGCCCTCACAGGCAACGGACGGAACCCGGCGGGCCATCCCGGACTCTCTCCTCGCACAGGCACACACCGGTGCAACCACCTGGAACAGGAGCAGACCGTGAGAAGGCAGAACATAGCCGTCGCGTGGGCCGGCCTCGCCATCGGCGCACTGACCCTCACGGCCTGTGGCGGCAGCGCCAGCGCCGAGGGCGGCAAGGGCGGCGGGGACGATGCCCAGGACGCCCCGCGGATCACCATCTCGGCCAAGGACGGCTCGACCGGCGCCTCCATCAACGCGACCGGGGTCAAGGTCAGCGACGGCAGGCTGACCGACGTGAAGCTGACCGAGTCCGCCTCCGGCAAGCAGGTCGCGGGCGCGATCGCCGCGAACGGCGCGTCCTGGAAGCCGAAGGAGCAGCTGGAGCGCGGCACCAAGTACCGGATCTCCGCGACCGCGAAGGACGGAGAGGGCCACACGGCCGCCGCCAACTCCATCTTCACGACCGTCTCCGGCGCCAACAGCTTCATCGGCACATACACGCCGGACAACGGGGCGACGGTCGGCGTCGGGATGCCGGTCTCGTTCACGTTCGACAAGGCGATCACGAACAAGAAGGACGTGCAGCGCCACATCACGGTCACGTCCACCGGCGGCCAGCGGATCGTCGGCCACTGGTTCGGCGCGCAGCGCCTGGACTTCCGGCCCGAGACGTACTGGAAGGCCGGCTCCAAGGTCACGATGAAGATCGACCTGGACGGCGTCGAGGGGGCGAACGGGATCCACGGCGTGCAGAGCAAGACGGTGTCCTTCACCGTCGGCCGCGCCCAGGTCTCCACGGTCGACGCGAACACGCAGCAGATGACGGTGGTCCGCGACGGGCAGACCGTCAAGACGATCCCGGTGTCGACGGGCAGCACGCAACACCCCACGTACAACGGCCAGATGGTGATCTCCGAGAAGTTCGTGCAGACCCGCATGAACGGCGACACGGTCGGCTTCGGCGGCGAGTACGACATCGCGGACGTGCCGCACGCCATGCGGCTCTCCCAGTCCGGCACGTTCATCCACGGCAACTACTGGAGCTCGCCGGGCATCTTCGGCGCCCAGGGCACCAGCCACGGCTGCGTCGGCATGCGGGACGTGCGGGGCGCGGGCGGCGACACGACGGCCAAGTGGTTCTACGACAACTCGCTCGTCGGCGACGTCGTGACCGTGAAGAACTCGCACGACACCACGATCTCCCCGGACAACGGCCTCAACGGCTGGAACATGTCCTGGAGCCAGTGGACGGCGGGCAGCGCCGTCTGAGATCCCCGTTCACGGGCCGGGCCGCGCGGGAACCTTCCGCGCGGCCCGCGCGTTGTGCAGGCACGTTTCCCAATTCCCTTCCCCCGTTTGCCATTTCGCGGACATGATGTCCGACCGAGGGGCTACGGTATGCACCCACAAGGTGACATGCAGCAATGCCGGGAGGTGCCTTGAGCGCTCCGCACGACTACGAGTCCGGTTACGCGTACGACGCCGCGTCACACGGGTCGCCCGCGCAGCCTCAATCACCCGCGTCGCCCGACTCGCCGGAGGCTCCCGAGCCTCCGGACGCTCCCGAGACCCCGGACGAGAACCTCGCGCGGCTGCTCGGCCGCGCGCTCAACTCCTTCGAGCTGCCCGACGAGACGCTGCGCCTGCTCGACAGCGCCCTCGCGTACGACAGTTCGCTGCACTCCGCCCACCACAGCGCGGGCCTGCACCGCGAGACGTACCGGCACACCTGGCTGCTCGCCGACGGCAGTTCGCAGACCCTGTGGGAGCTGGTGCACAACACGGGGCGGGACGGCCTGACCCAGCACGAGGTCTACGTCACCGAGGAGGAGCTGCGGCTGGCGACGGCGCGGCTGCCGCTGCCCCCGGAGTCGGCGCCCGAGTTCCGCCTCCAGGTCCCGATCGCCCCCGTCCAGCTGCCGCCCGTCCCGCCGCAGCGCCGCACCTTCGGCCCCGCCGACCCGGACAGCTCCGTCGACCACGCCCGGCGGCTGCTGCGCCGCGCGGAGAACCCGGACACGGCGACCCGGCCGGGCCCGGGGACGGCGCGCCTGCTGCGGGAGGCGTGCGCGCACCAGATCACGCAGGCGTTCGGCCGTCGGCTCAGCCAGGGATTCGCGCTGTACGAGCACGCGTTCCTGCTGCGCGACGGCTGCGAGGTCAGCCTCTGGGAGGTCGAGCACACGGCGACACCGGACGGCCGGCACATGTGCGAGGTGTACGTGACGCAGGCCGCGGCCCGGTCCGCGATCGAGCAGCGGGCGGCGAGCCGTCCGCGCGCCGGCCGCTGAGCCGGCCGCCGAGGTACCGGCTTCTCTAGCTGCGGCTGAACTGCCGGACCAGACCGGCGAACGCGTCCTGCTCGTCGGCCGTCAGCGGCACCGACTCCACGGCAGGGGCCTGGGCCTGGCCGGGCAGCGCGCCCAGCGGCAGCGAGGGCAGTGACCGCGGTGGGCCGGCGGTGACGACACGGACGAGTCGGATCAGACCGACCACCCAGGCCACCGTGGCGACCGCGAGGATCGCCAGGCCCGTCTGCTGCAGGATCGACACGTGCTCAGGCATGCGGTCCAGTGAACACCACGGTCCGGGACTTTGGTCCCGGACCGTGACGTATCTCGCAGGAACGGACAGTTCCGGCTTCACCGGCGTCACACAGCCGCCGGCACCTTCGCCCCGCCGACGGCGGACTCCTCCCCGGCCGCGGCCGTCCCGTCCGGAGCGGACCTGCGCAGCCCCTTCAGTACGACGACCAGGGCGGCGGAGACGCAGACGCCGACCGCGATGGCGATCAGGTAGAGGAACGCGTTGCCGATCAGCGGGACGACGAAGATGCCGCCGTGCGGGGCCCGCAGGGTGCAGCCGAAGGCCATCGACAGGGCGCCGGTGACGGCGCCGCCCGCCATGGAGGCGGGGATGACGCGCAGCGGGTCGGCCGCGGCGAACGGGATGGCGCCCTCGGTGATGAAGGACGC
Organism: Streptomyces longispororuber; assembly: GCF_024448165.1. GTDB lineage: Bacteria > Actinomycetota > Actinomycetes > Streptomycetales > Streptomycetaceae > Streptomyces > Streptomyces longispororuber_A. The sequence goes on from NZ_JAMOLN010000160.1 coordinate 3,313, forward strand.
GCCGAGCACCCAGGCCGCCTTGCCGTTCTCCCGCTCGGCCCTGGTGAACAGCCGGCCGCGCACGGTGGTGGCCAGGGCCATCGCCAGCGGCGGCACCATGCCGGCGGCCATCACGGCGGCCATGACCTTGAGCGAACCGTCGGTGGGGTCGGCGAGGCCGCCGACCGCGAAGGCGTAGGCGACCTTGTTGAGCGGGCCGCCGAGGTCGAAGCACATCATCAGGCCGAGGATGACGCCGAGGATGATCGCGTTGGCGCCGGACAGGGAGTTGAGCCAGTCCGTCAGGGCGCTCTGCAGCGAGGCGATCGGCTTGCCGACCACGACGAACATCAGGAAGCCGACGGCGATCGAGGAGAGCAGCGGGATCACCACGACCGGCATGATGCCGCGCAGCACCGGCGGGACGTTCACCTTCTGGATCGCCAGGACCACGGCGCCCGCGAGGAGACCGGCGACGAGGCCGCCGAGGAAGCCCGCGTTGACCGTCAGGGCGATGGAGCCGCCGACGAAGCCGGGCACGAGCCCCGGCCGGTCCGCCATGCCGTACGCGATGTAGCCGGCGAGCACCGGGACGAGGAAGGCGAAGGCCGCCTGCCCGGTGTAGAAGAGCAGCGCCGCCCAGCTCGTCGTGGAGCCCCAGTCGAAGCTGTTGAGCAGCGTCTCGACCTTGACGTCCGCGACCTCGTAGCCGCCGATCGCGAAGCCGAGCGCGATGAGCAGACCGCCCGCGGCGACGAACGGCACCATGTAACTGACGCCCGACATCAGCCACTTGCGCAGCTTCGTCCCGTAACCGTCCTCGGACTCGCCGGAGTTGTCCACAGGTGTGGATGACCCCGCCGGTGCGGAGACCTCGCCGCGGGCCGCTTTGTCGCGTACTTCCTTGATGAGTTCGGCCGGGCGGTTGATGCCCGCCTTCACGCCGACGTCGACCGTCGGCTTTCCGGCGAAGCGGTCCTTCTCGCGGACCGGCACGTCATGGGCGAAGATCACGCCGTCCGCGGCGGCGATCACGGCCGGGTCGAGGCGGGTGAAACCGGCGGAGCCCTGGGTCTCGACGACGAGTTCGACGCCGTCGGTGTCCCGGCCCGTGTTCTCCAGGGACTCGGCCGCCATGTAGGTGTGGGCGATGCCGGTGGGGCAGGAGGTGACCGCGACGATCTTGAACGTGCCCGGGTCCGCGGGCTGTTCGAGGGCCGGTTGCGTCGGGGCGGGCTGCTCCTGGTCCTGGGCCTGGGCCTGATCCTGGGCCTGGTCCTGATCCTGGTCCTGGGCCTGGGCCTCCGGGGGCGTCTGGTTCTGTGCGGGCGTCGGGGCCTCGCCGCGTATCAGCGCCGCCGTCCGCTCGGCGTCCGTCGCCGCCCGCAGTGCCGCCTTGAAGTCCTCGTCCATCAGCTGACGGGCGAGCGACGAGAGGATCGTGAGGTGCGCGTCGTCCGCGCCGGCCGGTGCCGCGATCAGGAAGATCAGGTCGGCCGGACCGTCGGGCGCCCCGAAGTCGATGCCCTGCGCCGCGCGGCCGAAGGCGAGGGTGGGTTCGGTGACGTGCTCGCTGCGGCAGTGCGGGATGCCGATGCCGCCGTCCAGGCCGGTCGGCATCTGGGCCTCCCTGGCCGCGACGTCCGCCAGGAAGCCGTCGAGGTCGGTCACGCGTCCCCGGGCGACCATGCGCTCCGCCAGGGAGCGCGCGGCCTCGTCCTTCGTTGCGGCGGACAGGTCGAGGTCGACCAGGTCCGCGGTGATCATCTCCGTCATCGCGGGCTCCTTTGCCTAGGCGTCTGCGGGGTTGTTCGTTCGTCGGCGGGTGCGGGCCGGGCGTGGCCGGGCGCGCGGTTGCCCGCGCCCCCGGCAGGGCTTCCTCTCACGCCACACGCTCCTTCAACGGCCTGTTCAGGGGGACCTCCGCCGTCAGTTCCACCGCGTCCGGGCGGAGGTCCCGCGGTGTCGGCATCGCGCTGCCGGGGAGCTGGACGGCCGCCGCGCCGTGGGCGACCGCCGAGGCGAGGGCCTCGGGGCCACTGCCGCCCGCGATCAGGAAGCCGGCGAGGGACGAGTCGCCCGCCCCGACGTTCGAGCGGACGGCTGCCACGGGAGCGCACGCGAACCGGACGCCCGTGGCGTCGACCAGGATCTGGCCGTCCGCGCCGAGCGAGGCCAGGACGGAGACCGCGCCCGCCTCCCGCAGTTCCTCGGCCGCCTTCACCGCGTCGCCGATCGTGGCGAGCGGGCGGCCGACGGCCTCGGCGAGCTCCTCCGCGTTCGGCTTCACGACGTCGGGGCGCTCGCGCAGCGCCGCCAGCAGGGCCGGCCCCGACGTGTCGAGCGCGATCCGGGCGCCCGCCGCGTGGGCGCGGGCCACCAACTCGGCGTACCAGGAGGGCGCCAGGCCGCGCGGGAGGCTGCCGCAGCAGGCGATCCAGTCGGCGCCCGCCGACTGCTCGCCGACGGCCGACAGGAGCGACTCGGCTTCCTGCGGGCTCAGTTCGGGGCCGGGAGCGTTGATCTTCGTCAGCGTTCCGTCCGGCTCGGCGAGCGCGATGTTCGACCGGGTCTGGCCGGCGACGGGGACGGGGGCGACCTTGATGCCCTGGCCGGCCAGGAGGTCGGCGACCAGGGCGCCGGGAGCGCCGCCCAGCGGGAGGACGGCGAGCGTGGGGGCACCGGCGGCGGCGACGGCCCGCGAGACGTTGACGCCCTTGCCGCCCGGGTCCATGCGCTCGCCGTCGGCGCGCACGACCTCACCGCGGTCGAGACCGGGGATCTCGTAGGTGCGGTCGAGGGAGGGATTGGGGGTGACGGTGAGGATCATGCCGCGAATCGCCGCTTCCGTGCGTGGGGTGGTGCTGGTGCTGGTCGTGCCGGTGTCACTGGTGTGGCCGGTGGGGCTGGTGTGGCCGATGAGGGTGCGGGGCCGGTCGGGGGTCATACGCGGACCACTTCCGTGCCGCCCGCCTCGATCGCGGCCGCGTCCTCGGGGGCGAGGCCGGTGTCCGTGACGAGGAGGTCGACGTCGGTGAGGTCGCCGAACCGGGCGAAGTGCTCCTGGCCGTGCTTGGCGGAGTCGGCGAGCAGGACGACCCGGCGGGCGGCTCCGGCGGCGGCCCGCTTCACGGCGGCCTCGGCGAGGTCGGGGGTGGTGAGCCCGGCGCCCGCCGCGAAGCCGTTCGCCGCGAGGAAGACGACGTCCGCGCGGATCTCGCCGTACGCGCGCAGGGCCCAGGCGTCGACGGCGGCGCGGGTGCGGTGCCGGACCCGGCCGCCGACGAGGTGGAGCTGGATGCCGGGGTGGTCGGCGAGCCGGGCGGCGGTCGGCAGCGAGTGCGTGACGACGGTCAGCCGGGACTCCAGCGGCAGCGCGGCGGCGAGCCGGGCGACCGTCGAACCGGCGTCCAGGATCACGCTGCCCTCGGCCGGCAGCTCGGCGAGCGCGGCCTGGGCGATGCGGTCCTTCTCGTCGGCGGCGGTGCCCTCGCGCTCGGCGAGGTCGGGCTCGAAGTCGAGCCGGCCGGCCGGGATGGCGCCGCCGTGCACCCGGCGGACCAGGCCCGCCCGGTCGAGGGCCTTCAGGTCGCGCCGGATGGTCTCGGCGGTGACCTGGAACTCCTCGGCCAGGGACAGCACGTCCACCCGGCCGCCGTCCCGGGCGAGGCGGAGGATCTCCTGCTGACGCTCCGGTGCGTACATGTCCGTCGACCTCTTCCGCCGTGCCCGAATCTGTTGCTCTGGCTTGAGGCTACGACCGGATTTCGGGAAAGTAAACAGGTTCGGGCATTCAGCAGACACAAACGGGCATTGGTCCCGATGCGCGCACGGCAAAGGGCCCGGCCCTCCGGGGAGGAGGACCGGGCCCTGCACGAAGCCTCTCGCGACGACTGCTCTCGCGACTACTGCTCTCGCTACTGCTGCCCTCGCTACTGCTACCTGCTACCTGCTACCTGCTACTGGCCCATCACGTACTTCACCGTCGGACCGGTGGTCCAGCCGCCGTCCACGGCCAGCTCGGCACCGGTCATGTACGAGGAGTCGTCGGACAGCAGGAACACCACGGCCTTCGCGATCTCGTCGGCCTCGCCGACCCGGCCCATCGGGGTGTTCGGATAGTTGCCGTCGCCCTGCTGGATGCCGACCTGGGCCGTCATCGGGGTGTACGTCATGCCGGGGTGCACCGAGTTCACCCGGATCTTCGACGTGCCCTGCTCGACCGCCGCGATCTTGGTCAGTCCGCGCACGGCCCACTTCGAGGCGCCGTACGAGGAGGTGAGCGCGAGGCCCATCAGGCCGGCCGCGGAGGAGATGTTGACGATCGAGCCGCCGCCCGCCTCCTTCATCGCGGGGACGACGGTCTTCATGCCCGCGAAGACGCCGACGAGGTTGACCTCGATGACCTTGCGGAAGCGCTCGACGCTCTCCGTCTCGAAGGGCATGCCGGTGGAGATGCCGGCGTTGTTGACCAGGCCGTCGACCGAGCCGAACTCGGCCGTGGCGAAGGCGACGGCGGCCTGCCACCCGGCCTCGTCCGTCACGTCGAGGTGGACGTAACGGGCGGCGCCGCCCAGTTCGGCGACGAGGGCCTTGCCCTCGTCGTCCAGCACGTCACCTATGACGGCGTTGCCCCCGGCGGCGACGACGGTACGGGCCACTTCGGCGCCGATGCCGCGGGCTCCGCCGGTCACCAGGACCGTCTTGCCGGTGAGGTTGTTCATTTCGGGTTCCCTTTCGTCACGGCCACGGGGCGTCGCCCCTGACCCCACTCCTCAATCGCCGGAGAGGCTGGATTCGACGGCCCCACCGGCCTCCGCCAGGCACCGCAGCGCCAGCGCCGCCGGGCCTCCCGGTCCGCCGGCCGGCTCGTCCGTCGCCGCCCACGCCTCCACCGCGACCCGGATCGCGGTGGACGCCACGCCCGCCGCGAGCCGCAGCGCGAGGTCCCCCTCGGGGGTGCCGGTGCGCTCGGCGAGGATCGCCCGCAGCGTCGCCTCGGAGACCCGGCTCGTGTCGGCCCACACCGCCCGCAGCGCCGGGCTCTCGTCCGTCAGCCGCAGCAGCGCGCGGACCCACTCCAGGGAGGCCGCGTTCGCCGGGTCGTCCGCGCTGAGCGCGCGCTCGGCGGCGAACCGCAGCGCGTCCGGCACGGGGAGGCCGACGGGGGCCGCCCGGACGGCCTCGGCCCAGGCCTCGGCGCCGGCCGCGAGCAGCGGGGCGACGGCCTCCTCCTTGGTCGCGAAGTAGCGGTAGAAGGTGCGCGGCGCGATGCCCGCGGCCCGCGCGATGTCCTCGGCGCGGGTGGCCCGCAGCCCGTCCTCCGTGAAGAGCTGGGCCGCCGTGCGGGCGATGTCGAAGCGCGTGGCGGCCTTGCGCCGCTCGGTGAGCGTCATCGCCTGTGTACCTGCCATGAAGTCAGGATATGCCCATGTGGCACAATCTGCCACCGTTGAGAAGTGATCATGTCAACCCAACGAGCGGGGCGAGATCGGTGCGGCGGCGGCAGTTCTTCCTTCAGACGGCGAGCCTGGCCGGAGCCGGGGCGGGAGCCCTGGCTCTCGGCGGGTGCGGCACGGGCGGCGACGAGGACACCGTCACCCTCGACCTCCTCGTCGCCAGCTACGACAAGAGCGTCGGCGCCGCGATCGGCGACCAGTGGGACGACGTCGTGAAGGCCTTCGGGAAGAAGCACCCCGGCATCCGGATCCGGGTGGAGCGCGTCCCGTTCCTCAAGATCGACGCGACGCTGGCCCGCCGCGTCAAGGACGGCCGGGCCCCCGACATCGCGCAGTCCAACATCTTCGCGCCGTACGCCGAGAGCGGTGAGCTCCAGCCGGTCGAGAAGCTCTTCGACGTACCCACGCAGGCCGACTTCATCGCGTCGTTCGCCGACGCGGGCAAGGTCGACTACATCCAGTACGGCATCCCGATCCTGGCCAGCACCCCGCGGCTCTTCTACAACAAGGCCCTGTTCGACCGGGCCGGCCTCACCGGCGCCCCCACCTCGTGGGCCGGACTGAAGGCCGCCGCCAAGGCGTTGAAGGCGACCGGGGTCCCCACCCCGTACGCGCTGCAGTTCGGCCCCGAGGCGGCGGAGGACGAGTTGCTCACCTGGCTGCTCGCGGGCGGCGGCGGCTACTCCGAGATCCAGGGGTACGACTTCTCGTCCACGGAGAACGAGGCGGCGCTGACCTGGCTGCGCGACGAGCTCGTCGCGCCCGGCCTCGCGGGCGCCGACCCGGCGAAGCTCACCAGGACCGACGCGTACGCGCAGTTCCTTAAGGGCCGGGTCGGCATGCTCATCGCGCATCCGGTGCTGCTCGGCGCCGCCGACCAGGCCCGGCTCCCGTACGGTCACGCGCCCTTCCCCAAGCGGGACGGGGAGGCGGCGCCACCGGTCGGGCTCAACGACTGGATGATGGTCTTCAAGAAGGGCGGCCGCGTCGAGGAGGCCGGGCAGTTCCTGACGTTCCTGTTCAGCACCGGATCGGCCAAGACGTACGGCGGCGGTCAGGCGACACTGCCGGTGACCGCCTCCGGCTCGCAGCAGGTGCGGGCCGACCCGGACCAGCGGGCGCTGCGGGAGTTCGTCGACCAGATGCCCGACGCCGAGTTCCACCCGGTGGGCCTGCGGTCGTGGCCGACGGTGCGCGCCGCGATCCGGCAGCGGATCGGGCGAGCGGTGACGGCCGGCGGCCGCCCCGCGGACGTGCTGGAGGCGCTGGACCAGGTGGGACGGTCCAGCGCCTGAACCCCGACTCGGCCGCTCAGCCGATCAGTTCGGGCTCCCGCTCGGTCGGGGCGTCGTCGTGCGCCTCGGCCTCACCCGGGCCGCCGGCCGGCTTGCGCGGCAGCGCGAACATCAGCACGAAGATGCCGACCAGGATTCCGGCCGCCCACAGCAGCGAGCTGTGGAAGCCGTCGATGAACGCGGCGTTGCCCTCGCCCTGCTTCATGTGGTCCTCGACGACGTTGAAGAAGACCACCGAGACGAGGCTGAGGCCCAGCGCGTTGCCCATCTGCATCACCGTGTTGATCAGACCGGACGCCGAACCGGCGTGCTCGCGCGGCACCTCGGACAGGACCGCGTCGGTCAGCGGGGCGACGATCAGGCCCATGCCCAGACCCATCACGACCAGCGGCAGCGCCATCTGCCAGGACTTGATCTCCAGGCCGTAGTGCCCGGACTCGTACACGTAGATCAGCACGCCGACGGCCATCAGGAGCGCGCCCGCCTGGAGGACCTTGCGGCCGAAGAGCGGCACGAGCTTCTGCACGGAGATGCCCGCGGCGACCGACACCGCGATCGAGAACGGGACGCCGGTCAGACCCGCCCGCAGCGCGCTCCAGCCGAGACCGATCTGCATGTAGAGGGTCCAGGTCAGGAAGAAGATGCCCATGACCAGGCCGAAGACGGTCTGCACGGCGATGCCCGCCGCGAAGCTCTTCACCTTGAACAGGGACAGCTCGATGAGCGGCGAACCGTCGCGCCGGGTCTTCGCCTTCTCGTACGCGATCAGCACCGCGACGATCAAGACCGACGCCGCCATCATCACGAAGCCCCACACCGGCCAGCCGTTCTCGCGGCCCTGGGTCAGCGGGTAGACCAGCGCCAGCATCGCGAGGGTGACCAGCACGACGCCGACCAGGTCGAGCTTCAGCGCCTTGGGGGCCTTCGACTCGGTGATGACGCGCGAGCCGAGGACCAGGGCGGCGATGCCGACCGGCAGGTTGATCAGGAAGATCGGGCGCCATTCCAGACCGAAGATGTTCCACTCGGTGAGCAGCGCGCCGAGCAGCGGACCGGTCACTGCCCCCAGGCCGACGATCGCACCGAACAGGCCGAAGACCTTGCCGCGCTCGTGCGCCGGGAACGTGGCGTGCACGATCGACAGGACCTGCGGCACCATCATCGCCGCCATCCCGCCCTGCAGGATCCGCGAGGCGACCAGCATCTCCGGGTTCGCCGCGAAGCCGCAGAGCGCCGAGGCGATCGTGAACCCGCCGATGCCGAGCAGGAAGAGCCGCTTGCGGCCGAAGATGTCGCCGAGCCGGCCGCCCGTGATGAGCAGCGCCGCGAAGGCGAGCGCGTAACCGGCGGTGATCCACTGGATCTGGCCCGTCGAGGCGCCCTCGTCGTGCTGGATGGTGGGCAGGGCGACATTGACGATCGTGACGTCGACGAGGTCCATGAAGGCCGCCGTCATCACGATGGCGAGCGCGAACCAGCGGCGCCGGTCGGCGCCGGTGGAATCGGGAGCAGAGCCGGCAGAAGTGTCGGTAGCGGTTGAGGTCATACAAGAAACTTAATGGCCATGTAGGTCAGGTCGTGTCCTAGATGGCCAGGACTCTGGAGAACATGGAGAACATGACGGACACCACCCCAGCCCGGTTGCTCCAGCTCCTCTCCCTGCTGCAGACCCCGCGGGAATGGCCCGGCGGCGAACTGGCCGGCCGGCTAGGCGTCTCCCGGCGCACGGTCCGCCGCGACATCGACCGGCTGCGCGAACTCGGCTACCCGGTGCAGGCCACGATGGGTGCGGAGGGCGGCTACCGGCTCGTCGCCGGCAAGGCGCTGCCGCCGCTCGTCCTCGACGACGAGGAGGCCGTCGCCATCGCGGTCGGGCTGCGCGCCGGGGCCGGGCACGCCGTGGACGGCATCGAGGAGGCGTCGGTGCGGGCCCTCGCCAAACTGGAGCAGGTCCTGCCCTCGCGGCTGCGCCACCGCGTGGCCACGCTGCAGGCCGCGACCATCCCGCTGACCTCGGGCGACGGCCCCACGATCGCTCCCGAGACGCTCACGGTGATCGCTTCGGCGACGGCCGGCACGGAGCGGCTCCGCTTCCACTACCGGGCCGCCGACGGCACGGAGACGCGCCGCTCGGTGGAGCCGTACCGGCTGGTGTCGACCGGGCGCCGCTGGTACCTCGTCGCGTACGACGTGGATCGCGAGGACTGGCGCACGTTCCGCGTGGACCGGGTGTCGGAGCCGTTCGCGACCGGGGCGCGGTTCGCTCCGCGGGAGGTGCCGGAAGGGGATGCGGCGGAGTTCCTGCGGCGGTCGATGGCGTCGCGGGGCGGGTCCGGGTCCGGGTCCTACGACATGGACGTGGAGTTCGCGGCGCCGGTGGAGGACGTCGCCGCGCGGGTCCCTCCGGTGGTGGGGCGGCCCGAGCCGCTGCCGGGTGGCGGCTGCCGGCTGCGGGCGACCGTGTCCGACGCGGTCGAGTGGACGGCGGTCCGCCTCGCCATGACCGGCTTCGACTTCCGGGTCCGGGGACCGGAGGAACTGGTGGTGGCGGTACGGGAGTTGGGTGACCGGATGGTGCGGGCGTCTTAGGGGTCTTGGGCGTCTTGGGCGGGTGCGGCTCTCGTCGTGGTTGCTCGCGCAGTTCCCCGCGCCCCTACGGGGCGCGCCCCTGAGACGGCGCACGAAGTGCGCATCTCAGGGGCGCGGGGAACTGCGCGACCAGCCCCCACCGAACCCGCACACGACAACGGAGACGGTTACGGTTACGCTGCGGCGTCGAACCCCGTGTCACGCGCCAGCTTCTTCAGCTCGAGAAGCGCGTGCTTCTCGATCTGCCGGATCCGCTCACGGGTCAGACCATGCTCCTTGCCGACCTCCGTGAGGGTCCGCTCACGCCCGTCCTCGATGCCGTACCGCATCTTGATGATGGACGCCGTGCGCTGGTCGAGCCGCCCGATCAGGTCGTCGAGCTCCTCGCTGCGCAGCAGCGTGAGCACGGACTGCTCGGGGGACACGGCCGACGTGTCCTCCAGGAGGTCGCCGAACTGGGTGTCGCCGTCGTCGTCCACCGACATGTTCAGCGAGACCGGGTCGCGGGCCCAGTCCAGCACGTCGGTGACCCGCTCCGGCGTCGTCTTGTCCAGCTGGGCGGCGATCTCCGCGGGCTCCGGCTCACGGCCGTGCTCACGGTTGAACTCGCGCTGGACACGACGGATCCGGCCCAGCTCCTCGACCAGGTGGACGGGGAGCCGGATGGTGCGGGACTGGTCGGCTATGGAACGGGTGATGGCCTGACGGATCCACCACGTCGCGTACGTGGAGAACTTGAAGCCCTTGCGGTAGTCGAACTTCTCGACCGCGCGCACCAGGCCCGCGTTCCCCTCCTGGATCAGGTCGAGCAGGGGCAGGCCCGCGCGCGGGTAGCGGCGGGCGACCGCCACCACCAGGCGCAGGTTCGACTTGATGAAGATGTCCTTGGCCTTCTCGGACGCCTCGACCAGCGCTTCCAGCTCCTCGCGGGTCGCCTTGCCCGCGGCGGTGCTGTCGGCGACCTCGCCGTCGAGGATCTGCCGGGCGTACACGCCCGCCTCGATGGTCTGGGACAGCTCGACTTCCTTGGCGGCGTCGAGCAGCGGAGTTCGCGCGATCTCGTCGAGGTACATGCCGACCAGGTCGCGGTCGGCGATCTCCCCGCCCACGGCGCGAACACTGCGTGCCGCGTTTGTCTCGCCGGACGCGGCGGACTTACGACGGGCTACGGCACGGGTTGCCATGCGTGCTCCCTTGCGATGGTAGGTCGGCTGGGCCGGACGGCTTGCACACCCTCGCGGGTGCCCTGCATCCGATGGAAACAACGACTGGAATCCGGACAGAATTCCCAAGCCGACCCATCTTTTTTGTGATCATGCAGTACCCTGTCGCGCCACACCGCACGAACAGGGGAGACGGGATGCCGGCGGAGTCCACAGAGGTGCAGGTCAGGGCAGGAGTCGCGAGTGACCTCGAAGCACTCACCGACCTCTACAACCACTACGTACGTGAGACGCCGATCACCTTCGACACGGCCGCCTTCACTCCGGAAGAGCGACGTCCTTGGCTGCTCTCCCATCCTGAAGACGGCAGGCACCGGCTCTTGGTTGCGCAGGAGGCACCGACCGGCCGGATCCTCGGGTACGCCACGTCCAGCCCGTTCCGCGTGAAGGCCGCGTACGACACCTCGGTCGAGGTCACCGTCTACTGCGCGCCCGACGCGGGGGGCCGCGGCATCGGCACGCTCCTGTACAAGGCCCTCTTCGAGGCGCTCGCCGAGGAGGACGTGCACCGCGCGTACGCGGGCGTCACCCAGCCCAACGAGGCCTCGGTCCGCCTCCACGCCCGCTTCGGCTTCACCCACGTGGGCACGTACCGGGAGGTCGGCCGGAAGTTCGGGAAGTACTGGGACGTTGCCTGGTACGAGAAGCCGCTCGGCCGCAAGGACTAGGTCCCGGCCTAGGGCCACAGCCCGTTACGCCGCGCTCACGGTCGCGCCTACCGTGCCGCCATGGACGACAACACCGGCACTCTCGACGAAGCACTCGAGCGGCTGCACGTCACGGGCCCCGAGTTCGACGGCTGGCTCACCAACCACGGCCCGATGGCCGTGGAATCCCTCGTACGCGGCGGGCAGGCGCCGCGCGTTCACCGCTGGCTCGACCACTACGAGCAACGGCTCGACGCCATGCCCGCCCCCGGCTCGCCGATCGTGGCGGCCGACTGGCAGGAGGCGCTGGGCGATTCCCGGCGGCTCGCGGACTGGATCGTCTTCTTCGAGCGGGCGCTGGCGGAGCGGCCCTGGCGGGACGTGCTCGCCGAGTGGTGGCCGCGGCTGCTGCCCGGTATCGCCGGGGGTGCCACGCATCCGGTGATCCGGGTCGGCCACGCCGTCCGCACCCTGCTCACCACCGAACCGACGGAGCCCCGGCTCGCCGAACTCGCGCACGGCCTCGGCTACTGGGCCGCCCGCCACCAGCTGCTGCCGGCCCTGACCTCGCTGCCCTCGGCGCCGGACGCGGCGGGGGCGCTCGACGCGGTGCCGCGGGTCGCCGACCAGAGCGGGGGCATCCGGCCCCGGCTCGCCCAGATCGAGGCGTTCCCCGGGTGGGCGGCCGGCCCCGTCGACCCGGACACGGCGCGGGAGCGGCTCGGTGAGCTGGTCTCGGCGGCGGTCCGCCGGTACGCCACGCACGCCCACGGCAACGCCGTGATGCTGGTGCACACCGCGACCGCGCCCAACGCGGTGCTGCGGACGCTGCCCGCGTTGCCCCGGTCGTTGTGGGGTGCGTCGCTGGGGGCCGCGTGGGCGGCGAGTGCGGCGGTCACGGCGGCGTATGCGCCTGCCGCGCCGGTGCCGGTCGTCTCGGCGGGGGACGTGTCCCCCGGGGAACTCTTCGAGCGGGCCGCGGCCCATGGCGACGACCACGCGATCAAGTTCGCAGACACGGCGCTGGACGTCGGCGGAGAGGTCGCACTGGCTGCGGCAACCCGCGCGCTCACCTTGATCGACCCGGCCTGACCCTGCGGGCCGGCAACCGCCACGGCTACGCGCCGTGACTTCTCAGCCCGGACACCGGCTGCACCTCTCGCCGTGGCTGGTCGCGCAGTTCCCCGCGCCCCTGGAGGCCTGCGGCTTCGCCGCTGCCTCCCCCGCGGGGAACTGCGCGACCAGCCCCCACTCAGCCGCACCCGAAGAACAAGAGCCGCCGCCTACCCGAACTGGACCGAGCGCTTCGCCAGGCCCAGCCAGAAGCCGTCGATCACGCTGCGCTGGGACTCCAGCTCACCCGCCGCCTCGGCCAGCCCCATCGTCACGAACAGCGGAGCGAAGTGCTCCGTACGCGGATGCGCCAGCGCGCCCGCCGGCGACTTGCGGAGGAAGTCGAGGAGCGAGTCCACGTCACCCGCGTCCAGCGCCCGCTGCCCCCACTCGTCGAACTCGGCCGACCACGCCGGAATCCCGCCCTGCCGCAGCGCCGCGAGGTTGTGCGTGAAGAAGCCGGAGCCGACGATCAGCACGCCCTCGTCCCGCAGGGGCGCGAGCCGGCGCCCGATGTCCATCAGCTTCTGCGGGTCGAGCGTCGGCATCGAGACCTGGAGGACCGGGATGTCGGCGTCCGGGTACATCTCGACGAGCGGGACGTACGCCCCGTGGTCCAGGCCCCGGTCCGGCACGTCCTGCACGGGGATGCCGGGTGCGCGCAGCAACTTGCGTACGGAGTCGGCGAGTTCGGGCGCACCCGGCGCCGCGTACCGGACTTGGTAGTAGTGCTCGGGGAAGCCCCAGAAGTCGTACACGAGCGGCACCGTCTCGGTGGCGCCGAGGGCGAGCGGCGCCTCCTCCCAGTGCGCGGAGATCATCAGGATCGCCTTGGGGCGGGGCAGATCGGCCGACCAGGCGGCGAGCTGGCCGGTCCACAGGGCGTCGTCGGCGAGCGGCGGGGCGCCGTGGGAGAGGTAGAGCGCGGGCATGCGCTCGGGTGCGGGTGCGGTGGACACGACGACCTCCTTGAAATTTCAAGTTCAGGGTGCTGACAAAAGTAACCCTTGTTTGTTTAATATTCAAGGAGGAGGTCTTTACGATGGAGTCCATGAACAGCACAGAGCCCCGGTGGCTCACCCAGGACGAGCAGCTGACCTGGCGCGCGTACCTCCACGCCACCACGCTCCTGGAAGATCACCTCGACCGCCAGCTCCAGCGCGACGCGAAGATGCCGCACGTCTACTTCGGGCTCCTCGTCGCGCTCAGCGAGGCCCCGCGGCGCCGGCTGCGGATGACCGAGCTGGCGATCAACGCGAAGATCACCCGCTCCCGGCTCTCGCACGCGATCGCGCGCCTGGAGAAGAGCGGGTGGGTGCGGCGCGAGGACTGTCCCTCGGACAAGCGCGGCCAGTTCGCGGTGCTCACGGACGAGGGCCTTGAGGTCCTGGCGAAGACCGCGCCCGGCCATGTCACCGCCGTCCGCCAGGCCCTCTTCGACCGGCTCACCCCCGAACAGCAGAAGTCCCTCGGCGAGATCATGCGGATCGTCGCCGAGGGACTCCAGCCGAAGGACGCCGGGGCCGATCTCCCCTGGCTCAGGTAGAGCGTCCGGGGGACCGGCTCCGTACGGCGCGGTGGTCAGTGCGCGACCACCGGGATCTTCACCTCGTCCTCGACACCGTCCGTGTCACCGGAGGCGGTGGCCGAACCGGCGCCCGGGGCGGCGGTGTTGATGAGGGTGAAGGCGATCAGGGCCGAGACGGCCAGGATGCCGACGGCCCACCAGATGGCGTGGGTGTAGCCGCTCACCATGGCCTGCGCCTGGAGGAGCTGCGGGCTACGGGCGCCCGCCGCGTGGTCCACCAGGTACGCGGTCGTGGCCGAGGCCGCGATCGTGTTCAGCAGGGCCGTGCCGATGGCGCCGCCGACCTGCTGCGAGGTGTTGACCATCGCGGAGGCGACACCCGCGTCGCGGGCCTCGACGCCGAGCGTCGCGAGGGACATGGCGGGCATGAACGCCGTACCCATGCCGAGGCCGAGCAGCAGCTGCGCGGGCAGGATCAGCGCCGGGTACGAGGCGTCGACCGAGAGCTGGGTCAGCAGCCCCATGCCGAGCGCCGCGACCAGGAAGCCGGGACCCATCAGCAGACGCGGCGGGACCCGCGTCATCAGGCGGGCGCCGATCTGGGTGGAGCCCGTGATCATGCCTGCGATCATCGGCAGGAACGCGAAGCCCGTCTTGACCGGCGAGAAGCCCTTCACGACCTGGAGGTAGTAGGTCAGGAAGAGGAACAGGCCGAACATCGCGATGACGGCGAGGCCGAGCGAGGCGTAGACACCGCCGCGGTTGCGGTCGGCGACCACGCGCAGCGGCAGCAGCGGGTGCTTGACCCGGGCCTCGACGGCGACGAACGCGAGCAGCAGGACGGCGGAGGCGACGAACATGCCGATCGTCGTCGGGTCCGACCAGCCCTCGGACTCGGCACGCGTGAAGCCGTAGACCAGGGAGACCAGGCCGAGCGTGGAGAGCACGACGCCGGGGATGTCGAGCGGCGAGCGGTTGCGGCCGCCGGCCGGCTCACGGATGACGAAGTACGCACCGGCGGCGGCGATGATCGCGAACGGGATGTTCACGAAGAACGTCCAGCGCCAGTTCAGGTACTCGGTGAGGAAACCGCCGAGGATCAGGCCGACGGCGCCACCGCCACCGGCGATCGCACCGTAGATGCCGAACGCCTTCGCGCGCTCCTTGGCGTCGGTGAACATGACGGCGAGGAGGGAGAGCGCGGCGGGCGCGAGCAGGGCGCCGAAGACACCCTGGAGCGCACGGGCGCCGAACATCATGGCCTCGTTCTGCGCGGCACCGCCGAGCGCCGAGGCGAGCGCGAAGCCGAGCAGTCCGGTCACGAAGGTCTGCTTGCGGCCCCACAGGTCCGCGATGCGGCCGCCGAACAGGAGCAGTCCGCCGAAGGCCAGCGCGTAGGCCGTGATGACCCACTGCTTGTTGCCGTCGGAGATGCCGAGGTCGGTCTGCGCGGCGGGCAGGGCGATGTTCACGATGGTGGCGTCGAGGACCACCATCAGCTGGGCGAGCGCGATGAAGACCAGGGCCTTCCAGCGACGCGCGTCGCCTTCTATGGATGCCGAATTCGGCAAGGGGGTACCCACAGCGGGACTCCAAGTAGTGAATAAGCGTGAGAAATCGGGTCTGTACGGAACAGGTGACTCAAGTGATGGGAGGGCGGGGCCTCAGTCCTGGCGCCTCACTCCTGGCGGAGGTCCTCCAAGGTCGCGGCCTCGCCCGGGAGTTCCGAGCGGGCGGGTGCCATCAGGCCGTCGAGGAACAGCTGCAGATGGCGGTGGAAGAAGGTGTCGTACCGGTCGAGGCCCCCACACGCGGTGCCGGGCAGCGGCCGGGTCAGCTGGGAGAGGGCCACCATCAGGTCCCCGACGCCGACGTCGGTGCGCAGCTGGCCCGCGGTACGGGCCCGTGCGATGAGCTCCTCCAGGCCGGCGGTGAGCCGGTCGAGGGCGGCGACGACGTCCGGGTGGTCCTTGTCGAAGGTGGCGTTCAGCATCGGGCACAGGGCGCCGATGCGCTCGTCGGCGGCCGCGTGCACGAAGGCGCGCAGCGCGTCGAACGCGGTCTTCTCGCCGGCTTCCTCGGCGGCGAGCGCCTGCTCCGCGTGCTCGGTGACGTGATCGGTGACCGACAGGACGACGTGGTGCATCAGCTCACCGCGGTCCTTGAAGTTCCGGTACAGCGTGGCGTTGCCGACCCCGGCCCGGCGGGCGACCTCGTCGAGCGGGAGATCGGTCCCGTACTCGACGAGCAGCTCACGGGCGGCGGCGACGATCCGCTCCCGGTTGCGCACGGCGTCGGCCCGCGGGCGCGGGACGCGGCGCTGCGGCTGCTCGGTTGCGGTGGCCACGGCGGTCTCCTTCGGTCGTCTGTCACGTACTGAAACGGGGACTCGCTCCCCGCTTTCGCGGACACAGGTCTAAACGGGGAGAACGTCCCCGGTTATTTCCCGCCCCTCATGTGACCTGACTCACACCACTCCAGCCCCAGAAACCCACGATCGGCGCACCCAGCGCGCGGCCCGACCGACCCCGACACAGGGTGATCGAAACGGAGCCGAGCGTGAGGCGGGTCGAATGCGGCAGCAGCGGATACGCAGGGGCCGGCGCGGTGCGATGCTCGCCGGAGCCACGGCCGTGGCCCTCGCGCTGACGATGACCGCGAGCACCGGCCGGCTGCTCGACAGCTCGCCGACGGCGGCGGGCCCGACGGCGCTGGCCCGGGCGACCTCCCTCGGCCCCTGCATGATCCGCGGCGCGCTCGGCGTCCAGATGTCCGAGGGCGTGCCCACCTCACCCGGCTACGCCCGCTCGACCGGCACCGTCCGGGCCCTCAACCTCATGATCGACTTCCCGGACGCGCCCGGTGAGGGCACCGCCCTCGACCGGCTCGGGGAGTTCTTCCCGAAGACCCAGGAGTGGTTCCGCACCGGCTCGTACGGCCGCCTCGACTACCAGCCCGAGTCCCCGGTCAAGCACTGGCTGCGGATGCCCAAGCCGTTCGCCGCGTACGGGATAGAGCGCGGCGCCCCCTTCGAGCCCGGCTACCGCGAGCTCGTCGACGACATCGTGGCCGCCGCCGACCCGGACGTGGACTTCCGCCAGTACGACCTCGTGAACATCCTGACCACGCCGAACGCCGGGCCGTCCGCCCTGGACACGGTGCTGTCCGTGACGTTCGCCGGGAACCACGAGGCACCCGTCGCGGACGGGGTGCCGCTGTCCAACGTCTCCTTCGTGTACTCGCGCCAGGACGACGGCTCCGGCTCGTACACCGAGACCGGTTACCGGGTGCTGCCGCACGAGAACGGGCACGTCTTCGGGCTGCCCGACCTCTACACGCAGGACGGCGGCGGGGCCGTCGGGCACTGGGACATCATGAGCGAGGACTGGGGCGTCGGGAACGACCTGCTCGGCTGGCACAAGTGGAAGCTGGGCTGGCTCGACGACGACCAGATCGGCTGCGCCGCGCAGCCCGGCACGACCGAGCACCTGCTGTCGCCGCTGGGCCGGGACGGCGGCGGCACGAAGCTGGCGTTCGTGCCGCTGACCGAGAAGAGCGGGTACGCGATCGAGGTGCGCTCGCAGGAGGGCAACGACGAGGCGGTGTGCCGGCCCGGCGTCCTCATCTACAAGGTCGACGCGGACGTGGACACCGGGCACGGCCCGATCACGGTCGAGGACTCCACCCCCGACAGCGGCGGCTGCACGCGCCGCCCCAACGTCCACGCGGAACTGTCGGACGCGCCGTACCGGCCGGGCGAGGTGTTCAAGGACCGGAGGGCGGGTGTGCGGATCTCGGTCGCCGGGGCGGACGCCTCCGGCGACTACCGGGTGTTCGTGACGCGGCGATAGGGGTTCGCCTGCGGGTCCGGCGGGGCTTCTCGCGACGAAAGACCGGCCCGGCAGACGCAGTCGGTCTTTCAGGGGCGCGGGGAACTGCGCGACCAGCCCCCACTCAGCCGCAGACGGTCAGGTGGTCACGTGGTCAAGCGGGCCCTGAGGGTGCGCTTGAGGATTTTGCCGGTGGCGTTGCGGGGCAACTCCTCCGGTTGGAGCACCAGTACCGCCGGCACCTTGAACGCCGCGAGGGAACGCCCCACGAACCCCCGGAGGGAATCCGGGTCCAGGGACGACCCCTCGCGGACCCGCACCACCGCCGCGACCTCCTCCCCCAGCACCGGGTGCGGCACGCCCACGACGGCCGCCTCCAGCACGTCGGGGTGGTCGTGCAGGCAGGCCTCGACCTCGACGCAGTACACGTTCTCGCCGCCCCGGATCACCATGTCCTTGATCCGGTCGACGACGCTGACCCGCCCCTCCGCGAGCACCGCCAGATCCCCCGTGCGGAACCACCCGTCCGGCGTGAACGCCGCCTCCGTGGCGGCCGGGTCCTCCCAGTAGCCGCGGATCACCGACTGGCCGCGCAGCCACAGCTCCCCCACCGCCCCGTCGGGCAGCTCCTCACCGCCGGGCCCGGCGATCCGCGCCTCGACCGCGGGCGCGGGCCTGCCCACGCTCGCCGGCCGGCTCCGGTACTCCGCGCCGAAGTTCGCGGTGACGCCGCCGAGCGTCTCGGTGAGGCCGTAGCCGTTGCGGGGTTCGATGCGGTCCCCGTAGCGGGCGGTCAGCCGGGCGACGAGGTCGGGCGGGGCGGCGGCGCCACCCGTGTTGAACCCGGCGAGCGTCGGCAGGTCGTCGTCCAACTCCTCGGCACGGGCCAGGAGTTGGAGCGCGGTCGTGGGCACGCCGCCGAAGTTCGTGATGCCGTGCTCGTGGATCAGGGCGAGCGCGGTGTCCGTGTCCCACTTGCGCAGCAGGACGAGCGAGCCGCCCGCGGCCATGGCCGCGTAGAACCCGGTGAACGCCGCGACGTGGAAGAAGGGGAAGGTCAGGAGCCCGACGGGGGCCGGCCCCTGGCCCGGGACGAGGCCCCGGCCGAGGGCCGAGAGCGCCGCGAAGTAGCGGGGGTTGGCGATGGCGGCCATGTGCGCGTGGTGGGTGGCGACGGCCCCCTTGGGGCGGCCCGTGGTCCCCGAGGTGTAGAGGATCGTGGCGTCCCAGTGCGGCTGCACGTCGACGTCGGGCGGGCCGAGCAGCGGATCGGGGACCGGCAGCTCCGCGTACCGCTCGACGCGCTCGCCCACCGGCTCCCGGCCCTCCTCGTGACAGACCAGCGTCCACGGGCGGCGGTCCGCGGGGACGGCGGCCAGCCAGGGGGCGATGCGTTCATGGCGTTCGCCGTCGACGACCAGTACGCCGGGCCGGCAGTCGTCGAGGGCGTACGCGAACTCGTCCGCGGTCCACCACCCGTTCAGCGGGACGGCGACCAGACCCGCCAACTGGCAGGCCCAGAAGGCGACTTGCCACTCGGGATGGTTGCGCATCGCGATGACGGCACGGTCGCCGGGCCGCAGCCCGTAGCCGTCGCGTTCGTCCAGGAACCGGCGGGCGAGCGCACTGGCCGCGGCGAAGAACTCCCCGTACGTCAGCCGCCCGGTCTCCGCGATCAGGAACGGCGCGGGACCGAACGCCCACGTCGTCTCGGCGAACTCCCGCAGGGTCCGCGGCCCTTCCGCGTACGCGAGGCGCCCGTCCTCGTCCCGTACGACGGAGAAGGGGGCGCCGGGGCCGGTGAGCAGCGCGTCCATGGATGCCATTGCCATTTCCGGACGGTACGTCCGCACCCCCGAGCCACGTCAAGGTACGTGCGCCCCGCACCCGTTCACACCCCCACGGAGCGTCCGCGCAGCGCCGGACCGAACCGTGCCGCGAGGACCGCCGACACCACCGCGATCGCCACGCAGGCCGCCGCCGTCGCGGCGAGCGCCGCCCAGGGCAGGGCGAAGGGGGCGTCGACGTGCAGGCGGATCAGCGCCAGGTGCATGCCGAGGACGTTCGCGGCGGCCACCAGCAGGCCGAGGACACTGCCCGTCACCGTCACCGCCAGGGCCTCCGCCGCGACCACCCGCAGCGTCTGCGCACGGGTGGCACCGGCCAGCCGGAGCGCGGTCAGGTCGTGGGTGCGGTCGGTGGTGGCCATGACCGTGACGTTGGCGACGGCGATGGCGATGGCCGTGTACAGGAGCGCGATGCCGAGGACGAGGAGCAGACCGAGGCGGGTCGTGCGGTTCGTCGCCGGGTAACTCGCCGCCAGCCACTGCGACTTGGTGACGACCGCCGCTCCCGTGCCGTGCACGGCCGCCCGCAGGGCCGAGCCGACGTCCGCAGCCGCGCGGCCGTCGGCGACCGTCACGTCGACGCGGTCCACGGGGGCGCCGGCGGCGTTGTGCGCGGTGACGTAGGCGCCGTTGTCGCCGGTGCCGGTGCGCAGCACGGCGGCGATCCGCAGGGACCGTCGCGTGCCGTCGCCGAGCCGGACGTCGACGCGTTCGCCGACGGTGTGCCGCTGCCACTCCTCGTTGACGACGACGGTGTCGTCGGTCAGGTCGGCGAGCCGTCCCGCGACGACCGGGAGGCGGGTCGTCCGCGCCAGCAGGGCCGGATCGGCCGCCCGCGCCTCGGACGTGACGAGCGCGACGCCGCCGTCCTCCGGCACGTACAGCGTCGTCGCCGCCGTCGGCGAGACCGTGGCGCCCTCGACCTGACGCAGCCTGCGCAGCGTCGCCGCGTCGAAGCCGTCGGCGCCCTGCGGCGTGACGACATAGTCGGCGACGGTCCGTTCCCTGGCCTCGGCGGCCTTCGCCCCCGCGATGGTGCCGGTCGCGCCGAGCAGCGACCCGGCGAGCGCGACCGTCGCGAGGACCGGCGCGGCGACGGCGGCGGTGCGGCGCAGCCCGGCGGTCGCGTTCTCCCGCACCAACATGCCGGTGGCGCCCGGGAGCCGGGCCGGCAGCAGGCCGCCGAGCCGCAGCAGCGGCCGGACCAGCGCGGGCGCGATCAGCGCCACCGCGCCGATCAGCAGCATCGGACGCACGATGTACGTCTTGCGGTGCAGCAGCTCACCGGGGTCGCCGGCCAGCGCCGTGCCGAGGGTGACCAGCGCGGTGACCAGCAGCCCGCCCCCGACGACGATCCGCCCCCACGTCATGACCCGCCCGTCCACCGACACCTCGCGCATCGCCTGCGCGGGACCGGTCCGGCCGGCCCGCCAGGACGCGGCGAGCACCCCGCACAGCGCCACGGCGAGACCGGTCCAGAAGGCGAGGTGGTACGGCCAGGAGGCCGCGCCCGTCCGGATCACGAACCAGTCGGGGGCGAGCCCCTGCGCCACCGCCCACCGGCCCAGCCGCGGCGCACCCCAGCCGCCGAGCACGCACCCCGCCCCGCCCGCGACGACCCCGACCAGCAGCGCCTCGGCGACCAGGGCCCGGCGCAGCTGCCCCGCCGTCGCCCCCGCCGTGCGCAGCAGCCCGAACTCCCGGCGGCGCTGCGCCACGGCGAACGCGAACGTCGACGCCACCACGAACACCGACACGAACCCGGTGACCCCGGCGGCCGTCCCGAACAGCGCGGTCAGCGCCGTGACCGCCTCCTGGTCCCGCCCCGGATCGGCGTCGGCCAGCCGCCGCTCGCTCCCGGTGAGCACCCGCACGTCCGGATACCCGCGCACCACGCCCCGTACGGCGTCGACCCCGCCCCCGACGACCACCACCTGCACGCTGCCGGGGGCGATCTCGGCGGCGCGCCGGTCCCCGAAGAAGACCGCGTCCTCGTACGGGCGGTGCGCCGTGGCGACGCCCACGACCCGCACGGTGCCGCGCGTCGTCGTGATCCGCTGCCCCGGCGCGGCCCAGTCCCCGCCGACGACGACCTCGTCGTCCGCGCGCGGCGCCCGCCCGTCCCGCAGCGCGTACGCCCCGAACGCGGCGACGGACCACGGGTGCCCGACCAGCTCACCGGGCCCGCCCTCGGCCCGCAGCCCGAACGACCGGTCCTCGACGACCCGCCCGACCGTGCCCAACTCCCGTACGAGCGCGGCGGGTACGGCGTTCGGCCGCTCCAGCGCCCGCACCTTCGCCCCGTGCGGCGACGCGACCCGCACGGTGTCGGCCCCCCGCACGACGACCTCCGCCCCGGCGAACCGCCGCGGCACCCGCTCCGGCTCCT
>NZ_JAMOLN010000161.1 GCF_024448165.1 Streptomyces longispororuber
TGGCCGATGTGAACGGGGACGGCTACGGCGATCTCGTCACCGCATCGGAGGCGACCGTCTCGGGCGCCTCGGGCGCGGGTGCCGTCGTCGTCAACACCGGCTCCGCCTCCGGCATATCGGCCGCCAGGACCACGGTCGTCACGCAGAACTCGGCCGGGGTGCCGGGCGCCGCGGAGAAGGACGACGCGTTCGGCTCCGCCCTCGCCACCGCCGACCTGAACGGGGACGGCTACACCGACGTCGTCACCGGCACCCCCGACGAGAAGGTCGGCAGCGACGTCGACGGCGGCACCGTCGCCGTGCTGTGGGGCTCGAAGTCCGGGCTGAGCGGCGGCACCACGATCCCCGACCCGGCCCCGAGCGACCACGACCGCTTCGGCGACCGCCTCACCGTCGGCGACTTCGACGGCGACGGCCGGGCCGAACTGGCCGTGGGCACCAGCAACAACGGCGTGTGGATCGTCGACGGCATCAGCAAGTCGGGCACCCCCACCCAGCGCAAGCTGACCACCGCGATCGCCCCCGGCAGCTCCGACTACTACCGTTCCCTGTCGGCCGGCGACTTCGACGGCGACGGCACCGACGACCTCGCCGTGGCCGGCCGCTACGACGAGGACGGCAGCTTCGACGGCGCCACGCTCGTCTACCCGTCGGCCACCGGCACGCCCACCGTCCTGCCCGACGAGGGCCACAGCGCCGCCGTCGGCGACTTCGACGGCGACGGCATCGACGACCTGGCCCTCGGCCAGCCCGACGCCAACGCGGTCAACGTCTACACCGGCGCCGGAACCGGCCTCTCGGCGTCCGCCCACCGCACCCTGACCCAGGACACCGAGGGCGTCCCCGGCGTCACCGAGGACGTGGACAGCTTCGGCCAGTCGGTCGCCGCGGGCGACGTGAACCACGACGGCTACGACGACCTGGCCGTGGGCGTCGACTTCGAGACCATCGGCTCCGTGCAGAACGCCGGCGAGGTCGTCGTGCTGCGCGGCTCCGCGGACGGGCTCACCGGGACCGGCGCGAAGGCGATCCACCAGGGCACCGCCGGGGTGCCGGGCGCGAACGAGAACCAGGACCGGTTCGGCACCTCCGTCCGGCTCACCGACACCAACAAGGACGGCTACGCCGACCTGGCCGCCTCCGCGCCCTTCGAGAACACCAGCAACGGCGCGCTGTGGAGCCTGCGCGGCTCCGCGTCCGGCGTGACCACGTCGCACGCGGTCAGCTTCTCGGCCGCCACCGCGGGCGTGTCGAAGGCGACGTACACCTACCTCGGCCGCTCGTTCGCGACGGACGCGTACGGCTCCTGACGCTCCCCGGCCCTGCCCCGAGTGGCCCATCTCACCCGGCGGGCAGGGCCGCCCCATCGAAGCCCGGCCCATGGCCCGACCCCGTATTCCGGAGGCGATCGGCACTCCGTGCCACGGCATCCCAGACGGGGTCGGGCGGCCTCGGGCACCCGGCCGCAAACACCGCGCGGCCTCGGGAAACACCGCCGTAAAGTCTGACCATGCAGCTCATCCAGTCGACCAAGCTCGCCAACGTCTGCTACGAGATCCGGGGCCCGGTGCTCGAGGAGGCGATGCGCCTCGAAGCGGCAGGTCACCGGATCCTGAAGCTGAACACGGGCAACCCGGCGGCGTTCGGCTTCGACTGCCCGCCCGAGATCCTCGAGGACATGCTCCGCAACCTCGGCGACGCGCACGGGTACGGCGACGCCAAGGGCCTGCTCGCCGCCCGCCGCGCCGTGATGATGCACTACCAGACCCTCGGCGTGGAGACCGACGTCGAGCACGTCTTCGTCGGCAACGGCGTCTCCGAGCTCATCGTGATGGCCATGCAGGCCCTGCTCGACGACGGCGACGAGGTCCTCGTCCCGGCCCCCGACTACCCGCTGTGGACCGCGGCCGTCTCGCTGTCCGGCGGCACCGCCGTGCACTACCGCTGCGACGAGCAGTCCGACTGGATGCCGGACCTGGCCGACGTCGAGCGGAAGGTGACCGACCGCACCAAGGCGATCGTCATCATCAACCCGAACAACCCCACCGGCGCCGTCTACAGCGACGAGATGCTGCGCGGCCTCACCGACATCGCCCGCCGCCACAACCTGCTGGTCTGCTCCGACGAGATCTACGACAAGATCCTCTACGACGGCGCGACGCACACCCCGACCGCCGCCATCGCCCCGGACCTGACGACGCTCACGTTCAACGGCATGTCGAAGGCGTACCGGGTGGCCGGCTACCGGGTGGGCTGGATGGCGATCTCCGGCCCGCGCGCGCACGCGGAGTCGTACATCGAGGGCCTCACGATCCTCGCGAACATGCGCCTGTGCGCGAACATGCCCGGTCAGCACGGTGTCGTCGCCGCGCTCAGCGGCCGGCAGACGATCAACGACCTGGTGCTGCCCGGCGGCCGGCTGAAGGAACAGCGGGACGTGGCGTACGACCTGCTCACCCAGATCCCGGGCGTGACGTGCGTGAAGCCGAAGGGTGCGCTCTACCTCTTCCCGCGCCTGGACCCGAAGGTCTTCAAGGTGAAGGACGACCGCCAGATGGTGCTCGACCTGCTGCGCGCCGAGAAGATCATGGTGGTCCACGGCACCGGCTTCAACTGGCCCGAGCCCGACCACTTCCGGGTCGTGACCCTGCCCTCGACACGGCAGCTGACCGAGGCGGTGACCCGGATCGGGAACTTCCTGGACGGATACAGCCAGCCGTGACGACCCGTCTTTGGACAAGTTCTAATTTAGACTCGTTCTAAGGTACGATGGAGGCCAAGCTGACGCCTGCTGCCCCTGGAGGCCTCCCATGTACGAGCCGATCCGCACCAAGTCGGTCCACACCGTGGCGGCCGACGGCGGCACCTTCCCGCACCGCTCGCGCGAGGAGGAGCTGGACATCCAGCTCGCCGGACACCTGTCGGCGCTGCTCGCGGTCACCGACGAACTGCGCGCCCTCGGCCCGGACGACCAGGAGCTGGCCGCGGCGGCCGACGAGCTGGCAGGTCAGATCGCCCGGCTGCGCGGCGGCCACGCACCGGTCCGCGCGGCCCTGACCGCGGCCGGCCCCGAGCAGGACCGGGCCGCCCTGCACCAGCGGGCGCACGCCCTCGCGGGCCGCGCGCTCGTCGTCGCCGCCTCCCGGGCCGACACCGCCGCCGCGATCCTGGCCGCCCGGCGCATGGAGTACCACTCGGGCGCCGAGCGCCTGGTGTCCGCGTAGGGGCACAAGGGCCCTCCGGTCGAGTACGTGGCGAGGGCCCGCCGCCTCCCGCCTCCCCCAGGGGCTTGCTCGGGGGCGGCACGGGAGGACGACGGGCCCATGACCCCGTACGCCGTTGTACGGGGTCTCGCCGGTCCTGGGAGGGAACGACTAGCCGAGGCGCTCCACGAGCGCCCGGTACTCGTCCCACAGTTCCTTCGGCGTGTGGTCGCCGAAGGTGTTGAGGTGCTCGGGCACGAGAGCGGCCTCCTCGCGCCAGACCTCCTTGTCGACGGTGAGCAGGAACTCCAGGTCGCTGTCGGCCAGTTCGAGGCCGTCCGTGTCCAGGGACTCCTTGGTCGGCAGGACGCCGATCGGGGTCTCGACGCCCTCGGCGCGGCCGTCGAGGCGGTCGACGATCCACTTCAGGACGCGGGAGTTCTCGCCGAAGCCGGGCCACACGAACTTGCCGTCGGCGTTCTTGCGGAACCAGTTGACGTAGTAGATCTTGGGCAGCTTGGCGACATCCTTGTCGGCGCCGACCTTCACCCAGTGGGCCATGTAGTCGCCCATGTTGTAGCCGCAGAACGGCAGCATCGCGAACGGGTCGCGGCGCAGCTCGCCGACCTTGCCCTCGGCGGCGGCGGTCTTCTCGGAAGCCACGTTGGCGCCGAGGAAGACGCCGTGGTTCCAGTCGAAGGACTCGGTCACCAGCGGCACCGCGGAGGCGCGGCGGCCGCCGAAGAGGATCGCCGAGATCGGCACGCCCTTGGGGTCCTCCCACTCGGGCGCGATGATCGGGCACTGGGAGGCGGGGGTGGTGAAGCGGGCGTTGGGGTGCGCGGCCGGGACGCCCGACTCGGGCGTCCAGGAGTTGCCCTTCCAGTCGGTGAGGTGCGCCGGGGTCTCCTCGGTCATGCCCTCCCACCAGACGTCGTTGTCGTCGGTGAGCGCGACGTTCGTGAAGACCGAGTTGCCCCAGAGCGTCTTAATGGCGTTGGCGTTGGTGTGCTCGCCGGTACCGGGCGCGACGCCGAAGAAGCCGGCCTCGGGGTTGATCGCGTAGAGCCGGCCGTCCTCGCCGAACCGCATCCAGGCGATGTCGTCACCGATCGTCTCGACGGTCCAGCCGGAGATCGTGGGCTCCAGCATCGCGAGGTTGGTCTTGCCGCACGCGGACGGGAAGGCCGCCGCGACGTACTTCGACTCGCCCTGCGGCGGGGTCAGCTTGAGAATGAGCATGTGCTCGGCCAGCCAGCCCTCGTCCCGCGCCATCACCGAAGCGATGCGCAGCGCGTAGCACTTCTTGCCCAGCAGGGCGTTGCCGCCGTAGCCCGAGCCGTACGACCAGATCTCGCGGGACTCCGGGAAGTGCGAGATGTACTTCGTGCTGTTGCACGGCCACGGCACGTCCGCCTCGCCCTCGGCGAGCGGCGCGCCCAGCGTGTGCACGGCCTTCACGAAGAAGCCGTCGTCGCCGAGCTCGTCCAGGACCGGCTGCCCCATCCGGGTCATGGTGCGCATGGAGACGGCGACGTAGGCCGAGTCGGTGATCTCGACGCCGATCGCGGACAGCGGCGAGCCGAGCGGACCCATGCAGAACGGGACGACGTACATCGTCCGGCCCTTCATCGAGCCGCGGAAGATGCCCCCGTTCCCCTCCTTGCCCGAGAAGATCTCGCGCATCTCGGCCGGGGCCTTCCAGTGGTTGGTCGGGCCCGCGTCCGCCTCCTCCTCGGAGCAGATGAACGTCCGGTCCTCGACCCGGGCGACATCGGTCGGGTCGGACGCGGCGTAGTAGGAGTTGGGGCGCTTGATCGGGTCGAGCTTCTTGAACGTTCCCTTGGCGACGAGTTCCTCGGCGAGCCGCTCGTACTCGGCCTCGGAGCCGTCGCACCAGACCACGCTGTCCGGCTGCGTCAGTTCCGCGATCTCGTTGACCCACGAGATCAGTTCCTGGTGGTTGGTCGGGAGGGGAGCCGCGATGTCGCGCGCCACGATCGCTCCTAAATGAGGGGTCTTTAGTTGGGGAGGCCCCGTGGGGGCTGCGACCCGGACGCTGCGCCTCCCGTTCCACCGAAAAATCGATGGGCGCTCATCCGGTGCCGACCGCACTCATTTGATCATCCGACCGTTTCGCCCATCTGTCCAGGGGGCCTCACACTTGAGCGACGTGAGCATCGCCACTCGGATTCGGACATAGGGATCTCCCCAGGGGAAAGCAGGGGGCTATCCGTATCTGTTACCTACGGTCGCGTAGGTACGATGCCGAGCATGAGCGTCGCCGCAGAGCAGCCCGAAGCACCCGCCGCAGAGCCCCATTTGCTGAAGCCGAAGCTGCGCGGCTGGCTGCATGCGGGCATGTTCCCGGCCGTCCTGGTGGCCGGCCTCTTCCTCACCGCACTCGCGGACTCCACGCGCGGCCGCGTGGCCTGCGGCATCTATGTGCTGACGGCCTGCCTGCTGTTCGGCGTGAGCGCCCTCTACCACCGGGGCAACTGGGGGCCGCGCGCCGACGGCGTGCTGCGCCGGCTCGACCACGCGAACATCTTCCTGATCATCGCCGGCACGTACACGCCGCTGACGATGCTGCTCCTGCCGGGCACCAAGGGCGACGCCCTGCTGTGGGGCATCTGGGCGGCGGCCGCGGCCGGCATCGTCTTCCGCGTCTTCTGGGTCGGCGCCCCGCGCTGGCTCTACACGCCGTGCTACATCGCGATGGGCTGGGCCGCGGTCTTCTTCCTGCCCGACTTCATGCGCACCGGCGGCATCGCGGTCCTCGTCCTGGTGATCGTCGGCGGACTGCTCTACAGCGCGGGCGGTGTCATCTACGGCATCAAGCGCCCGAACCCGTCGCCCCGCTGGTTCGGCTTCCACGAGGTCTTCCACTCGCTGACCCTCGCGGCGTTCGTCGTGCACTACGTCGGCATCTCCCTGGTGGCCTACCAGCACGCCTGACCCTCCCCCCCCCACCTCCACCGAGAGGCCGCGGCTCGAAGCCGCGGCCTCTTTTCGCGTTCCCGTTCCTTTGCGATTCCAAGAGAGACAGCCGATTGACAGTGCATAGGAAATGAGAGTTACTCTCATTTCATGGTTACTGTCACTCAGGAAGTGGAGTCGCGCCCGGACCCCCGGCGCTGGTGGGCCCTCGGGGCCCTGGTCGCGAGCATGCTCGTGCTCGGTTTCGACATGACGATCCTCAACGTGGCGCTGCCGACGATCGCCGCGGACCTCGGCGCCACCACCGGTCAGCAGCAGTGGATGGCGGACGCGTACATCGTGGTGTTCGCCGCCCTGATGCTCCCGGCGGGACTGCTCGGCGACCGGTTCGGGCGGCGCCGGATGCTGATCGGCGGACTCGGCGTCTTCCTCGCCGCCTCCGTCCTGGGCGCCTTCGCGAGCGACGTGAACTGGGTGATCGCGGCCCGCGCCCTGATGGGCGTCGGCGGTGCGCTCGTGATGCCGCTCGCCATGTCCGTCCTGCCCTCGCTCTTCCCGCGCGCCGAGCAGACCAAGGCCATCGGCATGATCTCGGCGGCCTCCGCGCTCGGCATGCCGCTCGGTCCGGTGATCGGCGGCTGGCTGCTCAACCACTTCTGGTGGGGCTCGGTCTTCGTCCTGAACGTGCCGATGGTCGCCATCGGCATCACCGCCTGCCTGTTCCTGCTGCCCGAGAGCCGCGACCCGGCCGCGCCCCGGGTCGACGTCGTCTCCACCGCGCTCACCGCGCTCGGCCTCGGCGCCCTCATCTACGCGATCATCGAAGGCCCCGGCAAGGGCTGGAGCGACGCCGTCGTGATCGGCGGGTTCGCCGCGGCCGTCGTGCTGCTCGGCGCCCTCGTGCTGCGCGAGCGGCGCAGCGCGTCCCCCATGCTCGACCTCACGCTGCTGCGCCACCGCGGCTTCCTGAGCAACACCCTCACGGCGACCCTCGGCATGTTCGTCATGTCCGGCGTGATGTTCCTGCTGCCGCAGTACCTCCAGGCCGTGCTCGGCACGGACTCCCTCGGCACCGGCGTGCGGATGGTCCCGATGATGGGCGGCATGCTGGTCGCGGCCAAGCTGGCGCAGTCGCTGGTCGTCAGGTTCGGGGCGCGGTCGGTGATCGTCGTCTCCCTGGTGGTGCTGGCGTTCGCCGCGTTCCTCGGGGCGCGCACCACCGTCGACTCGGGGTACGGCTTCACCGCGCTGTGGCTCTCCGTCGCCGGGGTCGGCATCGCCTTCGCGATGATCCCCGCGATGGGCGGCGCCCTCGGCGCGCTCTCCAAGGACCAGGCGGGCCGCGGCTCCGGGCTGATGAGCACGGTGCGGCAGACCGGCAGCGCGCTCGGCGTCGCCCTGCTCGGCGCCCTGGTCGCCGGCGCGTACACGGACCGGCTGGGCACCGCGGGACTGCCGGGACCCGCGGCGGACGCGACACGCGACTCGGTGATCGGCGCCCATGTGGTGGCGGGCCGGCTCGGCGACCGGGCGCTCACCGCGTCGGCGGACTCCGCGTTCGTCCACGGCATGGACCTCGCCCTGGTCGTCATCGGCATCGTGGCGCTGGCCGCCGCCGCGCTCTGCGCGGTCCTGCTGCCCGGCGGGGCCCCGGCCGGGCGGGCCGCCGGGTCCGCCGCGGAGGTGGCCCCGATCAGCACGGATGCCTGACAATGAGCGCCATGGCCGCCTCAGCACAGACGCCCGCGGAGCCCAAGGTCGGGCTCCGCGAGCGCAAGAAGATCAAGACCCGCACGGCGATCCGCGAGGCGACGTACCGCCTGATCATGGAGCAGGGGTACGACGCGACGACGGTCGAGCAGATCGCCGAGTCCGCCGAGGTGTCGCCGTCCACGGTCTTCCGGTACTTCCCGACCAAGGAGGACATCGTCCTCACCGACGAGTTCGACCCGATCCTGGAGCGGGAGCTGCGGTCGCGGCCCGCCGACGAGTCGCTGATCGACTCGCTGCGGCATGTCATCGACGACAGCC
Source organism: Streptomyces longispororuber (assembly GCF_024448165.1). Classification (GTDB taxonomy): domain Bacteria; phylum Actinomycetota; class Actinomycetes; order Streptomycetales; family Streptomycetaceae; genus Streptomyces; species Streptomyces longispororuber_A. Next base: position 8,175 of record NZ_JAMOLN010000161.1, read on the forward strand.
TGCACCTGGCCCTGGAGAGCGACGACCCCGAGGTGTCGCGGCTGCGCACCCGCCTCCAGGTCGAGGTGCCGGCGGTGCGCTCCCGGATGATGGAGTCGATGTCCGTCACGGGCGACCTGATGTGCCGGGTGATCGCGGACCGCACCGGCCGGGACGCCGGCGACCTGGAGGTCAGGGTCTACGCGATGGCGCTGGTCGGCGCGATGATGGAGGCCACGATGTACTGGGCCCAGCACGACCACGAGGGCGAGCTGCGCGATCTGGTGATGCGCGCCCTCGACACCGTGCAGCACGGCCTCTAGGGCCTGGTCAGGCCCGCCCCAGGTCCTCGAAGCCCGTCGGCCGCGTGGACACGAAGCTCCACGTCGAGCCCTTCGCGCCGCCCGCCACCCGGATGTCCTCGGTGCCCGAGGCAGGAGACGACCAGTGCACCCGGATCGTGTGCGCCGTACGGCAGTGGTTGCGGAAGTAGACGGTCGTCGTCAGGACCCCGCCGTCCTTCCAGGACCAGGTGAAGCACCCCGCGCTCCCCCGGTGGACCGTGTCGAGCGATCGGGCCGCCGGGGCCGGCACGGCCAGGACGGCGCAGGTCAGCAGCGCTGCGGTGGTGCGGATCATGTCCTACGTATGTCAGCGGGCGGCCCGCAGGAAACCCACGGCCCGCCCGCGTCCGGTCAGGACGGCGGCTCGCCCAGGACCCGGGCCAGCCGGTCGGCGTCGGTCACCGGGGCGTCGCACACGAAGTGGCGGCACACATAGGCGGCCTCGCCCCCGTCGACCAGCGGCCGGTCGGCGAGCAGCGGCAGCTCCGTGCTCCCCTCGGGTCCGGCGGCGACGACGGCGCCCGGCGCGGTCCCGGTGAGCGCCGCGTGGTGCATGCGCCCGCCGATCTCACCGACCACGGCGACCTCCCGGGGCCCGTCGAGCAGCGCCTCGGCGACCGCGAGCCCGTTCCCGATGAACCGGGGCGCCCGCGGTCCCAGCGCCTTCACCACGCCCGACGCGCGCTCCGCCGCGGTCCGGTGGGGCTCGGAGCCGGTGTGCGCGGCGTACGACAGGAGCGCGCCCGCGGCGGCGGTCCAGCCGGACGGGGTGGCGTTGTCCGTCGGGTCCTGCGGCCGCCGGATGAGCTGCTCGGCGTCGACGGCGGTGTCGTACAGGGCTCCGCTCTCCCGGTCCACGAACCGGTCGAGGACGTGGTCGAGCAGGAACCCGGCGAACTCCAGCCAGACGCCCTCGCCGGTCACCGAGGCCAGCGTCAGGAACCCCTCGGCGACGTCGGCGTAGTCCTCCAGCACCCCCGCGTTGGCGCCGGCCCGGCCGTCCTTGCTGGTGCGGGCGAGGCGCGCCTGCGGATCCATGTGCAGACGGACCAGCAGGTCGCCCGCGCACACCGCGGCGTCCACCAGGTCCTGCCGGCCGAAGTAGGCGCCGGTCTCGGCGAGCGCGGCGATCGCCAGCCCGTTCCACGCGGCGACGACCTTGTCGTCCCGGCCGGGGGCGGGGCGCTCGGCGCGGGCGGCGGTCAGCCGCTGCCGGATCGAGTCGATCCGCTCGGCCTCGAACACCTCGTCGCTCTGCGGGAGTTGGAGCACGGAGGCACCCTCCTCGAAGGTGCCCTCCTCGGTGACGCCGAAGAACCGGGCGGCGACGGCTCCGTCCTCCGCCCCCAGGACCTCGGCCAGTTGCTCCGGCGTCCACACGTAGAAGGCGCCTTCGACGTGCTTCCCGCTCGCCGGGTCGAGGCTGTCGGCATCGAGCGCCGACGCGAACCCGCCCTCGTTCGTGCGCAGTTCGCGCACCATGAAGTCGGCGGTCTCCAGGGCGACGCGCCGCGCGAACTCCGACCCGGTCGAGCGCCACAGGTGCGCGTACGCGCGGCACAGCAGCGCGTTGTCGTACAGCATCTTCTCGAAGTGCGGCACGGTGAACTCGCGGTCGACGGAGTACCGCGCGAAACCGCCCCCGAGCTGGTCGTAGATCCCGCCCCGCGCCATCCGCTCGCAGGTGTCGACGGCCATCTGCAGCGCGCCCTCGGTGCCGGTGCGGGCGTGGTGGCGCAGCAGGAACTCGATCACCATGGACGGCGGGAACTTGGGCGCCCCGCCGAACCCGCCGTGCGTCGCGTCGTACTCGCGCACGAGCCCGAGCAGCGCCTGCCCCAGCTCCTCGTCGCCCGGCGGCCGCGTGTCCCCGTACGGCAGTTCACGGCCCGCGAGATCGGCGGTGATCTTCGCGGCGACCTCGGTGACCTCGCCGCGCCGGTCGGTCCACGCGTCCCCCACGCCCTGGAGGACCTGGGTGAAGGACGGCATCCCGTGGCGCGGCTCGGGCGGGAAGTACGTGCCGAAGTAGAACGGCTCGGCGTCCGGGGTGAGGAAGACCGTCATCGGCCAGCCACCCTGGCCGGTGGCGGCCTGTACGGCCTCCATGTAGACGGCGTCGACGTCGGGGCGCTCTTCTCGGTCGACCTTGACGGGCACGAAGTGCTCGTTCACGACGGCCGCGGTGGCCTCGTCCTCGAAGGACTCGTGGGCCATGACGTGGCACCAGTGACAGCTCGCGTACCCCACGCTGAGCAGCACGGGCACCCCCCGCCGCTTCGCCTCCTCGAAGGCCTCGGCCGACCAGGGCCACCAGTCCACCGGGTTGTCGGCGTGCTGGAGGAGGTAGGGGGACGTCTCATGGGCCAGTCGGTTCGGCATGTCTCCATCCTTGCGCATGGCCGTCACGGTCGTGTTCTTTGATCGCCGGGACCCTCGCGCCGACACCCCATACGCAGGACACTTGACGCCGGACTGACGCAACCGGAGGGGGACCGAAGATGCGAGACAGCCATCGGGCGGAGGCCGAGCGGCTGTTGGCCCGGGCCGTGGAGGAGGAGGTCAGGCGCTCCGGCGGACGGACCGACGGGGGCGTCCTGCTCTCCCGCGCCCGGGGTGCGCTCGACGCCATGGGGCAGACCGCCACCGAGGAGTACACCGCGTACACCCGGGCCCTGGACGAGGCGGCCGCGGGACAGATGTCGTTCGGGGAGCGGTTCGCGCAGGAGCGCGGCTCGACTCCCCTGATGGTGACGGGAGTCGGCGCGCTCACCGCCGTGGTGGCCGACCTGGCGCTCGGCGCCGGGACCGGGGTCGCCGTGGGCGCCGGGGCCGCCGTCGCCGTGCTCGGCGCCACCGCGACCGTGGTCAAGGTGACCGCCTCGCACCTGCCCGCCGCGAGCCGCAGCGCGGGGGCGCGGAACCAGCCGGGCGGGCCCGAGCAGCTGCGGCTGCAGTGGCTGACCGCGCTGGAGGTGCGCGGGATCCGGCCGTTCCTGGACCAGCAGCGGGTGCTCGCGTCGAGCACCGGCACGTCGAAGAAGACGGCGGCGCCGCAGCTGCGGCGCACCGACAAGAGCGCGGCGGCGCGGCGCCGAAGCGTGCTGGAGCAGTCGTTCGGCCAACTCCCGGTACCGGAGGGCCCGTTCGCGGGCCGCCGGGCCGCCCTGTCGCGGATCGCGCAGTGGGTGCACGCGGCCCGCGCGAGCACGCAGACCCGGCCGACGGTGGTGGTGCTGCACGGCGCTCCCGGGTCGGGGCGCACCACGCTGGCGGTGCGGGTGGCGCACGAGGTGCGGGACCAGTTCCGCGGGGCGTGCGTGGTGGACCTGCGCGGCGACCGGGCGGACGCGCCGCCGCTGACCACGCGGGACGCGCTGCTGCACCTGCTGAACCGGCTCGGCGCACCGCGCGAGCAGCTGCTGTTCCGGGAGCGTTCGTCGCAGGAGCAGCAGGTCAAGCGGCTCAGCGAGCTGTACCACCAGCATCTGACCGGGCTTCCGGTGACGATCGTGCTCGACGACGCGGAGGACGCGCAGCAGGTGCGCACGCTCATCCCCGAGCGGTCCGACAGCCTCGTCGTGGTCACCTCCCGCAAACCGCTCGAACTGGCCGAGGACACCCCGGCGTGGGTGCACCACCTGCCCGTGGAGGCGCTGGACGCGGCGGGCGCGGAGGAGCTGCTGCGGGAGGCCGCGGAGGACGCGTCCGGTCCGTACGACGCGGAATCCTCGGACGCCGTACGGGAGTTGTGCGGCGGCCTGCCCCTCGCGCTGCGGGCCGCGGGGTCCGCCATCGGCCCGCGGACGACCCGTCAGCTCGCCGCCGACCTGGCCGCGTACGGGCCCGTGGAGCCGGTCGAGCGGGTCCTGTGGCTGCGCTACACCGACCAGTCCGACACCGCCCGCCGGCTGCTGCGCCGGCTGGCGCTCGCGGGCCGGGCCTCGCTCGGCGCGGCCGCGGCGGCGGCACTGCTGGCCACGGACGAGCAGGAGGCCACCCGGCACCTGTCGGCGCTGTCCCGCGCGGGCCTCGTCGACCACGTCCGGGGCAGCCGCTACCGGCTGCACGACCTGGTCCGCGTCTTCGCGCAGGCCCGCCTCGCCGACGAGGAGGAACCGGCCGAGCGGACGGCGGCGCAGGAACGCCTGATCCAGAGCTACGCCGAGCTCGCCGACTCCGTGATCCGGCTGGTCGACGGCAACATGTCGACGCGGGCCGGCCAGATGGGCCCGCACGGCTTCACGTCGCTGGACGCGGCGCTGCGCTGGCTGGACGACGAGTCGAGCTTCATCACGGCGGCGCTCCGGCACGCGGAGGGCGTCAACCAGGACGCGGTCCTCGGCCTCCTCGGCGCCCTGTGCGACTACTGCCTGCTGCGCGGCGACCTCTACCGGCTCGGTGAGATCAGCGAGTTGACGCAGGCCATCGACCAGGGGCTGCTCGTGCGCTCGGTCCAGTGGCGCACGGGCATCGCCGCCCGCCAGCTCGGCGAGCTCGACAAGGCGCGGACGACCCTGTCCTCGGTGGTCGACCTGTACCGCGAGGCGCACCACCGGGCCGGCGAGGCGCGGGCCCTGTGCTCGCTCGGCATCACCCTGCACCACCAGGGCCAACTCACCGAGGCCACGGCCCGGTTGCGGGAGGCGCTCGACCTGCAGACGACGCCGGAGACGAAGGGCGACCGCGGCTGGACGCTGCACGCGCTGGCGGCGGTCGAGCGCGACCGCGCGCACGTCGGCGAGTCCCTGGCGCTGCTGACCGACGCGCTCGCCCTGCACCGGGAGAACGAGTCGCTGCACGGCGAGGCGTGGGCGCACTTCCAGCTCGGCCAGCTGTGCCTGCGGATGGGCGACGTGCCGGGCGCGGACGAGCAGCTGAGGTCCGCGCTCGACCTGTACGGCCGGACGCGCGACGGCCGCGGCGAGGCCTGGGCACTGACCCAGCTGGCCCGCGCCCGCCTGGTCGACGGCGACGCGTCGGCCGCCGTCGACGGGCTGCGCCAGGCGGCGTCCCGGCACCGCGACAACGAGGACGCGCGCGGCGAGGCCTGGACGTACTACTACCTGGGCCAGGCGCTGGAGGAGACCGGGAACCTGGACCAGGCGGTCCGTGAACTGGAGCGCTCGCGCACGATGTTCTCCCGGATGCGGGACGTCTACGGCCTGGCGTGCGCCCGCCACCACTCGGCGCGCGTCACCCGCGACCAGCGGGCCGCGCAGACCGGCTCGCTGCGCAACTCCGGCTTCGCCCGCCAGCTCCTGGTGGACGCCCGCGCCGACTTCCAGCGCATCGGCGTCGCGCACGGCGAGGCGTGGACCTGCCTGGAACTGGCGGTCGTGGACGCGGGCAACGCCCGGCTCCAGCAGGCGGTGACGCTCTGCGAGGAGGCGGCGGCGCTCTTCGCCTCGTACGGCGACCGGCGCGGCGAGGACTGGGCGACGTTCCTGCGCTGCACCCTCCTCCCCTACGCCTCCCCCGGCGGCTCGGAGGTGGGCGCCGCCGTCGCCCAGGAGGAGCTCTCCCAGCTCACCCGCACCCCCAACCCCACCCGCGACGGCAAACTCGACGACTACGTGGAGGCGTACCAGCTGCTCCTGGAGCGCGGCGTGGAACTCTCGGACGGCTGGCAGGCGTGGCGCCTCGGCATGGTGCCGAACCGGCATGCGCGGGACGTGATGGGGGTGGTGGTCGGCGCGGCCTGACGGCCGGCCCCGCACCCGGTGGCGGCCCGGCTCAGCCCCGCACCCGGTACTGGAGGTGCAGCACCCGGTCCCCCCGGACCACCACCTCCGGGTCCTCAAGGAGCCGCTGCCCCTCGGTCGCGCCGAAGTAGCGCTTGCCGGAGCCGAAGAAGACCGGGGCGACGTCCATCGCGACCACGTCGACCAGGCCGAGCGCGAAGGCCTGGCCGCCGATGTCGCCCGCCGTGATCGCCACGGAGCGGCCGGCCGCGAGGTCCTTGGCGAGGGCGACGGCCTCGGGGACGTCGGTGACGAAGTGGTAGTGGTCGGCCTCCGGGTGCCAGCCCTCGGGGCGGGGGCGGTGCGAGACCACGACGACGTGCTCGCCGGCGGGCGGCCGCGCGTCCCAGCCGTCGGTGAGGTCGAAGAGGTGCCGGCCCATGATCGTCACGCCGAGGCCGTCCCACAGCGGCCTGGTGTACTCGGCGGAGGCCTTGGAGACCCGGAATCCGCCGTCGGCGCTGAGCGGCACGTCCCCGTTGCCGTACCAGTCGAAGAGCGGGCCGACCTGGTCCTCGGCATCGGCGATGAAGCCGTCGACGGAGACGACCGCGTGCATCAGTACAGGGCTCTCAGGAGTCATACCTGTACGACCCGCCGCGCCCGCGAAACTCATCGCGGGCGCGGCGGGCCCTCGGCCTCAGGTGTCAGGAACCCTGCTGGGCGGACTTCCCGGCATCGGCGCCCACCGGCTCCTGGTCGGCCGGCTTCTCCTTGAAGTCGACCTTGCCCATGTGCCGGTTCATCGACTTCATCAGGCCCCAGACGGCCAGCGCCATCACCGCGAAGACGATGAAGCCGAGAACACCCGGAGTCACCTTGTTCTCGTCGACCTCCTTGGCGGCAAGGGGGACGAGATGGGTCATTGCCAGATTCGCGTTCACATCAGGCATTGTGACGGACGCCCGCGAAGAGGTCGTCCTCGGGGAGGGAGGTATCGACGAGCGACTTCGCGAGCTCGTACTCCTCGGTCGGCCAGACCGCCCGCTGGATCTCCATCGGCACGCGGAACCAGCCGCCGTCCGGGTCGATCTGCGTGGCGTGCGCGATCAGCGCCTTGTCCCGGATCTCGTAGAAGTCGGCGCACGGAACGTGCGTGGTCAGCGTGCGCTCGACCCGCTCGAACTCGTCCCAGCGCTTCAGCCAGTCCGCGTACGGCGACTCCAGGCCGCGCTCGATCATCGCGTGGTGCAGCGCCTCGGTGCGCGGCCGGTTGAAGCCCTGGTTGTAGTAGAGCTTCGACGGCTGGAAGGCCGGGCCGAACTCGGCCTCGGGGTACTTCTCGGCGTCGGCCGCGCCCTCGAAGGCCACCATCGTGATCTTGTGGGTCATGATGTGGTCGGGGTGCGGGTAGCCGCCGTTCTCGTCGTACGTCGTGATGACCTGCGGGCGGAACGAGCGGATCTGCCGGACCAGCTCACCGGCCGCCTTGTCGACGTCCTCCAGCGCGAAGCAGCCCTCGGGCAGCGGCGGCAGCGGGTCGCCCTCGGGCAGCCCCGAGTCGACGAATCCGAGCCATTCCTGGCTGACCCCGAGGATCTCGCGGGCCTCGTCCATCTCCTTCTTGCGCACCTCGTGGATGTGCTCCTCGATGTACTTGTCGCCCTGGAGCTTCGGGTTGAGGATGGAGCCGCGCTCCCCGCCCGTGCAGGTGACGACCAGCACGTCCACCCCCTCGGACACGTACTTGGCCATGGTGGCCGCGCCCTTCGACGACTCGTCGTCGGGGTGGGCGTGAACGGCCATCAGTCGCAGCTGCTCAGACAAGACAAGATCCTCTTGAGATATGGCGCCCTGGGTTCATCCGGCGCAATGGGCGGCTTCTATAGTGACCGAACCGGGGGGCGGAAAATTCCGGTGCCCGGATGTTGGCGGGCGACGTGAGAGGAACTGGCCGATGAGCGCCGTGCAGCAGCTGCCCGAGGGCCGATACGGATCCTCGCGCTCCGCCGACGCCCGCGCGGACCGCAAGCTGAAGATCGCCGCGATCGTGCTGGGCACGCTCTTCGCGGGACTGATGGTCTGGTTCGGCTGGTACTACGTCGTCGGGAACAAGTTCAGCGGCGAGGTCATCGCCTTCAAGACGTACGACGACAAGGTCAGCGTCCACCTGGAGATCCGCAAGGACACCGACGCGAGCGGCTACTGCACGATCCGCTCGCAGACCGCCGAAGGCGCCGAGGTGGGCCGCGCCGACTTCCGCTTCGACCAGAAGCAGGACCGGATCGACAAGGTCGTGACGTTGCGCACGACGGGCGGCAAGGGCACGACGGCGGAGCTCATCGGCTGCCACGCGGACTGAACACTCCCGGGTTCACTCTCGGCACATTGGGGCTGACCTGCCCTGACGCAAATCTGATGCCTTATGTCCTCCCCCTTTGACCGCTGAATTGTTAGGCTCGTGGTTTCGCCCACCCACAAGGGAACATCCTTCTGGGTAGGGCGATGCTTTGTATTCCCAGTACCTACGAGGAGCGACCTGTGACCCAGACCAGCGAAGACGTCACCTGGCTGACGCAGGAGGCGTACACCAAGCTCAAGGACGAGCTGGCGTACCTGTCTGGTCCCGCGCGCGAGGAAGTCACGCAGAAGATTGCGGCGGCGCGCGAGGAGGGCGACCTGCGGGAGAACGGCGGGTACCACGCGGCCAAGGAGGAGCAGGGCAAGCAGGAGCTCCGCATCCGCCAGCTGACCCAGCTCCTGGAGAAGGCCAAGGTCGGCGAGGCGCCGGCCGACGACGGCGTGGTGGAGCCCGGCATGGTCGTCACCATCGCCTTCGACGGCGACGAGGACGACACCGTGACCTTCCTGCTGGCCTCGCGCGAGTACGCCAGCTCGGACATCGAGACGTACTCGCCGCAGTCGCCGCTCGGCACGGGTGTGAACGGCAAGAAGGTCGGTGACGACGCCCAGTACGAACTGCCGAACGGCAAGTTCGCCTCGGTGAAGATCCTCAAGGCCCAGCCGTACTCCGGCTGACCGACACCGTCCCCGAGAGCCCCGGAGCGTCCTGCTCCGGGGCTCTCGCACGTCCCGTGCGCGGCGGGGCGGGTCAGGCCGACGCGTTGCGGTACTTGCGGACGGCGAGGGTGCGGAAGACGACGAGGATCAGGACGGAGTAGATCAGCGACGCCCACACGGGGTGCTGCATCGGCCAGGCGTCGGACGGCGACAGACCCGGGTCGCCGAAGAGCTTGCGGCAGGCCTGCACGGTGGCGCTGAAGGGGTTCCAGTCGGCGACGTGCCGCAGCCAGGGCGTCATCTTGCTGGAGTCCACGAACGCGTTCGACAGGAACGTCACCGGGAACAGCCAGATCAGACCGCCCGAGGTGGCCGCCTCCGGGGTGCGCACGGACAGACCGATCAGCGCGCCGATCCAGGTGAAGGCGTAGCCGAGCAGGAGCAGCAGGGCGAAGCCGCCCATGATCTTCCCGAAGTTGGTCGGCTCCGCCGAGCCCGGCCGCCAGCCCACGAGCAGCGCGACGACGGCGAGGACGAGCAGGGTGATGGCCGTCTGCACCAGGTCGGCCACGGTGCGGCCGGTGAGCACGGCGCCGCGCGCCATCGGCAGCGAGCGGAACCGGTCGATCAGGCCCTTGTGCATGTCGTCCGCGATGCCGGCGCCCGCGCCCGCCGTGGCGAACGTGACGGTCTGCGCGAAGATGCCGGCCATCAGGAAGTTCTTGTAGACGTCCGGGTCCGTGGTGTCGCCGATCTGCATCGAGCCACCGAAGACGTACGTGAACAGGACGACGAACATCACCGGCTGGATCAGCCCGAACAGGATCATCTCGGGGATCCGGGTCATCCGGATCAGGTTCCGCTTGGCGACGACCAGGGAGTCCCGGACGGACTGGCCGATGCCGCCGGCCGGCCGCGGGGCGGCGGGCCTCGGGGTGTCGGTGACGGCGGTCATTTCGCGGCCTCCACGGTCTCGTCGCTCTCCTCGTCGGCCTGCTCGGCCAGGTGGCCCGTCAGCGAGATGAACACGTCGTCGAGGGTCGGCCGGCGCAGGCCGATGTCGTCGATCTCGATGCCGCGCGCGTCCAGGTCGCGGATGACCTCCGCGAGGAGCTTCGCGCCGCCGGTGACCGGGACGGTCAGCTTGCGGGTGTGCTGCTCGACCGTGGTCTCGCCCTTGCCGAGGCCGGCCAGCACCTCGCGGGCGGCGCCGATGTGCTCGCGCTCGTGCACGACGACCTCGACGCGCTCGCCGCCGGTCTGCGCCTTGAGCTGGTCGGAGGTGCCGCGGGCGATGACGCGGCCGTGGTCGACGACGCAGATGTCGTGCGCCAGGTGATCGGCCTCTTCGAGGTACTGGGTGGTCAGCAGCAGCGTCGTGCCGCCCGCCACCAGCTCCTGGATGACCTCCCACAGCTGCTGCCGGTTGCGCGGGTCGAGGCCCGTGGTCGGCTCGTCCATGAACATCACGGGCGGCGAGACGACGAGTGCGGCCGCGAGGTCGAGGCGGCGGCGCATGCCTCCGGAGTACGTCTTGGAGGGGCGGTCGGCGGCGTCCGCGAGGTTGAACCGCTCCAGCAGCTCGGCCGCGCGGGCCTTCGCCTGCTTGGCCTTCATCTGGTAGAGCTGGCCGACCATCTGCAGGTTCTCCCGGCCGGTCAGATACTCGTCGACCGCGGCGAACTGGCCGGACAGGCCGATCGAGCGCCGCACCTCGTTCGGATTCTTCAGTACGTCGATGCCCGCGACGACCGCCTTGCCGCTGTCCGGCGTGAGCAGGGTCGTCAGACAGCGCACCGCCGTGGTCTTGCCCGCGCCGTTCGGCCCGAGCAGACCGAGGACGGTGCCCTCCGGTACATCCAGATCGACGCCGTCCAGCGCCTTGACGTCGCCGAAGGTCTTCACCAGACCTTCGGCATGGATCGCGCCTGGCATGTGGGTCCCCCAGGGTGGGTGAGTTGCCTAACTGCCTCGTCCAACTGCTTCCCGTACGGCCTTACGTGGAGAAAGTCTAGATTTGCCGGATTGTGAATGCCCGGCGAAGGGTGATGCGCGCCACACCGTATCGCGATGTATCGCGTATCGGCAACGGATTACTCGATGACCGTGTAGCCCGCCTCGCGCAGGGCCGCGCCGACCTCGGCGCAGTGCGCGGGACCCTTGGTCTCCAGGTGCAGCTCCACCTCCGCCTCCGTGAGCCCGAGCCGCGGGTCGGTCCTGACGTGGCTCACGTCGAGCACATTGGCATCCGCCACTGACAACACCCCGAGGAGCGTGGCCAGGGCGCCGGGGCGGTCCGTCAGCCGCAGCCGCAGCGACAGGTAGCGGCCCGCGGCGGCCATGCCGTGGGTGAGGACGCGCTGCATCAGGAGCGGGTCCACGTTGCCCCCGGACAGCAGCGCGACGACCGGGCCGTCGAAGCCCGTCGGATCGCTCAGGAGGGCCGCCACGGGGCTCGCGCCGGCCGGCTCGACGACCAGCTTCGCGCGCTCCAGACAGAGCAGCAGAGCGCTGGACAGGGCGTCCTCGGACACCGTGCGGACCTCGTCGACGAGGTCCTCGACGAGCCGGAACGGGACGTCGCCCGGCCGCCCCACCTTGATGCCGTCGGCCATCGTCGACGGCTGCGTGATCGACACCGGCCGGCCGGCCGCCAGCGAGGGCGGGTACGCGGCCGCGCCCGCCGCCTGCACGCCGATCACCCGCACGTCGGGGCGCAGGGCCTTCACGGCGACCGCGATGCCGGCCGCGAGCCCGCCGCCGCCGACGCCGAGGACGATCGTGCGCACCTCGGGGCACTGCTCCAGGATCTCCAGGCCGAGCGTGCCCTGCCCCGCGACGACGTCCGGGTGATCGAAGGGGTGGATGAAGACCGCGCCGGTCCGCTCCGCGTACTCCTGGGCCGCGGCCAGCGTCTCGTCGACGACCTGCCCGTGCAGCCGCACCTCGGCGCCGTAGTCCCGGGTCGCGGCGACCTTCGGCAGGGGCGCGCCGACGGGCATGAACACCGTGGAGCGCACGCCGAGGAGCGAGGAGGCCAGGGCCACTCCCTGCGCGTGATTGCCCGCGCTCGCGGCCACCACCCCGGCGGCCCGCTCCTCCGGCAGCAGCCCCGCGATCCGCACGTAGGCGCCGCGCAGCTTGAAGGAACCGGTCCGCTGGAGGTTCTCGCACTTGAGGTGGACGGGCGTACCGACCAGCTGGGAGAGGTGATGACTGTGCGCCATCGTTGTCACCCGCGCCACTCCGGAGAGCATCTTCTGGGCGCCGCGTACGTCGTCCAGGGTGACGGCCGGCAAGGAGTCAGACGCGCTGTAGCTCATGACGGAAGTCTTGCAGCTCACGGCACACGTCTCTCGGTATGTTCACGCTCCGAGACCGGATTGCGCACGGCCGGTACGGCCAGCGCTTTCGCCGCGTACCCTGTGGGCCAATCTCGTTATTCAGTGCAATCCACCACCCACGCATGAAGTGAGCCCCCGGCCATGCCCACACCCCAGGAAATGATGGACATGACGACCGCCGGCGACACCGGCCTCCTCGACACGCTGCAGCACGAGGTGGCGGTCTTCGCCCGTCGCGCCGAACAGACCCGGCTCGGCGGGGTCGGGCAGGTGCGCAACTCGATGGACCGAGCCGCGTACCTGCTGCTCAACCGCCTCGACAAGGAAGGCCCGATGGGCGTCAAGGCGCTCGCCGCGAGCATGGGCATCGACTCCTCGACGGTCACGCGTCAGGTCGCCCCGCTCGTCGACACCGGCCTCGTCAAGCGCACCTCCCATCCCGAGGACGGCCGCGCCGTGGTGCTCCAGCTCTCGCCGCGCGGCCTGTCCCGGCTCGACGAAGTGCGCTCGTCCAGGCGGGAACTGATGGCGCAGTTGACGCAGGAGTGGGAGCCGCAGGAGCGCGAGCAGTTCTGTGCGCTCCTCACGCGCTTCAACACCGCGCTCTCGGCCCGCCAGTCCGGCCAGCCGGCGCCGTCCGCCGAGTCCTGACGGCCGTACGTTCCCACGGCTGCGGCTCCCACCTCTTGACCGGGGAGCCGCGGCCGGGCCTGATATGAAGCGTGCGCGAACGGCAGGCGTCGAGGAACGCCCGCCGGGCCCGTGAGTTCGAGGCGTTCGTCGCGGGCGCGGCAGGGCGGCTGCTGCATGCCGCCACACTGCTGACCGCGGAACCGCCGGACGACTGCCCGCGCGCACAGAGGCTGCTCACGGCCGCCCTCGCCCGTACGTATGCCTCCTGGGACCGTCTTCGCGGGGAGGATCCCTACGACTGCGCCCGCAAGGAACTGGCCGTCCGCTTCGCGCGCGGCACCTGGCACCACCACCGCGGGCACGGCGGCGTACTGGCGCACCTGACGGCGCAGGAGCGGGTCGTCCTGGTCCTCAGGCTCTTCGAGGGCGTCGGCGAGGAGCAGGCGGCGGCGCTGCTCGGGCTGCCCGTGGAGCGGGTGAGCGCCCTGCACGCGCGGGCCGTCGCGCTCGTCCTGCACCCCCCGCGCGGACCCGCCCCGTCCGCACCGCTGCACGGGGCGGCCTCGGCATGAGTCTTCAGGAGCGCCAGGACGCGGCGGTACGCGCGGTGCTGGACGCCGCGCCGCCACCGGTGGTCCCGCCCGAGCTGGGCGCCGAGGCACTGCGCAGGGGCGGCCGGGCGCTGCGGCGCCGGCGGATCGCGCGGCGCGTGCTGTGGTTCCTGCTGGGCGTGGCGGTGGTGGCGTTCGTGGTCTGGGCGACGATGGCCAGGCCGTGGGTGGAGCCGCCGTCGAAGACGACCCCACCCCTGACCGGCTGGTGAACTCCCGTACGGACGGCGGGAGTTACTTTCCTTCGAGGGCCTGCTTCAGGTCGGCGAGCAGATCGTCGGCCGACTCGATGCCCACGGAGAGGCGGACCAGGTCGGCGGGCACCTCCAGGGCGGAGCCCGCGACGGAGGCGTGCGTCATGCGGCCCGGGTGCTCGATGAGGGACTCGACGCCGCCGAGGGACTCGCCGAGGGTGAACAGCTGCGCGCGGTTGCAGACCTCGACGGCCGCCTCCTCGCCGCCCTCCACCTGGAAGGAGATCATTCCGCCGAACGCCTTCATCTGCTTGGCGGCGATCTCGTGGCCCGGGTGCTCGGGCAGGCCCGGGTAGAGGACCTTCGTGACCCGCGGGTGGCGGGTGAGCATGTCGGCGACGCGGGTGGCGTTCTCGCTGTGCCGGTCCATGCGCACGGGCAGCGTCTTGATGCCGCGCAGGACGAGCCAGGAGTCGAAGGGGCCCGCGACGGCGCCCATGGCGTTCTGGTGGAAGGCGAGGTCGTCGCCGAGCGCGTCGTCGCCGACGACCAGTGCGCCGCCGACGACGTCCGAGTGACCGCCCATGTACTTCGTCATCGAGTGCACGACGACGTCCGCGCCGAGCGCGAGCGGCTGCTGGAGGTAGGGGCTGGCGAAGGTGTTGTCGACGACGAGGCGGGCCCCGGCCTCGCGCGCCACCTGGGCGACGGCGGCGATGTCGGTGATCCCGAGCAGCGGGTTCGACGGCGTCTCGACCCACACGACCTTCGTCTTCGGGGTGAGCGCGGCGCGCACCGAGTCGACGTCGCTCGTGTCGGCGACCGACCACTCCACGCCCCAGCGCGAGACGACCTTGGCGAACAGGCGGAACGTGCCGCCGTACGCGTCGTTCGGGATGACCACGTGGTCGCCCGGGCTGAGCAGCGTACGCAGGAGGCAGTCCTCGGCGGCCAGGCCCGAGGCGAAGGCCAGGCCGCGCCTGCCGCCTTCGAGGGCGGCGAGGTTCTCTTCGAGGGCGGTACGGGTCGGGTTGGCGCTGCGGCTGTACTCGTAGCCGCCGCGCAGGCCGCCGACGCCGTCCTGCTTGTACGTCGAGACCTGGTAGATCGGGGGGACGACGGCGCCGGTGACGGGATCGGCCGTGTTGCCGGCGTGGATGGCGGTGGTCTCGAACCCGCGGGGTCCGGACTGGCTGTGGTGCGTGTCGCTCATGTCGCCCGAGACTAGTGCGCCGAAGCGCCGTCGCCACCTCGGTTAGCTTTGTAGGCATGGGAATTCTCTGGGGGCTCATGGCCGTGCTGATGATCGTCTGGGTGGTGATGCTGCGCCGCCGGGGCGGGATCAGGCAGGTCGCCCCCGGGTCCCCGGACGCGGCTGACCCGGCGGACTACGGTTTCGTGCGCCAGGAGGACCTGGACGTCCGGCTGCCGGGACCCGACCAGGACCTCCTGGACGTGATGGCCGTCGTGCAGCGCAATCAGGACTTCACGGCCGCTTCACAGTTGCTGGCCGGGACCGGCAAGGAGACCGAGGCCCGGTGGGAGCGGGTGCAGGCGATCGCCGGCGCCGCCGCCCTGGAGATGCAGCAGACGCCGCGGCTCGGCGCCGGCTGGCTGCACGCGTGGCGGTC
Source organism: Streptomyces longispororuber (assembly GCF_024448165.1). Classification (GTDB taxonomy): domain Bacteria; phylum Actinomycetota; class Actinomycetes; order Streptomycetales; family Streptomycetaceae; genus Streptomyces; species Streptomyces longispororuber_A. Next base: position 23,616 of record NZ_JAMOLN010000161.1, read on the forward strand.
GCAGCAGCCCAAGGACGCGGGCGGGGCGCAGGTCTTCGCCGAGTTCCTGGTGCAGCAGGCCTGGCGGGGCGGCGGCACCGAGGACGAGCAGCGGATCATCCTGGAGGAGGCGCGCGGCGCGTGCGAGCAGGCCGCACTGCTCGCCCCCGGTGATCCGGTCCCGCACATCACGCAGCTCGCGGTGGCCCGCGGCCTCGGGTACTCGCAGCACGAGTTCGAGCAGCTGTGGCTGAAGATCCTGGACACCGCCCCCGGGCACATGGGCGCGCACCTGGCGGGCCTGCGCTACTGGACGGAGAAGTGGCACGGCTCGCGCGACGAGGCGTTCGCGTTCGCCGAGGCCGCCGCGGCCCGCGCCCCGCGCGGCTCCCTGCTCCCCGCGCTCCCCCTCTTCGCGCTGTACGAGCACATGCCCGACCTGAACCTCGTGCGCGGCTTCTACGAGAGCGAGGTCGTCACGAAGGCGCTGCACGGCGCCCTGTTCGCGGTGAACGCGGCCCGCCCCGGCGACCCGATGCTGTCCCACGTGCGTCACCTGCTGCTCTTCTTCCTGGTCCGCGGCGAACGCTGGTCCGAGGCGATGGATCAGCTGGTGCGGGTGGACGGCCACATCGGCGCGATCCCGTGGACCGCCGAGGCCGACCCGGCCGCGTCGTACGCGGTGTACCGGGCGCTCGCGGTGGCCGGTTACGAGGCGAACGGCGGGAGCCCGGCGACGCTGCGGCACTGACCGGCGGCGGTGGAATCCGGGGCGGCCCGGCGCGCGTTGTCCGTACTGACGTCGACGCCCCGGAGGCACCGCCCATGTCCCTGTCCGGCCGCACCCCGGCCCTGCCGACCCGCGACCAGGCCCTGCGCGGCCGCCCCGAGCCCGAGTTCACGGTGCCCGGCCGCCATACGGTCCTGGGCAACCCGCTGCTCGGCCCGTACCCCGACGGCCTGGCGGTCGCCGACTTCGCCCTGGGCTGCTTCTGGGGCGCCGAGCGCGCCTTCTGGCGGACGCCCGGCGTGTGGACGACCCTCGTCGGCTACCAGGGCGGCTACACCGAGAACCCCGTCTACGAAGAGGTCTGCTCGGGCCTGACGGGCCACGCGGAGACCGTCCGCGTGGTCCACGACCCGTCCGTCGTCCCGTACGAGCAGCTGCTGAAGGTCTTCTGGGAGAACCACGACCCGACCCAGGGCTTCCGCCAGGGCAACGACGTGGGCACCCAGTACCGCTCCGCGCTCCACACCCACACCCCCGAACAGGCCGCCACGGCCGCGGCCTCCCGCGCGGCCTACCAGAAGGCCCTGACGGCCTCGGGCCACGGCACGATCAGAACGGAACTGCTCCCGGCCCAGGACCGCCCGTTCTACCCGGCGGAGGGCCACCACC
>NZ_JAMOLN010000162.1 GCF_024448165.1 Streptomyces longispororuber
GAAAGCCGGATTCCCGGACAGTTACCTGTCCGGGAATCCGGCTTTTTTGCGTTCTGGAGGTCGTGGTGGCAGACCCCTGCCGTCGTGCCGGCGGAGACGGAGGGTAAAGTCATGGGGCATCGTTGGCTCGTTTCCCACAGGAGGCCCCCGGGTGGAGGTCCAGGAGACCCGTGTTCAGACCGACCGGGTCCTCACCATCCCGAACATCCTCAGCATGGCGCGTCTACTCGGCGTACCCCTCTTCCTGTGGCTGATCCTCAGGCCTGAGTTCGGTGGTCCCAAGAGCGACGGCTGGGCGTTGCTCGTGCTCGCGCTGAGCGGTGTCAGCGACTATCTCGACGGCAAGCTGGCCCGGCGCTGGAATCAGATCAGCAACCTCGGGCGGCTCCTCGACCCTGCCGCCGACCGGCTCTACATTTTGTCCACCTTGGTCGGTTTGACCTGGCGCGACATTCTTCCCATTTGGTTGACCGCCGTACTGCTGGCGCGAGAACTGGTTCTCCTGGTGATGGTGGGGATCCTCAGGCGGCACGGCTATCCGCCGCCGCAGGTGAACTTCCTCGGCAAGGCCGCGACCTTCAACCTGATGTACGCGTTCCCGTTGCTGCTTCTGAGCGATGGAAGTGGCTGGATCCACGAGCTCGCTGCTATTTTCGGATGGGCGTTCGCCGGATGGGGTACAACGCTGTACTGGTGGGCAGGGATCCTCTACGTGGTTCAGGTCCGCCGTCTTGTGAAGGCGGACTCCAAGGCCGATTGAGCTCGCCATTGCGCGTTGGTTGAGGCCAGATGACCCCGACATTGACAATCGAGGGTCATTGAGGACGGGCGCAGTCGGCTAGACCGTCGTCTCTTCAAGGAGGACGCTTCCGACATGAAGGCCGTCGTGATGGCCGGAGGCGAAGGCACCCGCCTTCGCCCCATGACCTCGAGTATGCCCAAGCCGCTCCTGCCCGTGGCCAACCGGCCGATCATGGAGCATGTGCTCAGGTTGCTCAAGCGGCATGGGCTCACCGAAACCGTGGTCACCGTCCAGTTCCTGGCTTCATTGGTCAAGAACTATTTCGGTGACGGCGAAGAGCTCGGGATGGAGCTCACCTATGCCAACGAGGAGAAGCCACTCGGCACTGCCGGCAGCGTGAAGAACGCCGAGGAAGCGCTGAAGGACGATGCGTTCCTCGTCATCTCCGGTGACGCCCTGACTGATTTCGACCTCACCGAGCTCATCAATTTCCACAAGGAAAAGGGTGCGCTCGTCACCGTCTGTCTGACGCGTGTGCCCAATCCTCTTGAGTTCGGCATCACGATCGTCGACGAAGAGGGAAAGGTCGAGCGCTTCCTCGAGAAGCCGACCTGGGGACAGGTCTTCTCGGACACCGTGAATACGGGCATCTACGTGATGGAGCCCGAAGTCTTCGACTACGTCGAGGCCGATGTTCCGGTCGACTGGTCCGGGGACGTCTTCCCGCAGCTGATGAAGGAAGGCAAGCCCGTCTACGGCTATGTGGCCGAGGGGTACTGGGAGGACGTCGGCACCCACGAGAGCTATGTGAAGGCTCAGGCCGATGTGCTCGAGGGCAAGGTCGACGTGGAGCTCGACGGGTTCGAGATCTCCCCGGGAGTCTGGGTCGCCGAGGGCGCCGAGGTGCATCCCGACGCCGTGCTGCGCGGGCCGCTCTACATTGGTGACTACGCCAAGGTCGAGGCCGACGTCGAGATCCGCGAGCACACGGTGGTCGGCTCGAACGTCGTCGTGAAGAGCGGGGCCTTCCTGCACAGGGCTGTCGTCCACGACAACGTCTACATCGGCCGGCACAGCAATCTGCGGGGCTGCGTCGTCGGCAAGAACACCGACATCATGGGGGCCGCCCGGATCGAGGACGGCGCCGTCATCGGCGACGAGTGCCTCGTCGGCGAGGAATCGATCATCCAGGGCAATGTGCGCGTCTACCCCTTCAAGACGATCGAAGCCGGCGCCTTCGTCAACACGTCGGTGATCTGGGAGTCCCGCGGGCAGGCGCACCTGTTCGGGGCCAGGGGCGTCTCCGGAATCCTGAACGTGGAGATCACCCCGGAACTCGCCGTACGGCTCGCGGGAGCGTATGCGACGACCCTCAAGAAGGGCTCGACCGTCACCACCGCCCGTGACCACTCACGTGGTGCCCGTGCGCTCAAGCGGGCCGTCATCTCCGCGCTGCAGGCCAGCGCCATCGACGTACGGGACCTGGAGAACGTGCCGCTGCCCGTCGCCCGGCAGCAGACCGCGCGGGGCAGCGCCGGCGGGATCATGATCCGGACGACGCCGGGGGTGCCGGACTCCGTCGACATCATGTTCATCGACGAGCGCGGGGCCGACCTGTCGCAGGCGAGCCAGCGGAAGCTGGACCGGGTGTACGCGCGCCAGGAGTACCGCCGGGCGTTCCCCGGCGAGATCGGTGACCTGCACTTCCCGTCGAGCGTCTTCGACTCGTACACGGGCTCGCTGCTGCGGAACGTGGACACGACCGGGATCGCCGATGCCGGGCTCAAGGTCGTGGTCGACGCGTCCAACGGAAGCGCCGGGCTCGTGCTGCCCAGCCTGCTGGGCCGGCTCGGCGTCGACTCGCTGACCATCAATCCGGGGCTCGACGAATCGCGGCCCACGGAGACGGCGGACGCCAGGCGGTCCGGGCTCGTGCGGCTCGGTGAGATCGTGGCGTCGGCGCGGGCCGCTTTCGGGGTGCGGTTCGACCCGGTCGGTGAACGGCTCTCGCTGGTCGACGAGAAGGGGCGGATCGTCGAGGACGACCGTGCGCTCCTCGTCATGCTCGACCTGGTGGCGGCCGAGCGGCGCAGCGGGCGGGTGGCCCTGCCGGTGACGACGACGCGCATCGCCGAACAGGTCGCCGCGTACCACGGGACGCAGGTGGAGTGGACGACCACGTCGCCCGACGATCTGACGCGCGTGGGCCGCGACGAGTCGACGATCTTCGGTGGTGACGGGCGTGGTGGGTTCATCGTGCCCGAGTTCAGCAGCGTCTTCGACGGGGCCGCGGCCTTCGTGCGGCTCATCGGGCTCGTGGCGCGTACGCAGCTGACGTTGAGCCAGATCGATGCGCGGATTCCGCGGGCCCACGTGCTCAAGCGGGACCTGGCGACGCCGTGGGCCGTGAAGGGGCTCGTCATGCGGCGGGTCGTGGAGGAGGCCGGCGACCGGTCGGTGGACACCACCGACGGTGTGCGGGTCGTGGAGGCCGACGGGCGCTGGGTCATGGTGCTGCCCGACCCGGCCGAGGCCGTCACCCACCTGTGGGCCGAGGGGCCCGACGACGCCTCCGCCCAGCAGCTGCTCGACGAGTGGTCGGCGGTCGTGGACAGCGCCGGGCGCTGAGCCCGTACGGCAAGCCGGTCGGTGCCCCCCGGGGGTGCCGACCGGCGCGTCGGTGGGGCCATTCGGAGGTAGCGGCCGCCACGTGCGACGATGTGCGGCATGCCGCAGCAGCCCCCCGTTCGGAGCACCCCCAAGCGCCCGTCGCGCCCCGATGCTTCCATGTCGCTGCTGACCAATGTGATGGACCACAGCCTGGACGACGGCTACGCGGAGGCCGCGGCCCGTAAGCAGGCGCAGGGACAGAGCGGACTGCCGAAGACACTGCGGGCGAAACTGGGACTCGCGGCCGGTCTGGTGCTCGCCGCGCTCGTGGTGACCGTGGGCGCCGCGGAGGCACGGATCGCCGCACCCGTCGTGGCCAAGGAGCGCGAGGAGCTCATCGACCGCATCGACCAGGAGACCGAGTCCGCCGACAAGTTGGAGGACCGGGTCGACTCGCTGCGGACCGACGTGGGGGACATGCAGCGCGAGGCGTTGAAGAAGCACGGCGGTGATCAGGGCGAGCTGGTGGGTCTGCTGTCGGGTGCCGTCGCCGTGCACGGTCCCGGCGTGCGGCTCGTCGTCGACGACGCCAAGTCGGCGCAGACGAGCGGCGGTGGCGGGCCGCGGGAGAGCGCGGGCTTCTCCGACACCGGTCGGGTGCGCGACCGGGACATGCAGCGGGTCGTCAACGGTCTGTGGCAGTCCGGTGCCGAGGCCGTCAGCATCAACGGACAGCGGCTCACCGCACTGTCCGCGATCAGGGCCGCGGGTGACGCGATACTGGTCGACAACAAGCCGCTGGTGCCGCCGTACACGGTGCTCGCGGTGGGGGACGGGCAGCGGTTGAGCACCCGGTTCCAGAACAGTCCTGACGGGATGTATCTGCACGCCCTGCAGGAGAACTTCGGGATCCGGACCAGCATTTCGGCCCAGGACGACATCAAGGTCCCGGCCGCCCCCAGCGTGATCGTTCGTACAGCACAGCCGAGAGCAGAGCAGAAGGGCACATCGTGATCGCCGTACTGGGCCTCGTCGTGGGAGTCGTGGTCGGGCTGTTCGTCCGGCCCGAGGTTCCGGCGGTCGTCGAGCCTTACCTTCCGATCGCCGTGGTCGCGGCGCTCGACGCGGTGTTCGGCGGGCTGCGCGCCATGCTGGACGGGATCTTCGACGACAAGGTCTTCGTCGTGTCGTTCCTGTCGAACGTCGTCGTGGCCGCGCTCATCGTCTTCCTGGGCGACAAGCTGGGCGTCGGTGCGCAGTTGTCGACCGGTGTCGTCGTGGTCCTCGGCATCCGAATCTTCTCCAACGCGGCCGCCATCCGACGGCACGTGTTCCGGGCGTGAGGCCGATGAGCGACGCAGACGAGAACGGCGAGCGGAACACCCCCGCCGAGCAGGAGCACCGGCTGCGCAGGGAGCTGCCGGCCGAGGTCGTCTCCGGGCCGGGAGCGCCCGGAGCGCAGGCGCCGGAGCAGTCCGCCGAGCCGCAGCTGACCGGGCGTCAGCGGCTCGTGAAGGGACTGTGGCCGCCGCGCGTGTCGCGCGCCCAACTCACGGTGGCTGTGCTGCTGTTCGTACTGGGCCTCGGACTCGCCATCCAGGTGCGGTCCACGAGCGACAACAGTGCGCTGCGCGGTGCCCGTCAGGAAGATCTTGTTCGCATCCTCGATGAACTCGACGACCGTACGCAGCGTCTGGAGGATGAGAAGCAGGGTCTGGAGGACCAGCGCACCGAACTGGAGAACAGCTCGGACCAGGCCGAGGAGGCCCGCAAGCAGACGGTCGAGAAGGAACGTCAACTCGGCATTCTGGCGGGCACCGTGGCCGCGCAGGGCCCCGGGATCACGATGACGGTCACGGACACGAAGGGGGCCGTCGAGGCGGACATGCTGCTCGACGCGATCCAGGAGCTGCGGGCCGCCGGCGCGGAGGCGATTCAGGTGAATGACGTCCGCGTCGTGGCCAACACGTATCTGACGGACGGAACCGGAGGGAAGGGGGTGAGCGTGGACGGACACAAGATCAGTCAGCCGTATCGCTTCAAGGTCATCGGCAAGCCGCAGGACCTCGAACCGGCGCTCAACATCCCTGGAGGTGTGGTGCAGACGTTGGAGAAGGAGCAGGCCACGGTCGCCGTGAGCCGCTCGGAGAAGATCGTCGTGGACGCCTTGCGGGCGGCGCAGCGGCCTGACTACGCTCGGTCGTCCTCGCAGTGAGGCGGGGGTGTATGGGGGATGTCGTGCGTGGGCATGAGGTTGCGGGGGGTCGGCGCACCATACGCGGGGTGCGTGGTGGAAACTGTTTGGCGGATACGGACGTTGTGAGGATGTCCGTGTCAGTGATGTACGCCGATGTGTGCAGTCAGGGTTCGTCCTGCCCCACGGGCGGGTCTGTTTCGGTCAAGGGGAATCGCCCGTGAAGTTGTTTGCGAAGTTGTTCGGCAAGAGCGCACGTGAGGACAACCGTCATCGTGCGCCGCGCCAGGGAGATGTGCCGGAGACGCAGGTGGGCGAGCGCCCGCTCTTCCGCGATCAGGTCGGCGGTGACAATTCGGGCGGACAGGGCGCGTCGTCTGTTGACCCTGCCGGTTCCGGCCGCATAGGTTTCGGGGAACCGTCAACCTCAAGTACGGGTGGAGGGTTTGGTCCCGGCCCGTACGCGTCCCAAGCCCCCGCGGGGCAGCCGCGGCAGGAGGATCCGTCCATGTCGGCCCTGGTGTGTACGAGGTGCGGAAACCGGAACGGCGAGAACAGCCGGTTCTGCTCCAACTGCGGTGCGCCGCTGCGTGGCGGTGCGGCGCCGGAGGGGCCGTCCGAGACGACGTCCACGATCTCCATCTCGGGGCTCGAGTCGTACGACCCGGAGGCCACCGGCCAGACGCAGCTTCCTGCCCTGTCGCCCGAGGCGCAGGCCGCGGTCGACGCCCTGCCGCTCGGCTCGGCGCTCCTGGTGGTGCGCCGCGGTCCGAACTCGGGCAGCCGCTTCCTCCTGGACGGCGAGCTGACCACGGCGGGCCGCCACCCGCAGAGCGACATCTTCCTGGACGACGTGACCGTGTCGCGCCGCCACGTGGAGTTCCGTCGCCTGCAGGACAGCTCGTTCACCGTCGCCGACGTCGGCAGCCTCAACGGGACGTACGTGAACCGTGAGCGCATCGACTCCGTGACGCTGAACAACGGCGACGAGGTGCAGATCGGCAAGTACCGGCTGGTGTTCTACGCGAGCCAGCGAGGTATCTGAACCGTCAGCGAACCTTCAGGAAGGTCCATGCTTCACACACCGAGGGGCGGTGCCGCAGGCGGCACCGCCACCATGGACAGTCGGCTGATGAGCATCGGCACCGTACTGAACGTGCTGCGCGAGGAGTTCCCCGAAGTCACCATCTCCAAGATCAGGTTCTTGGAGTCGGAGGGCCTCATCGAGCCACAGCGGACGCCTTCGGGCTACCGCAAGTTCAGCCCGGACGACGTCGAGCGGCTCGCACACGTCCTGCGGATGCAGCGTGACCACTACCTGCCCCTGAAGGTCATCAAGGAGCAGCTCGACGCCCTGGAGCGGGGCGAGACCCTGCCCGTTCCCGCTCCTGGGCGCCCCGGTGACGTGGGCGAGGAGGGCGACGACGGTCCGACGGCCGCCCGGGTCGGCCGGGACGAGCTGCTCGCCGCCGCCGGGATCGACGAGGCGGAGCTCGCCGAATGGGAGTCGTACGGGCTCATCGCCCCGTTGTCGGACGGGGCCTACGACGCCTCGGCCGTACTCGTCGCCGAGCTGGTGAGCGAGCTGGGGCGGTTCGGCATCGAGCCGCGGCACCTGCGGGTCATGCGGGCCGCCGCGGACCGGGAGGCCGGGCTGATCGACTCGGTCGTGGCACCGCTCAAGGTGCATCGCAACCCGCAGACCAGGGCCCTCGCGCAGGCTCGCGCCAAGGAGATGGCGGGCCTCACGGTGAGGTTGCACGCGGCACTTGTGCAGACCGCTCTCGGGGTGCGTCTGCCCTGATCGCAGGGCGGGCGAGCGACGCAGGCCCGGCTTGCGGCGCATGCCCGACTACCCAAACCGGCCGGGCACGTCCTAGGGTTGCTGTGTGAACGAGCTCGACGTCGTAGGTGTCCGGGTCGAAATGCCCTCCAACCAACCGATCGTGCTCCTGCGTGAAGTGGGAGGCGACCGCTACCTCCCCATCTGGATCGGACCGGGGGAGGCGACGGCCATTGCCTTCGCCCAGCAGGGCATGGCCCCCGCGCGTCCGCTGACGCACGACCTGTTCAAGGACGTGCTGGAAGCGGTCGGACAGGAGCTCACCGAAGTACGCATCACGGATCTGCGGGAAGGCGTCTTCTACGCGGAGCTGGTCTTCGCCAGCGGGGTCGAGGTCAGCGCCCGCCCGTCCGACGCCATAGCGCTCGCCCTGCGCACCGGAACGCCGATCTTCGGCAGTGACGGGGTCCTGGACGACGCCGGGATCGCGATCCCGGACGAGCAGGAGGACGAGGTGGAGAAGTTCCGCGAGTTCCTCGACCAGATCTCGCCCGAGGACTTCGGGACCAACAGCCAGTGACCGGCGTGCAGTGACCAGGAGGCGGTCGCCCTACGGCGGCCGCCTCGGCACATTCGGCTAGCCTTTCCCCGCGGTCGGACACGGGAAACCACTCCTAGGGTGATTATCACTCGGCGTGGCGAGTGTGGCGTTCGTTGACGCACCCCCTGCGACTGCCTACCGTCGAGAAGGCAGGTCAATGAGGAGGTCGGCGTGAGAAGCAGCGGCGACGGTACGGCGACGGGCGGTCCGTACTCGTTTCACGGCAGCGCGGCCGATCACACTCCGCAGCGCCCGCAGGTGGTGCCTGCGGTGGCGGGGGAGAACGGCGACGCGACTTCCGAGCAGATCGGATACCGGGGGCCGACCGCGTGTGCCGCGGCCGGGATCACCTACCGGCAGCTCGACTATTGGGCCAGAACCGGTCTTGTGGAGCCCAGCGTGCGGCCCGCGTACGGGTCGGGGACGCAGCGTCTGTACAGCTTCCGGGACGTGGTCGTCCTCAAGGTCGTCAAGCGGTTCCTGGACACGGGCGTCTCGCTGCAGAACATCCGCACCGCGGTGCAGCACCTGCGCGAGCAGGGCTTCCGGGACCTGGAGCGGATGACGCTGATGAGCGACGGGGCGACGGTCTACGAGTGCACGTCGCCGGCCGAGGTGCACGATCTGCTCCAGGGCGGGCAGGGGATCTTCGGGATCGCCGTCGGCGTGGTGTGGCGGGACGTGGAGAGCGCCCTGTCCCAGCTGCACGGGGAGCGCGTGGACACCGGCGAGACGCTCGTCGGACACCATCCCGCCGACGAGCTCGCGAGGCGGCGCAACCGGGCTGTGTGAGGCTCATACGGCCGCGTTGTCAGTGGCGTAGGGCAGCATCGAGGACGTGAGAGCCGCGCCCACGATCCTGCATCTCGACATGGATGCCTTCTACGCCTCTGCGGAGCAGGCGGCGAAGCCGAGCCTGCGCGGGAAAGCGGTCGTCGTCGGCGGGCTCGGGCCCCGTGGTGTGGTGGCCACGGCGTCGTACGAGGCGCGCAGGTTCGGGGTGCACTCCGCGATGCCGATGGGGCAGGCGCGGCGGCTCGCGCCCCATGCCGCGTACCTCGTGCCGCGGTTCCGGCTGTACCGGGAGGTCAGCGAGCAGGTGATGGCCCTTCTGCGGGCGCTCTCGCCGCTGGTGGAGCCCCTGAGCCTGGACGAGGCGTTCGTCGATCTGGAGGCCGGTGAGGCGGCCTGGGACGAGGTGTCCGCCGAGGCTGTCGGGCTTCGGTTGCGAGCCGACATCCGGCGGGTCACCGGGCTCACCGGGTCGGTGGGGCTCGCCGCGTCCAAGATGGTGGCCAAGATCGCCTCGGAGGAAGCCAAGCCGGACGGGCTCGTGCTGATACGCCCGGGCACCGAGCGGGCGCTGCTCGCCCCGAAGTCGGTGCGGATTCTGCCCGGCGTCGGGCCCGCGACCGGGGACCACCTGCGGCGGGCCGGCATCCTCACCGTGGCGGAGATCGCCGAGGCGGGCGAGGACGAGCTGGTGCGGCTGCTCGGCAAGGCGCACGGCGGCCATCTGTACGCCATGGCGCTCGCGCACGACGAGCGGCCGGTGGTCGCGGAGCGGGACTCGAAGTCCGTGTCGGTGGAGGACACGTACGACGTGGACATCCACGACCGGGTGCGGGTCCGCATGGAGGTGCAGCGGCTGGCGGACCGGTGCGTGGAGCGGCTGCGCGGGGCCGGGCGGTCGGGGCGGACCGTGGTGCTGAAGGTGCGCAGGTACGACTTCTCGACCTTGACGCGGTCCGAGACCCTGCGGGGGCCGACGGACGATCCCGGGGTCGTGCGGGAGGCCGCCGCGCGGTTGCTCGAGGCGGTGGACACGACCGGTGGGGTGCGGCTGCTCGGCGTCGGCGTGAGCGGCCTCGCCGACTACACGCAGGAGGACCTCTTCGCCCAGGCTGCCGCGGCGGAGGAGGCCGAGGACGTGGAGGACCGGGACGCCGCCGTGGCGGAGGAGGAGGCCGCCGAGGAGGCGGCCCCCGCCGAGCAGCCGGCCGAGCGGAGATGGATGGCCGGGCACGATGTGCGGCACGCCGAGTTCGGTGCCGGGTGGGTGCAGGGGAGCGGGGTGGGGCGGGTGACGGTGCGGTTCGAGACGCCGTACTCGACGGGGCCGGGGCGGGTCAGGACGTTCGCGGTGGATGATCCCGAGCTGGAGCCGGCCGACCCGCTGCCCCTCGTCGAGCTGTAGCGGTCCGGGTCTCAGGTCGGGTCGTCCTCCGTGCCCGCGATGTGGCCGAACGTGACGTCGGGGGTCTGCGGAGCCGTGATGTCCAGGCCGTAGTGGTGGTAGAGCTGGAGTTCCTGCTCGGGGGAGAGGTGGCGGCCCACGCCGAAGTCCGGGGCGTCCTTGATCAGGGAGCGCTCGAAGGGGACGTGCAGGATGCCGTCGACCAGTTCGCTCGGCTCCAGGGGGACGAAGGCGTCGCGGCTGAAGAGCCCCGTCCGTATCGCGGCCCATTCCGGAACGCCCGTGGCGTCGTCGAGGTAGACCTCGTCGATCGTGCCGATCTTTGTTCCGTTGCGGTCGAACGCCTTGCGGCCGATCAGATTGCGCGGATCGACATCGGTCTGCACGGTGCCTCCAGCTGATCGCAACTCATCTGTAAGCACTACGAAAGAGCACATTGGGGAAGGCGGCCACTCGAGGATTCGGGGCAAGTCGCCGCTGGTAGGCTGGCAGACGGCTGCTGACCCCGTGCGGGAGAGTCCTCCGACCGTCGTCGGAGGCGCCGAAGGAGCAACTCCTCCCCGGAATCTCTCAGGCCCCTGTACCGCACGGACGAGGTCACTCTGGAAAGCAGGGCGGGGTGCACGGTTTCCGCTCTCACCGACGGTGAAAGTCGGCGTGCTCCGTGTTCTCGCGGGCGGGCCGGTGAAGCTCTCAGGTTGAGATGACAGAGGGGGAGGCCGTCCGGGCACCCGCGCCGTGGTGCCCCTCGCAGGTCGCAATGACCAGGAGGCCTCCGCCATGACCGCCCATCGTATTCCGCTCTCCCGGCTGGAGCAGGGAATTCCCTTCGAGCAGCGCCACATCGGTCCTGACCACGCCGCGCAGGCCAAGATGCTCGCGCAGGTCGGCTACGGCTCGCTCGACGAGCTGACGGCGGCCGCGGTGCCGGATGTGATCAAGAGCGCCGAGGCGCTCGCGCTGCCCGGTGCCAGGACCGAGGCCGAGGTGCTCGCCGAGCTCCGCTCCCTCGCCGATCGCAACCAGGTGCTCGGCTCCATGATCGGGCTCGGCTACTACGGGACGTTCACGCCGCCCGTCATCCTGCGCAACGTCATGGAGAACCCGTCCTGGTACACGGCCTACACGCCGTACCAGCCGGAGATCTCGCAGGGCCGCCTGGAGGCGCTGCTCAACTTCCAGACCATGGTCGCCGAGCTGACCGGGCTGCCGACCTCCGGCGCCTCCCTGCTCGACGAGGGCACGGCCGCCGCCGAGGCGATGGCGCTGTCGCGGCGCATCGGCAAGGTCAAGAACGGCGTCTACGTCGTCGACGCCGACGCGCTGCCGCAGACCGTCGCCGTGATCGAGACGCGCGCCGAGCCGACCGGCGTCGAGATCGTCGTCGCCGATCTGAGCGACGGGATCCCCGCCGAGGTCGCCGAGCGCGGTGTGGTGGGCGTCCTCGTGCAGTACCCGGGTGCCTCCGGCGCCGTGCGGGACATCAAGCCCGTCGTCGAGCAGGCGCACGAGCTGGGCGCGATCGTCACCGTCGCCGCCGATCTGCTCGCCCTCACGCTGCTGACCTCGCCCGGTGAGCTGGGCGCGGACATCGCCGTCGGTACCACGCAGCGGTTCGGTGTGCCGATGGGCTTCGGCGGGCCGCACGCCGGCTACATGGCCGTGCGCGAGAAGTTCGCGCGGTCGCTGCCCGGCCGCCTCGTGGGCGTGTCCGTCGACGCGGACGGGAACAAGGCGTACCGCCTGGCCCTGCAGACCCGTGAGCAGCACATCCGCCGCGAGAAGGCGACCAGCAACATCTGCACCGCCCAGGTGCTGCTCGCCGTGATGGCCGGCATGTACGCCGTCTACCACGGGCCGGAGGGCCTGAAGTCCATCGCGCGGCGTACCCACCGGTACGCCAACCTGCTGGCCGCGGGTCTGACGGCGGGCGGCGTCGAGGTCGTGCACGGCGCGTACTTCGACACCGTGACCGTGCGCGTGCCGGGCAAGGCCGCCGACGTGGTGCGTGCCGCCCGCGAGGGCGGGGTCAACCTGCGGCTCGTCGACGCCGACCTGGTGTCGGTCGCCTGCGACGAGACGACCACGCGGGACCAGCTCGCCGCGGTGTGGGGCGCCTTCGGGGTCGACGCGGACATCGAGGCGCTGGACGCCGAGGTCGCCGAGGCGCTGCCCGAGGGCCTGCTGCGCACCGACGACTTCCTCGCGCACCCGGTGTTCCACCAGTACCGCTCCGAGACCGCGATGCTGCGCTACCTGCGCAAGCTCGCCGACCGGGACTACGCGCTCGACCGCGGCATGATCCCGCTGGGCTCCTGCACGATGAAGCTCAACGCGACGACGGAGATGGAACCGGTCACCTGGCCCGAGTTCGGTCAGCTGCACCCGTTCGTCCCCGCCGAGCAGGCGAAGGGCTATCTGACGCTCATCAAGGAGCTGGAGGAGCGGCTCGCCGAGGTCACCGGCTACGACAAGGTGTCGCTGCAGCCGAACGCCGGCTCGCAGGGTGAGCTGGCCGGTCTGCTCGCCGTCCGCGGCTACCACCGGGCCAACGGCGACGAGCAGCGCACCGTGTGTCTCATCCCGTCGTCCGCGCACGGGACGAACGCGGCGAGCGCCGTGATGGCCGGCATGAAGGTCGTCGTCGTCAAGACCGCCGACGACGGCGAGGTCGACATCGACGACCTGCGGGCCAAGATCGAGCAGTACGCCGACCAGCTCGCCGTCCTCATGATCACGTACCCGTCGACGCACGGCGTCTTCGAGGAGCACGTCGCCGACATCTGCGGTGCGGTGCACGACGCGGGCGGCCAGGTGTACGTCGACGGCGCCAACCTCAACGCGCTGGTCGGGCTCGCCAAGCCGGGGCACTTCGGCGGCGACGTCTCGCACCTGAACCTGCACAAGACGTTCTGCATCCCGCACGGCGGCGGCGGTCCCGGTGTCGGCCCCGTGGGTGTGCGCGAGCACCTCGCGCCGTACCTGCCGAACCACCCGCTGCAGCCGAGCGCCGGTCCCGAGACGGGCGTCGGCCCGATCTCCGCCGCGCCGTGGGGCTCCGCCGGGATCCTGCCGATCTCGTGGGCGTACGTCCGGCTCATGGGCGGCGAGGGCCTGAAGCGCGCGACGCAGGTCGCCGTGCTCTCCGCCAACTACATCGCCAAGCGGCTCGAGCCGCACTTCCCGGTGCTGTACACCGGCCCCGCCGGGCTGGTCGCGCACGAGTGCATCATCGACCTGCGGCCGATCAGCAAGGCGACGGGGGTCAGCGTCGACGACATCGCCAAGCGGCTCATCGACTACGGGTTCCACGCGCCGACCATGTCGTTCCCGGTGGCGGGGACGCTGATGATCGAGCCGACCGAGAGCGAGGACATCGGGGAGCTCGACCGCTTCTGCGAGGCGATGATCGCCATTCGCGGGGAGATCGAGAAGGTCGCGTCGGGCGAGTGGCCGGCGGAGGACAATCCGCTGCGGAACGCTCCGCACACGGCCGGGATGCTGGGCGGCGACTGGGAGCACGCCTACACCCGTGAGGAGGGTGTCTTCCCCGCCGGGGTCGAGGCCTCCGACAAGTACTGGCCGCCGGTGCGCCGGATCGACCAGGCCTTCGGCGACCGGAACCTGGTCTGCTCCTGCCCGCCGCTGGACGCCTACGAGGCGTGACGGTCGAGGGGGCTGCGCGGCCGCCGGCTGAGTGTGGCTGGTCGCGCAGTACCCCGCGCCCCTGACGGGGCGAGTCCTACGCCGCCGTCACCACCGGGCCCAGCGGGCGGTGCGGAGCGATGATCGTGCCGTTGGGCAGCAGCTCGCCCGTGTCCTCGAACAGGAGGACCCCATTGCACAGCAGGCTCCAGCCCTGCTCCGGGTGGTGGGCCACGGGGAGCGCGGCTTCCCGGTCCGCGGATTCAGCTGTCGGGCAAGAAGGCTTGTGCTGGCACATGGATGGGATCTTTCGCTGCGAAGTGATGTCGATGACGTTGCTGTCCGTGCTGCGGCTCGAAGGCTTGTTCATGGCCGCCCCCCGTTTTCATTCGGTCCGGAACCCAGTGTTGCCCTGTGGGCGTCAATCCGCAGGGATTTCGTAGCAGCGGTCCTCACTGGATGGAGACGCATCACCCGCACGGACGGTTCAGTTCAACTGCACTGTCCCTTCGGGTGGTTCGGGGTGGCCGGACCGGGCTAGTCCGGTGGGGCCCGACGGGGCCGGGGCGCATGGCTGTGCCCCGCGACCGGACGGCGGACGGCGCGGGGCACAGGTCTGGTGGTGGATCGGTCTCCGGTCGCGTCAGGCGAGCAGGGTGGCCCGGGCGGGCGTCAGCCGGTGGGTGAGGACCGGCAGCAGCTCCGCCACCCGGTGCGGGCGGTGGGCGGCGATGCCGGGGGGCGCGGGGGCGAGCGGGACCAGGAGGTCGTCGGCCGCCGGATGGCCGCTCGCGGCGTCGGCCGTGCAGTCGCCGTGCAGCCACAGCGTCAGCATGTAGAGCTCGGGCACCGAGAGCAGCCGTGGCTGATAGCGCTTCGGCAGGGATTCCGCCTGGCGCAGGGCCCGCTCGGTGGACGTGACGTAGGGGCCTTCGAAGAAGTGCGAGAAGGTCCAGCCGTCGGGAGTGAGCATCGTGTCGGCCGCGGCCACCGCCCGCTCCCCGCAGCGGATCAGGAAGCGCCAGCCGGTGAGGCGGGCGCGGGAGGGTCCGGTGGTCTCGGTGATGTGGTCCAACACGTGGACGGGCAAAGGGAGTTCGGGACTGGCTGGTCCCTGTGCGGCGCGCAGGGACGGAGTGCGGGCCTCACGGACGACGGTGGGGGAACCGAGGGCCGTGAGAACGCTGCGCAGGGCGGGCGCGGGAGCCGGGGGGACATGCAGCGGCATGGTGGGTCGCCTCTCATTCGACAGGCACGTGGTACGAGGGCGGTGCGGGACGAGCGGACGGCGCTGTCAGCTGCGGAGTGCGTAGGTACGCGGGAGTGCGCGGGCCAGAGGGGGCGGGGGCCTCGGCCGCGGGCGCCAACTCTCTGTCTCGTCCGCGGAGTTTATACGACGCGTGTTCACACGGTGTTTCCGCTAGCACGTCCCGAGAGATGGGCAAGGTGCTATTCGGTCGTCGTCCTGACGCTGTTTCATGGGTATTCTTCCGGGTTTCCGGTGAGTGGCGCCCCGATGACCTCGGCGTCTTTCGAGCGGGCGGTCGGCTGAATCCGATCGGTGTTTTTCACCAGATCCGTGACGAATGAATCTGCGGACGGCCGCATGCCTAAGGAATGTGCCGTGGGGTAACTGCCAGGAGCGTACTGCTCCGCGGGCCCGCGCGGGGCGTTATCGATCACATTGCCTGGGCATCATCCACCGTGACACGCGGCCGGGACGGGATTTCGCCGGGTCGTCCATGCGAGGAGGGGACGCTTCCATGGGGGAGAAGGTCGTTGCGGGAGCGGTCGATCTGGCCGACCGGCGGCGCTACCGGGACAAGCTCAAGGAGTGTCTGGAGGGACTCGCGCGGCTGCTGGACGAGAAGCGGTTCGATCGGCCCAGGAATCTCATGGGTCTGGAGATCGAGCTGAATCTCGCGGGACCCGACGGCATGCCGAGAATGATGAATGCGGAAGTACTGGAGCGCATTGCGAGCCGTGATTTCCAGACCGAACTCGCGATGTTCAATCTCGAAGTGAACATTGCGCCGCACCGGCTCGGCGGGCGCGTTCTCGACCAGCTCGCGGAAGAGCTGCGCACCGGGCTCGGCTATGCCCACCGCAAGGCCAACGAGGTCGATGCGGGGATCGTGATGATCGGCATTCTGCCGACGCTGAGCCAGCAGGACCTGGTCTCCGCGAACCTCTCCGACGTCGACCGCTACACGCTGCTCAACGATCAGATCGTCGCCGCGCGCGGCGAGGACTTCGCGCTCGACATCGCCGGGGTGGAGCGGCTGACCTGCACGTCGTCGTCGATCGCGCCCGAAGCGGCGTGCACGTCCGTGCAGTTGCACCTCCAGGTCACCCCCGGCCGTTTCGCCGACGTGTGGAACGCGGCGCAGGCGGTGACGGCGGTGCAGATCGCCCTGGGCGCCAACGCGCCGTTCCTGTTCGGGCGCGAGCTGTGGCGCGAGTCGCGGCCGCCGCTGTTCCAGCAGTCCACGGACACCCGGCCGCCCGAGCTGGCGGCCCAGGGGGTGCGGCCGCGGACCTGGTTCGGGGAGCGGTGGATCTCGTCGGCGTACGACCTCTTCGAGGAGAACCTGAAGTACTTTCCGCCGCTGCTGCCGATCCTGGACGAGGAGCGGCCGCTCGACGTCCTCGACGAGGGCGGGGTGCCGAGCCTCGCCGAACTCGTGCTGCACAACGGCACCGTGTACCGCTGGAACCGGCCCGTGTACGGGGTCGTCGACGGCGTGCCGCACCTGCGCGTGGAGAACCGGGTGCTGCCCGCCGGGCCCACCGTCACCGACGTCATCGCCAACGCCGCCTTCTACTACGGCATCGTCCGCGCGCTCGCCGAGGACGCGCGGCCCGTGTGGTCGCGGCTCTCCTTCGACGCGGCCGCCCGCAACTTCGACGAGGCCTGCCGGCACGGCATCGAGGCACGTCTCGAATGGCCGCGCCGGGGCCGGTTCGGCGGTACGGAACGGGTGCCGGCCGTGGCCCTCGTACGGGACGAGCTGCTGCCGCTCGCGGCCGCCGGGCTCGACGCGTGGGGTGTCGAACCGGCCGACCGCGACCACTACCTGGGCGTGATCGAGGAGCGGTGCCGGCTGCGGACGAACGGGGCCGCGTGGCAGGCGGCGACGTACCACCGGGCCCTGGAGAGCGGACTCGCGCGGGACGCGGCGCTGGCGGCGACCACCCGCAGGTACTGCGAGCTGATGCACGTCGGGGAGCCCGTGCACAGCTGGCCGGTGGGGCTGCCGGAGCCCGCGGTGCCGCTCGGCTGAGCCGGGTCAGTTGGTCTTCGCGCCCGCTTCGATGATCGCCTTGAGGATCACCTGCTGGATGTCGGCCGGGTCGCTCACCTGGTGGCCCGAACCGCCGGTGGCCTCGGCGATCTGCTCGATCTCGTCCTTGTCGGTGTCGGGTCCGACGGCGATGGCGATGAGCGGCACCGGGTGCTCGGGGTCGGAGAGGCTCTCCAGCTGGGAGATGAGGCTGCTGCGGGAGACCGAGTCCGGGTCCTGGTTGACGCCGTCGGTCACCACCACCAGGGCGTTGAACTTGCCGCTCTTGTACGACGACGTGGCCTCCTTGTAGGCGGCCAGCGTCGTGTCGTACAGGCCGGTCGCTCCGCCGGGCACCGGCTGCAGGCCGGTGAACGCGGCCGACAGCCGGTCGCGCTGGGTGCCGGCGCCCTTGCGGTCGCCGAGGCGCTCGGTGGGCACGAGCTTCTTGTAGTCGCGGGTCCCGTCGAGCAGCGTGGCGAACTCCCACAGCCCGATCTCGTCCTCGGGCGTGAACGTCGACAGGGCGGCCAGCATGGACGCCTTCGTCACCTCCATGCGGGACTGGCCGCGGCCCGGCACCAGGTTGGCCATCGAGGCCGAGGCGTCCACGACCGTGGTGATCCGGGCGCTCTGCACCGTGATCGTCCACATGCCGAGGGTCTCCTCCAGCTGTTCGCCGGTGGCCGGGTCGGAGGAGGGTTCCGTGTACGGCTGCGGGGCGCGGGCGCCCGCCTCGGCGGCGACCGCGTCGGGCGAGGCGCCGCCCTCGGTGCGGAAGCCGTGCTTCTCCAGGATCGAGCGGCCCTCGGGCGCCCCGAGCAGCGTGATGAAGCGGACCGCGGCCCGGCTCTCGTCGGTGGTCATCGACGGCTCGTCGACCAGCGAGAACGGGTAGTTCAGCTGGGGCGAGCCGTCCTTGGGGTAGAAGAGGTCGAGGGCGCTGTCCTCACCGACGTCGGAATTGTGGGCGTACGCGGCCTGCTCGGACAGGACCAGTGCCTGGTTGCGCCGCGGGTTGCCCTCCTCGGTGCCGGACGCGTCGCGCGCCACCGTGTCCATCAGCTGGCCGTCGGTGTCGGACGTGCGCTGCGACAGGACCTTCGCCATCGCGGCGGCCTGGGTGCCGTCCTTGTCCCCCGCACCCTTCGCCGACGCGGCCAGTTTGGTGAGCGCGAGCAGGCCCGTGGCGCTGCGCGCCGGGTCGGCGGCGCCCAGCCGCAGCTTGTCGTCCTCCATCGCGGCGCCGGTCAGCTGGGTCCAGCTGTACGTCTTGCGGGGAAAGCCGAACGCCTTCGCGGCGGACGGCACCATGGCCACGCCGATCGGCGACGACGCGACGTTCCCCGCCGTGGTGACCTTCGTCGCCTTCGCGTTCTGTTCCACGCGCTGGAGCCACAGGTCCGAGTCGGGCACCCACACCTGGAAGTCCGGCTTCGCGCCGCCCGACCGCAGGGTGTCGGCGACCTTGTACGCGTCGCGGGCGGTGACCCGGACGTCGAGGCAGTTGCCGTCGGAGGTGATCTGCTTGTCGTGGGCGTGGTCGGCCGCTTCGCGCAGCGCGGGCGCCATGTCGGGCGACGCCACCACCTCCAGGTGGACCTCGTCGCCGCAGGCGCCACCGAGGTCGAGCAGGTCGCTCCGGACCGCCAGGGCCGTGCCCGCCGCGACGACGAGGACGAGGGCCGTCGCGATGGCCACCATGCGGCCGCGCGACCGAGGCCGCGGGCCGGCGGTGGCCGTCCCGTACTCGTCGGGCATG
This sequence comes from Streptomyces longispororuber, assembly GCF_024448165.1. Taxonomy (GTDB): domain Bacteria; phylum Actinomycetota; class Actinomycetes; order Streptomycetales; family Streptomycetaceae; genus Streptomyces; species Streptomyces longispororuber_A. The sequence continues at coordinate 18,819 of NZ_JAMOLN010000162.1, forward strand.
CTGCTGTGACGTCCCATGGCGGTGGAGCCCTCCCTGAGCCATAAAGGCAGTTGCGATATAAGCGGTGAAGCAAGGGGAGGGAGCGGTGCGGCGGTCTGCGGCGCACCGTCCCCCTCGGCCTGTCGCGCGCGATCTTCGTACCTGCATTCGAGACCCTAGCGGGGCGACGTGAGGGATGAGGCGGGATTACTGAAGTGGAGTCAGGTGTGCAGGTGGAGGCGGGGTCCGTGGCCGGTTCTTTTCCCAATGAGGGGTTCTCGCGGCGAATTCTCCGGGACGAGACACTGCTCGTATTGGGGCTTTCGCTCGGTGCGAGTGGCGTGTCCGCGCTGATCAGCTTTGTCGGATCGGTCACCAAACCGGGTGGTCTGAAGGATCAGGCGGCGACCCTCAACGCCTCGGCGGCGCCCGGCCGTCCGTGGCTGGATCTCGCATGGCAGTTGTTCGGGATCGCGAGCGCCCTGGTGCCCGTCGCACTGGTCGCGCACTTCCTGCTGCGCGAGGGCGAGAGCCTGCGGACGATCGGCTTCGACCGGACGCGGCCGTGGTTCGACGGGGCGCGCGGCGCGGCGGTCGCCGCCGTCATCGGCAGCACCGGGATCGCCTTCTATCTGGCCGCCCGGGGCCTCGGCTTCAACCTCACGGTGGTGCCGGAGGCGTTGCCCGACGTGTGGTGGAAGTACCCGGTGCTGATCCTCTCGGCGGTGCAGAACGCCGTACTGGAGGAGGTCATCGTCGTCGGGTACCTGCTGCGCAGGCTGGGCCAGTTGGGCTGGACGCCGGGCACGGCGCTCGTCGCGTCGTCCGTGCTGCGCGGCTCGTACCACCTGTACCAGGGCATCGGCGGATTCTTCGGGAACCTCGCGATGGGCGTCGTCTTCGCCTACCTGTACCGGCGGTGGGGGCGGGTCGGGCCACTGGTGGTGGCCCATTCCCTGTTGGACATCGGGGCGTTCGTCGGATACGCGCTGCTCGCGGGGAAGGTGGACTGGCTGCCCACCGCCTAGCGCGTCAGGCGGTCAGCTCGCCGTCGATGACCGTGACGGCGCTGCCGGTGAGCAGGGTGCGGGCGCCGCGCAGGCCGACGCGGACCAGGCCGGTGCGGGCCGACGCCTGCAGTCCCGTCAGGTCGGTGCGGTCCAGCCGGCCCGCCCAGAACGGGGCGAGTGCCGTGTGCGCGCTGCCGGTCACCGGGTCCTCGTCGATGCCGACGTTCGGGAAGAAGCAGCGGGACACGAAGTCGTGCCCGGCGGCCGGGTCCGCGGCCCGGGCCGTGGCGATCACGCCCCGCCGGGAGTGCGCGGCGAGCGCCCGCAGGTCGGGGGCGAGGCCCCGCACGGTCCGTTCGTCGGCCAGTTCCACCAGCAGGTCGCCGACCGAGGGGCCCGTGTCGTGCACGGACAGCGGGCGGGCCCCGAGCGCCTCGGCGAGGCCGGCGGGCACCGGCTCCTCGGTGAGCGGTGCGGTCGGGAAGTCGAGGGTGAGCGAGCCGTCCTCGTGCGGGGTGGCCACCAGGACACCGCTGCGGGTGGCGAACCGGACCGGGCCCTTCGTCGTCCCCGTGGAGTGCAGCACGTGGGCGGTGGCGAGCGTGGCGTGGCCGCACATGTCGACCTCGGTGGCCGGGGTGAACCAGCGCAGCGCCCAGTCGGCCTCGCCTCCCTCGGGCAGCGGGTGCGCGAAGGCGGTCTCGGCGTGATTGACCTCGACGGCGACGCTCTGCAGCCAGGCGTCGTCCGGGAAGGCGTCGAGGAGCAGCACTCCGGCGGGGTTGCCGGCGAAGGGCCGGTCGGTGAAGGCGTCGACGATACGAATACGCATGTCGGAGACGGTAATTGAGGTCCGCGCCCGGTGCCCAAGGCCAATCCGGCACGCCTGGCCCCGTTTCCGGCGGACGGCGGCCCGTCCTCGGCGCGGGCGCCCCCGGATCGACGGGCGCCGCGACGGTTTCCTCGGTGGGTGTTGCCATGCGAACTGTTCCGATATATCGTTGAGGCATCGCGATCGGTCAATGATCGCGGTCAACGAAACCCACGATCAGTTGTGAAAGGACTGATTCCCATGCGTACCCACGGACACGACCACGGACATGGACACCACGGACCCGGCCACCAGGGCCGGGGCGACTTCGAGCGCGGCGGCTTCGAGGGCCGGCGCGCGGCGTTCGGCCCCTTCGGCCCGGGCTTCGGTGGGCCCGGCGGCCCCTGGGGCGGGCGCGGCGGCCGAGGCGGCGGGCCGCGCGGCAGGGCACGGCGCGGCGATGTGCGCGCCTCGATCCTGGCGCTGCTGAAGGACCGCCCGATGCACGGCTACGAGATGATCCAGGAGATCGCCGAGCGCAGCGGCGGCGCGTGGAAGCCGAGCCCCGGCTCGGTCTACCCGACGCTCCAGCTGCTCGAGGACGAGGGCCTGATCACCAGCGCGAGCGAGGGCGGCAAGAAGCTCTTCTCGCTCACCGACGCGGGCGCCACCGCCGCCGAAGAGGGGCCCGACGCCCCTTGGGAGGAGGCCGGTCGAGGCGTCGACTGGGAGGCCATGAACGAGATCCGGCAGGCCGGCTTCGGTCTGATGGAGGCGTTCGGCCAGGTCTGGAAGACCGGCAGCAAGGAGCAGCGCGACAAGGCGCTCTCCGTCATCACCGACGCGCGCAAGAAGCTGTACCTGATCCTCGCCGACGAGGACTGAGCCCGTGCGGGCTCCTGACGGGGACAGAGCGCGGAAGAGGCGTCCCGTACCTGATGGTGCGGGGCGCCTCTTCGCGTGGGTGCGGCGGGGGAGCGGCGTCAGGTCACCAGGCCGCCCAGCTTGCGCAGCGACTCGTTGAGCGCGGCCGTCGCCGAGTCCTTGAGCTTGCCCGCCATCAGGGAGACCGCGGCGCCGGTGAACTCGCCGTCGATGCGCACCGTCGTGGCGTCGCCGTCCGGGGTGAGCGTGTAGCGCGTGCCGACGTTCACGCCCATCGGCCCCTTGCCGCGGATCGCGAGGGTGCGCGGCGTCTGAAGGTCCTCGACGGTCCAGGTGACCTCGGCCGGGAAGCCCATCAGCTTCATGTTCTCCTCGAACTGGCCGCCCACCTCCAGCGCGGCCGGAGCTCCCTTGGGGAAGCTCGTGTGGGTGGCGTTCCACTCCCCGTACGAGGAGAAGTCCGTGAGCTGCGCCCAGACCTTCTCGGTGGGCGCCTCGATGCGTGCTTCCGCGCTGACTTCGGCCATGCGGCCACCCCTTTGAGTCGAGAGCCATGACGGGCTGCGGTGTCGCGTCGTCGCGGAACGTAGCCGCGCGGCCTCGAACATTCAATACTGATGAACCGTCAGAAATTCTGGACGCGGGTGCTCAGCCCACCAGCTCGATCCGCGCCGCGTCGAAGAGGTCGTACGCGCGCGGATGCGGCCCCTCGTCGTGGCAGTGCCAGGCGTCCCAGAACAGGTCGGCGGGCAGCGCGTCGTCCGGGGCGTACACCCGGTACACGTACTGCCTGCCGTCGATCGCGGGCAGGGCCACGTGCCAGCACCTGCTCTCCATGTCTGTGAGGGACGAGTGACGAGGGGGTCGTGGTTGCGTCCCGGGTGCAACGCAAGGCGGCGCGCGTCCCTCGGGGGAGAACGGCACGATCTCATCCGTAAGGAGGAGATGTCGCTCGCCCGTGCCCACCTTGTGTCGGACGCGAAGATGCTCCCCGACGGGGATGTTCCTGTGCATCGGGGCTGATGAGGTGGGATACGTGCAAAGCCCTACCCCTTCGGACGCCGCCCATCTCCCGGACGCCCCGCTCAGTGACGAGCTGGCCCTGGTCGTCGCGGGCGCGCGGCGCCGTGCGGTGCGGGACGGGGACCGCCAGATCGACACCGCCCATCTGCTGCACTCCCTCCTGGAGACCGATCCGGAGGTGCGCGACGCCTTCGCCGACGGCGGCCAGGTCGCCCGGCTGCTCGGCTACCTCGTGCAGCGCAGCATCGGATACGGGCTGCAGTGGCAGGGCTCCGTCGAGGACTCCGGCGCAGTTCCGGTCGTCCGGGGCGCTCCCGGCTGGTCGTCCGTCGCGGCCGCCGCGATGGAGTCGGGCGTCGAGCGGGCCACCGCCCGCGGGGACGAGCGGGCCCGGGGCGTCGACGTCCTGGCCGCGCTCGCCGAGGACATGGAGTGCCGGGCCGTCGAGGTGCTCGGCCGGGCCGGGGTCGACGTGTCCCGGCTGCGGCAGCGGCTCAACTGACGCTCCCCGCGCAGCAGGACGCGTCCGTTCTGTGAGACAGGGGTCATTGGGGGTGACGGTCCTGACTCGCCCTGTCATGATGTGCCGGTGCACGGGTCAAAGGGGTCTCAGGGGAGTCAGGGAACCAGCTCGCGCGGCTTCGGACTGGGGCTCGCCCTGGTCTCGGCGCTGGCGTTCGGCGGTTCGGGAGTCGCGGCCAAACCGCTGATCGAGGCGGGGCTCGACTCCCTCTACGTGGTGTGGCTGCGGGTCGCGGGCGCCGCGCTCGTCATGCTGCCGATCGCCTGGCGGCACCGTTCCCTCGTCAGGACCCGGCCCGCGCTGCTCGCCGGGTTCGGACTGCTCGCGGTCGCCGGTGTCCAGGCCTGCTACTTCGCCGCGATCTCCCGGATCCCGGTCGGCGTCGCCCTGCTCATCGAGTACCTGGCGCCCGCGCTGGTGCTCGGCTGGGTGCGGTTCGTGCAGCGCAAGCCGGTCACGAAGGCCGCCGCCCTGGGCGTCGTCCTCGCGGTCGGCGGCCTCGCCTGTGTCGTCGAGGTGTGGGCCGGGCTGAGCTTCGACGCGCTCGGGCTGCTGCTCGCGCTCGGCGCCGCCTGCTGCCAGGTCGGCTACTTCGTCCTGTCCGATCAGGGCACCGACGCGGGGGCCTCCGGGGGCGAGGTGCCGGACCCGCTCGGTGTGATCGCGTACGGGCTGCTGGTGGGCGCCGTCCTGCTCACCGTCATCGCCCGCCCCTGGGGGATGGACTGGTCGGTGCTCGCGGGCAGCGCCGACATGAACGGCACGTCCGTGCCCGCCTGGCTGCTGCTCTGCTGGATCGTGCTGCTCGCCACCGTGGTCGCCTACGTCACCGGGGTGGTCTCGGTGCGCAAGCTGTCGCCGCAGGTGGCCGGTGTGGTGGCGTGCCTGGAGGCGGTCATCGCGACCGTGCTCGCCTGGGTCCTGCTCGGCGAACACCTCTCGGCGCCGCAGCTGTTCGGTGGTGCCGTCGTGCTGGTCGGGGCGTTCATCGCCCAGTCGTCGAAGCCGGAGCAGCCGACGTCGCAGGCGCCCGACGAGCCCGACCAGCCCGACGAGGAGGAGCGGGAAACCGCGTTGTCCCGGTCGGGCCGGGCCGTCTAGGCTCGCGATCATGCATACGCACTGGCTCGTTCTCCCGCCGCCGGCCGGCTAGGGCCTGTCCGGCTTCTGGCCGGACCTGGGCCGACCCGGTGGCTCCCTTGCCGCCTGACCCGCGCGTGCGGGTCGGGGCGGTGCCGTGGGATGCGCCGGGCCGCCCGAGGGTGGGCTTCGATTCCCCGCCGAGCGGGGTGGATCGGTCTGCCGGGCCCCGCTGCGGGCGGTGCGTGAACTCCTGGAGGGACTCCGCGGTCACGGCTGCCCGCACCACGTCGGTCCGTGTCCCTCGGTCCCGGACGTCCGGGACCCTCTTCGTGGAGATCCACGTGTCGCATGCCGTCTCGGCGGGCTCGACCCTGTCCGCCGCCACCGAAGATTCCGCTGCCCGCGCCCCGCTGCCGGTCGCGCGCGGCCTGATGTACCTCGTCGTCGCCGGTGTCGCCTGGGGCACCGCCGGCGCCGCCGCCTCCCTGGTGTTCCGCGTCAGCGACCTCGGCCCCCTGGCCCTGTCGTTCTGGCGGTGCGCCGGTGGCCTGGTCCTGCTCGTCCTGGCGCGGACACTGCGCCGTACGCCGCGGTCCGTGACGCGGGAGCCGAGGGGGCGCCGGAGCGTCCGGCTGACCGTGCTCGGTCTGGCGCTCGCCGTGTTCCAGACCGCCTACTTCGCCGCCGTCGGGGTGACCGGCCTCGCCGTGGCGACCGTGGTGACGCTCGGCGCGGGACCCGTGCTCATCGCGGCCGGGGCGCGCGTGCTGCTGGGGGAGCGGATCGGCCGGGGCGGGCTGCTCGCGGTCGCGGGGGCGCTCGC
>NZ_JAMOLN010000163.1 GCF_024448165.1 Streptomyces longispororuber
GGAAGCCACCCCCGAGCTCCGCGGGGCCCGGCCTTTTCGGGGAACCGCGCGAGAAGCTCTGGACGAACCGGGACGTTACCTGTCAAACCAGTAACCTGCTAGCGTGCACCCATCATGGACACGCACCCCGGCCTCCTGGACTTCCGTTGGTACGGCGGAAGGCTCTCGGTCAACTTCACGGCCACGCTGGGCAAACGCGGACCCGAACCGGTCGAGCGGCTGCGCACGCCGGACGACCTGTCCCGCTGGTGCCACGAGGCGAGCCTGTCCGAGGGACCGCTGCCGGACGCCACGACCCGGACCCTCACGCAGGCCCGCCACCTGCGCGAGGCCCTCTACCGGGCCCTGACCGGCGCACCGGGCCCGGCCGACCTGGACACGGTCAGCGCCTGGTCCTCCCGCTCCCTGCCCGGCCCCCGCCTCGCCGTCAGCGAGAACGGCGCCGCGACCCTGGAGCGGCCCCAACTCCACCTCACGGGCGACCTGTTGACGCTGGTCGCCCGGGACGGCGTCGACCTCCTGACGGGACCGCACGCCCACCGTGTCCGGGAGTGCGCCGCACCCGACTGCACCCTGCTCTTCGTCGACGAGAGCCGTCCCGGCCGGCGCCGCTGGTGCTCCATGGACACCTGCGGCGCCCGCGCGAAGATGCAGGGCTACCGGGCCCGCCGCGCCCGCTGACCCGGCCGCCCTAGTCGTGCTTCGGCGGCGTCCGCGTCGTGCACGTCAGCGGCTCGTCGGTCGGCACGAGGCGCTCCACCGAACCCGGGCGGCCGTCCGTCACCTTCAGCTGCTCGGCGTCGAGATAGCCGATGAAGAGCTGCTTGCCCGCCGGCATCGCCGACGGCGTGAAGACGAACGTGACCCGGTCGTCGGACACCCGCTCACCGCGCATCACCTTGTCCACGCCCGGCCCGATCCCGCTCGGCCCGACGTCCCCGTCCCCGGGCCCCTTGCAGAACTCGCCCTCCTTGATCAGCACCGGGAACCCGGCCTGGTCCAGCGCCTGTTCGAGCCCCGCGTGGTCGGTGAAGTAGCGGGCCTTGTCCCAGGTCACGTGCACCGTGCCGTCCGTCTTCGTGTCGACGGTGTACGCGGCCGTGCGCACGTGCACCGCACCCGCACCCGTGGCGTCCCCCGGCCCGGCCGGCGGCGCCGTGCCGCCTCCGATGCCCGGCACCGCCAGCACGAGCCCGGCCACCGCCGCGCAGCCGCCCGCCGTGGTCAGCACCCGCCGCCTGCGGCGCCGCGCCCGGCCCAGCGCCTCGATCCGCTCGACGGGCACCGCCATGCCCACGTCGTCGAACGCCTCCCGCAGCGCGCCCCGCACCTCGTCCAGGCCCTCGTTCGTGTTCGTCATCGCTCGCCCTCCTCCGCTGTCACCAGATGCCCGCGCAACGCCGTGACGGCCCGCGACAGATGGGCGGTGACGGTGCCCTCGGCGATCCCGAGGGCCCGCGCGGTCGCCCGGGTGTCCAGGTCGAGCAGGACCCGCAGGGCGATCACCTCCCGCTGTCTGCGCGGCAGTTCGCGCAACGCGGCGAGGAGCGTGGGATCGAGTCCGCCCGGCGGATCGGCATGGCCCGCGACGTCGGGCACGCCGCCGACGGCGACCTCCCGGCGCCGCCTGCGCCACCACGACACCCGCGTGTTCAGCGCCGTCCGCACGACCCACGCCCGCGGCGCCGGATGCCGGCCCACCCTCGCCCAGGACGCCCAGGCCTTCGCATACGCGTCGGCCACCAGGTCCTCGGCGAGCTGCCGGTCCCCCACACACGCGAGCACGGTCCGCAGACAGTCGCCCTGACTGGCGCGGTAGAACTCCCTGAACTCCAGCTGCTCCACGCCCTCTCCACGCTTGGCGGCGGCGTTTCACTTACCTGGACCGAGCCCCGTTCCCGTACCCGTGCGCCGCTCTCCACATGCGCCGGGGCGCGCTCTCCCGCATCCTGACCCCATGGCTGACAGCACTCTTTCCAAGATCTCCTGGACCGAGTTCCGCCCCGATCAGCGGCGCCTGGTCACCGGCGCCGCCCTGACCGGCCTCGGCATGCTCACCGCCGCGGCCGGTGTCGGCGTCCTGGTCTTCGAGCTGGCGCGCGCGGGCCGCACCTGGACCGGCGCGTGGGAGGTGCCGCCCGCCGAGCTGGCGTCCCGCGCCCTCCACCAGGCCCAGAGCGCCGCCCAGAGCGCCGCGCAGGCCGGCCGCGAGGCGTGGACCAGCTACCAGGAGTCCCCCGTCTCCTCCCGCTAGGAGCCGAGGACCGCCGGCTCAGGCGCGGGCGCGGTCCTTCCACCCCGGGATCGTCGGCAGCACCCGCTCGGCGACCTGGATCAGCGTCGTGTCGTCCGGCACCCCGCCGTCCGAGCGCCACAGGGTCAGCTCGTAGAAGCCGCCGCTGTCCTTGTCGTGCAACGGGACGACGAGGACCCGGGCCGGGACGCCCGGCGCGCTGGTCGCGTCGCTGCCGTCGAGGCGGAAGCCGATGCTGATGGTGCGGTCGGAGTAGAGGGCCGCGTTGCGGCCGAGCACCTTCTGCGGCTGGACCTCGTCGGCGAGCAGCTCGGCGGTCGTGGCCACGGTGAGCTTGTTGTACGTCGCCGACAGGGTCACCGTGTACGTGTCGAACTCGACCCGCGACGAGGGGTGCGGGATCTTGCTGCTGCCCGTGCCGATCGAGCCCCCGCCGCCACTCGCGCTCTTGGCGGTCTCCCCCGGTGTACCGAGGAGTTCGGCGAGGTCGGAGCGGTTGAGCGCGGTGCACAGCTGCGCTCCGTACGCCCGGCCCGCCGCTTTGTCGCCCTTCTCGGCCTCGCCGCCCGAGCAGACCGCGGGTTTCGCCTCGGCGCCCGCGCCGGTGTCCGTCTGGTTCTTCGAGATCGCCCAGAATCCGACGGCGAGCGCCCCCACCAGCGCCACGGCCGATATCGCCTGGCCCCACGGATTCATGCCCTTCTCGGGCACGTCATTACTGTCCGCCATGTCCCCCACCCACCCCGATCCCCTGACATATGCCGGGGGACCATAACCCGTGATCATCGGGCGGACAAGGAAAATCTTGGCCTCGCGGGCGGCCCCGGAAAACGCCCGAGGGCGGCACCCTCTCGCGAAGAGAAGGTGCCGCCCTCGGGAAAGGACAGGCTGAACCGTCGAGCGGCTCAGAAGTCCATGTCACCGCCCGGCATGCCGCCGCCGGCCGGGGCAGCGCCCGCCTTCTCCGGCTTGTCGGCGATGACGGCCTCGGTGGTGAGGAACAGCGCGGCGATGGAGGCGGCGTTCTGCAGGGCAGAGCGGGTCACCTTCGCCGGGTCGAGGATGCCCTCGGCGATCATGTCGACGTACTCGCCCGTGGCGGCGTTCAGACCGTGGCCGACGGCCAGGTTCCGAACCTTCTCCACGACGACGCCACCCTCGAGACCACCGTTGACGGCGATCTGCTTGAGCGGGGCCTCCAGGGCGAGCTTCACGGCGTTGGCGCCGGTCGCCTCGTCACCGTCGAGCTCGAGCTTCTCGAAGACCGCGGAGGCCTGCAGCAGGGCCACGCCACCACCGGCGACGATGCCCTCCTCGACGGCCGCCTTCGCGTTGCGAACGGCGTCCTCGATGCGGTGCTTGCGCTCCTTGAGCTCGACCTCGGTCGCGGCACCGGCCTTGATGACCGCAACACCGCCGGCGAGCTTCGCCAGGCGCTCCTGCAGCTTCTCGCGGTCGTAGTCGCTGTCCGAGTTCTCGATCTCGGCACGGATCTGGTTGACGCGGCCCTGGACCTGGTCGCTGTCACCGGCGCCGTCGACGATCGTCGTCTCGTCCTTGGTGATGACGACCTTGCGGGCGCGGCCGAGCAGGTCGAGACCGGCGTTCTCCAGCTTGAGGCCGACCTCCTCGGAGATGACGGTGCCACCGGTGAGGATGGCGATGTCGCCGAGCATGGCCTTGCGGCGGTCACCGAAGCCCGGGGCCTTGACGGCGACGGACTTGAAGGTGCCACGGATCTTGTTGACGACCAGGGTCGACAGGGCCTCGCCCTCGACGTCCTCGGCGATGATCAGCAGCGGCTTGCCGGACTGCATGACCTTCTCGAGCAGCGGAAGGAGGTCCTTCACGTTGCCGATCTTCGAGTTGACGATGAGGATGTACGGGTCGTCGAGCGACGCCTCCATACGCTCCATGTCGGTGGCGAAGTACGCCGAGATGTAGCCCTTGTCGAAGCGCATGCCCTCGGTGAGCTCGAGCTCCAGACCGAAGGTCTGCGACTCCTCGACGGTGATGACGCCTTCCTTGCCGACCTTGTCCATGGCCTCGGCGATGAGCTCGCCGATCTGGGTGTCGGCGGCGGAGATGGAGGCCGTCGAAGCGATCTGCTCCTTGGTCTCCACGTCCTTGGCCTGCTCAAGGAGAGCGGCGGAGACGGCCTCGACGGCCTTCTCGATGCCACGCTTGAGGGCCATCGGGTTGGCACCGGCGGCCACGTTGCGCAGACCCTCGCGCACCAGGGCCTGGGCCAGGACGGTCGCGGTCGTCGTGCCGTCACCGGCGACGTCGTCCGTCTTCTTCGCGACCTCCTTGACCAGCTCGGCGCCGATCTTCTCGTACGGGTCCTCGAGCTCGATCTCCTTGGCGATGGACACACCATCGTTGGTGATCGTGGGGGCGCCCCACTTCTTCTCGAGGACGACGTTGCGACCCTTGGGGCCCAGGGTCACCTTGACGGCGTCGGCGAGCTGGTTCATGCCGCGCTCGAGGCCGCGCCGTGCCTCCTCGTCGAACGCGATGATCTTGGCCATGTGAAGTGGTCCTCCCGGACGGGGTGGAAACGCAAACGGACCGTGCTGGTGCCCGCGACGGACGGCCTGCAGCCCTTGTGGTTCCTTGCCCCACCCGGTCTGCGGGCCTCACCGACCCGATCCAAGTTCTGTCACTCTCACTGGGAGAGTGCTAAGCCCAATGATTAGCACTCGGCCCATGCGAGTGCAAGCGCCTACCGGAGATCCGGGCCACCCGCGCAGCACGAAGGGCCCGCCCCCGGAGACCGGGAGACGAGCCCTCCATGACGTACGAAGTATGAAGCTTGCAGTCAGTCGCGCGCTTCAGCCGGCGGCCAGGCGGACCATGTCGGCCTGCGGCCCCTTCTGGCCCTGCGAGATCTCGAATTCCACTCGCTGACCCTCTTCGAGGGTGCGGTAGCCGTCCATCTGAATCGCGCTGTAGTGGACGAAAACATCCGCACCACCGTCGACCGCGATGAAGCCGTACCCCTTCTCCGCGTTGAACCACTTGACGGTGCCCTGAGCCATGCCTAACTCCCCTATTACTGGCCCTTGCGCGAGACCGCACTTCGCGATCCCGGGTCAGACCTCACTCCCCAAAGGGTTTGGGGGTGTGCGCCGGAACGCGTCGACCGCGGCTGAATGTATCTGCCCAACTGCCGTCTGCAACAGGTCAATCGGACGAGAATTCTGGGCACGCCCGATCGGGGAAACCGGGCCAACTCACTGGATCCCAGGGCAAGTCGGGCCGAACAAAAGCCGTAAAGAGCCCGAAAGGGCGGGATACTTTGGCTGCTTCTTGTCGGGTTCCGGGCGGGAACTCATATGCGCCCGTCATGCACCACGTACGAGAACGAAGCAGCTTCCCCAACTGTACCGCGCTCAACCATGCAGAATTGCCCCCTCCGCTTCTCTCGCGGAGGGGGCAATTGACGTGACTCTGCGTAGAACGCTAAAAGATCGTCCGGTTTCAGCAGCCGCCGGCGACGGCGGGAATGATCGAGACGCCGGCGCCGTCCGGCGTGGCCGTCTCCAGGCCCTGCTCGAAGCGGACGTCGTCGTCGTTGACGTAGACGTTGACGAAGCGGCGCAGCTTGCCCTGGTCGTCGAGGACGCGGGCGGCGATGCCGGTGTGGTTCTTCTCCAGGTCGGCGATGACGTCGGCGAGGGTCGCACCCTCGGCGGGGACCTCGGCCCGGCCGCCGGTGTAGGTGCGGAGGATGGTGGGGATGCGGACGTTGACGCTCATGGCTGGGTGACTCCCGTACTGCTGGGGCGGATGGTGGCTCAGTGGGCGGCGAGACCGGCGTCGCGGAACGCGTCCAGGCTCGGGCGGATCGTCGCCGTCGCCTGGGAGGAATCGGCGACCGCGTCGAGGGTCTTGAGGCCGTCGCCCGTGTTCAGGACGACCGTCGTCAGGGACGGGTCGATGAGGCCCGCCTCGATGAGCTTCTTCGTGACGCCCAGCGTCACACCGCCCGCCGTCTCGGCGAAGATGCCCTCCGTCTGCGCGAGCAGCTTGATGGCGTCCACCACCTGCTCGTCGGTGACGTCCTCGACGGCGCCGCCGGTGCGGCGCGCGATGTCCAGGACGTACGGGCCGTCGGCCGGGTTCCCGATCGCGAGCGACTTGGCGATCGTGTTCGGCTTCTGCGGGCGGACCACGTCGTGGCCGCCCTTGTAGGCGACGGAGACCGGGGAGCAGCCCTCGGCCTGGGCGCCGAAGAGCTTGTACGGCTTGTCCTCGACGAGGCCCAGCGCGATCAGCTCCTTCAGGCCCTTGTCGATCTTCGTGAACTGCGAGCCGGACGCGATCGGGATGACCAGCTGGTCGGGCAGCTGCCAGCCGAGCTGCTCGCAGATCTCGTACGCGAGCGTCTTGGAACCCTCGCCGTAGTACGGGCGGAGATTCACGTTCACAAAGCCCCAGCCCTCGCCCAGCGGGTCGCCGATGAGCTCGGAGCAGAAGCGGTTCACGTCGTCGTAGTTGCCCTCGATGGCGACGAGGTCACCGCCGTAGACACCGGCCATGACGACCTTGCCCTGCTCCAGGTCGTGCGGGATGAACACGCAGGAGCGGAAGCCGGCGCGGGCCGCGGCGGCGCCGACGGCACCGGCCAGGTTGCCCGTGGAGGAGCAGGACAGCGTGGTGAAGCCGAAGGCGCGAGCGGCCTCGATGGCCTGCGCGACGACCCGGTCCTTGAAGGAGTGCGTGGGGTTGCCGGAGTCGTCCTTGACGAACAACTTGCCCTGCTCGACGCCGAGTTCACGGGCGAGGTTGTCGGCCTTGACGAGCTTGGTCCAGCCGGGGTTCAGGTTCGGCTTCTCGGCGACGTCGGCCGGGACGGGCAGCAGCGGGGCGTAGCGCCAGATGTTGGCGGGACCGGCCTCGATCTGCTTGCGGAGTGCCTCAGGGTCGCCGACGGGCAGGTCGTACGCGACTTCCAGAGGCCCGAAACACTCGACGCAGGCGAAGATCGGTCCGAGCGGGAACTGTGCGCCGCACTCGCGGCAGGAGAGCCCGGAGGCGGGACCGAGGTCGACGGTGGTGGCGGTCGTGGGTTCGGTCGCGACAGTCTGTGCAGCCATGAGAGGCGAGGCCCTTTCTCCTCATCTTCCTCGCGACGCATCTCGCCGCGAGACGGATTTGGCACCTTCCCTAGCCGGGAGCCTCGCGGACGCACTGCGATGTGCGGACGAGACCGGCTGGAGGGTTGCCGGGGCTTCAACGGGCCGTATCCCTCTGCCCCTCTGGATGAGCGGTATTCGATTGTGACGTCCGGGACCCCCGACATGCGATGGTCACCGACGTTGTTCAAGACTGTAACCGAAGCCCTGGACCCTTGAGATAGTCGTCCGAACCGCGAGATGGATCACATACGGGAGGCCCCTGACCGTGCTGGAAGAGGTCGAGCGCTGGCTGAGCAGGCGTTCCTGGTCCGTGGCCGACCGCCCGCGCCAGCAGCTGATCGCCGCGAAGCGGGCGTCGGGCCGGACGGTGAGCGTCGTCCTGCCCGCGCTCAACGAGGAGGAGACGGTCGGCGAGATCGTCTCCGTGATCCGGCGCGAGCTGATGACGGAGGCCGTGCCGCTCGTCGACGAGATCGTCGTGATCGACTCCGGCTCGACCGACCGCACCGCCGAGGCGGCCGCGGCGGCCGGGGCCCGGGTCGTGCACCGGGACACGATCCTGCCGCGCATCCCGGCCAGGCCCGGAAAGGGTGAGGTGCTGTGGCGTTCGCTGCTCGTCACTTCCGGTGACATCGTGTGCTTCGTCGACGCGGACCTGAAGGAGTTCTCCGCGGACTTCGTCTCCGGGATCGTCGGCCCGCTGCTGACCGACCCCGACGTGGACTTCGTGAAGGCGATGTACGACCGTCCGCTGGACGGCGCCGCGGGCCAGGGCGGTCGCGTCACCGAGCTGATGGCGCGGCCGATCCTCAATCTGCACTGGCCTCAACTGGCGGGATTCGTCCAGCCGTTGGGCGGCGAGTACGCGGCCCGCAGGTCGCTGCTCGAACGGCTGCCGTTCCCCGTGGGGTACGGCGTGGAGCTGGGCCTCCTGGTGGACGCGCTGCACACCGTGGGCCTGGACGCGCTCGCCCAGGTCGACGTGGGGGTCAGGATCCACCGCCACCAGGACGGGCAGGCGCTCGGGCGGATGGCGGCGGCGATCTACCGCACGGCGCAGCTGCGGCTCGCGCGGGGGCATCTGGTGCGGCCCGTGCTCACGCAGTTCGAGCGCGGGGAACGTGGGTTCGAACCGCGGGTCCATGAGGTGGACACCGAGGAGCGGCCGCCGATGGCCGAGATCAGCGAGTATGCGGAGCGTCGCGTGGCGTAACTGAGGGCATTCGTATGTTTTGCCTACATTGCCCCTTATGTGGCTTAGACACGCAAAGGGCTTGGCGGCGGGGCTCGCCGCCACCGCCGCCCTGGCCGGCCCCCTCACCGGCCTCTCCGCGAGCCCCGCGTCGGCAGACGTGGTCTCCCCCTTCGCCAAGCGGTACGACGAGGCGCTGTACGGCGACTTCAAGACCATCGGCAACACGGTCATGGGGTGCCCGACCGCGCCGGCGGACATGGCGTCCCGCTGTGCCGTCGCCGCGAACGGCGAGGGCCGGGACAACAACAACACGTTCGTCATGGAGCGGATCAACACCGCGGGCACCACGGCGGAGTACGGCTCCAGCACCGGTCAGGTCGCCCTCCCGCCGGGCGCCCAGGTCGCCTACGCCCGCCTCTTCTTCGGCGGCAACGACGGCACGTACCGGGGGCCGAGCGGCGCCCAGATGAAGCGCTGCGACATCTCCGGCGCCGACGTGCTGCCCTCGCCCGGCGAACCGACCGACGCCGTGCCCGTGGTCGGCGTGAACGGCACCGCACCCAGCAAGGTCGCCCCGGAGAACCTGGTGCGGGACCCGGCGACGACCAGCGGTCCGCACTACTACACGGGCGAGGCCGACGTCACGAACCTGTTCAGCGGCATCACCGGTACCGGCGCCCCGATCCCGGTCGCCGTCGGCGACGTCTGGGCGCCCACCGGCAAGGGCTGCGTGGCCGGCTGGTCCATGACCGTCGTCTACAAGTACGACGCCCCGAACGACCAGTACGCGCCCGACCGCCGCAACATCTACGTCTACGGCGGCCACGTCCTGCAGCGCTCCACCTCGCCCGCCACCACCGTCGACGTCAGCGGCTTCTACCGGACCGACGGCGAACCGCACGCGAGCGTCACCGCGTACGAGGGCGACTGGAACACCCCGGGCGACCGGTTCCTCGTCGGCGGCCAGAACATGGTCGAGAGCCACACCGGCAACACCAACAACTTCTTCATCAGCGAGGACGACGGCGCCCTCGACCCGAAGATGATCAACAACCTGAGCATCGACGCGAAGGAGTTCGACGTCACCGGCGGCTCCTCGCGGGCCGCGCAGGCCGAGCCGATCCCGGTCGGCGCCACCTCCACCACGCTGAGCTTCACCACCAAGGGCGACACCTACGTCCCCTCGGCGTTCGCGCTGTCCGTCCCGGTCCCCGACCTGGAGATCACCAAGACGGCCAGTCCCGCCAAGGTGAAGCCGGGCGGCACCCTGACCTACACGGTCAAGGCGACGAACATCAGCAAGCTCGACTACCCGAACGCCAAGTTCACCGACGACCTGACGGACAACCTCGACGACGCGACGTACAACGACGACGCGCAGGCGAGCACCGGGACGGTCTCCTACACCAGCCCGCGGATCAGCTACACCGGCGACATCCCCGCAGGACAGACCGCCACGGTCACCTACTCGGTGAAGGTCAACGACCCGGTCAGCGGCGACGGCAAGCTCACCAACAACATCGTCGCCGACACCCCGCGCACCAACTGCGACGCGGGCTCCACCGACCCGAACTGCGGCATCACGCCGCCGATCGAGACGCCGCCGAAGCCGCCGGCCCCGGTGCCGCCGCTGGACATCGTGAACCGGCCGGAGACGCCGACCGCACCGCCCTGCGCCACGGTCCGCGACACGATCACCCTGCGCAACACCAGCGGCCACCCGCGCAAGAACGCCTCGGTCTCCTTCCCCGCGAAGCACGTCACCGGCACCCCGACCGCCTCGGCCGGCACGCTCACCAAGAAGGGCTCGACCTACTACTGGACGGGTGACGTGCCCGCCCACGGCAAGGTCGTCATCAGAGCGAACGTCCGGGTGTCCTGCACGCCCGGCGACGTCACCGTGCTCCCGGTGACCGGCGAGGTGCCGAAGACCACCTGCACGGCCCGCCCGCGCGGCGGCGACGACCCGTGCACCGCGGTCATCGTCACCAAGCGCCAGCAGGCCCGTCCCGCGCCCTCGCAGCCGGCCGGCCCGGAGCTGGCCGAGACCGGCTCCGGCCCGCACACGCTGCTGTACGGCGGGCTCGCCGTCTCGCTGTGCGGCCTCGGCGCCCTCGTCCTCGCCGCGGTCCGCGGCCGCAAGGACTGACGCACCCCTGAAGGCGTCGTATACGGCCGGGCTCCTGATGGAGTCCGGCCGTACGTTTGAGCGTTTCCGGGGCGGGCTAGTTTCGCTCTATGGCTTCCACGCGTGGTGCTGCTGAGGTTCTCGTCGCGTCCAACCGCGGCCCGGTCTCGTACGTCGTCGGGGACTCCCCTGGCGCCGGTTCGATCGAGACGAAGCGCGGCGGCGGTGGGCTCGTCTCCGCCCTCAGCGTCGTCGACGACAAGCTCTGGGTGTGCGCGGCGCTCGGCGACGGGGACCGGGAGGCCGTGCGGCGCGGGGTCGCCGAGCCGGGCGTGCGGATGCTGGACATCGACCCGGCCGTGCACGCGGACGCGTACAACGGGATCGCGAACTCGGTGCTGTGGTTCGTGCACCACATGCTGTACCAGACGCCTCTGGAGCCGTCGTTCGACCCGGAGTTCCGCCGCCAGTGGGCCTCCTACGAGGCGTACAACCGGGCGTTCGCCGAGGCGCTGGCCGAGGAGGCGGCGCCGGGCGCGACCGTCGTGGTGCAGGACTACCACCTGGCACTGGTGCCGGGGATGCTCCGCGCGCTCCGCGACGACCTGCGGATCGGGCACTTCTCGCACACGCCGTGGGCGCCCGTCGACTACTTCCGGATGCTCCCCGACGACATCGCCGAGCAGCTCCTGAACGGGATGCTCGGCGCGGACCGGCTGGCCTTCCTGACCCGGCGCTGGGCGGACGCGTTCACCGAGTGCTGTACGCGGATCCTCGGCGGTACGTCCGGTACGCGGATCGGGGTGCACGGGCTCGGCGCCGACGCGGACTTCCTGCGGGAGCGCTCGCGCGCGGCCGACGTGGAAGAGCGGCTCGCCGCGCTGCGGGAGCAGGTGGGGCCCGGGCGCAAGGTGATCGTGCGGGTCGACCGCACGGAGCTGTCGAAGAACATCGTGCGCGGGCTGCGGGCGTACGAGCTGCTGCTCGAGACGCAGCCCGAGTGGCGGGAGAAGGTCGTCCACGTGGCGTTCGCCTACCCGTCGCGGCAGGACCTCGCCGTGTACCGGGCGTACACGGAGGAGGTGTCGCGGGTGGCGGAAGCGATCAACTCCCGTTTCGGCACGGCGGGTTGGACGCCGGTCGTGCTGCACGTGAAGGACGACTTCGCGCGCTCGCTCGCCGCGTACCGGCTCGCCGACGTGGCCCTGGTCAACCCCGTCCGGGACGGGATGAACCTCGTCGCGAAGGAGGTGCCGGTCGTCTCCGACGACGGGTGCGTGCTGGTGCTGTCGCGGGAGGCCGGGGCGTACGAGGAGCTCGGTGAGGACGCGCTGGTGGTCAACCCGTACGACGTGAGCGGGACTTCGGCCGCGCTGGGCGCTGCGCTGGGCATGGCGGAGGGTGAGCGGGCCGAGCGTACGAAACGGCTGGCCGCCGCGGGGACCGCGTTGCCGCCCGGTCAGTGGTTCCTGGATCAGCTCACGGCGCTGCGGGACAGTTAGGCGCTTCGGCTGCGGCCCGGTGGGGCTTCTCGCGCAGTTCCCCGCGCCCCTGGGTGGCCCGTTGAAGGCTGCGCGTCAGCGCAGGCCTTCAGGGGCGCGGGGAACTGCGCGAGAAGCCACGACGAGACCCGCACCCGGCGCCGAACCGCTCACGGCAGACGCGCGGCCAGGTCACGGAGCAGCGTGACCACCTCGGCCGGGCCGTCCAGGACCAGATCGGCGCGCTCCGCCAGCTCGGCGATCACCGTGTCGGCCGCCACCAACAGCCCCGCCACCCCGTCCGACCGCAACTTCTCCACCGCCGCGAACGCGGGCAGGTCGCCCAGGTCGTCGCCCGCGTAGAGGACGGACTCCGCGCCGACCTCGCGGACGTACTCGGTGAGCGCGACGCCCTTGTCGACGCCCGGCGGGCGCAGTTCGAGGACCATGCGGCCCGGCTCGACCAGCAGACCGTGCCGGGCGGCGAGTTCGTTCAGCGGGCGGCGCAGGGTCTCGAAGGCGGCCTGCGGGTCAGGGGCGCGGCGGGTGTGGACGGCGACGGCGCGGCCCTTCTCCTCCACGTACGTGTCGTGCCACAGGCCCGACTCGGCCAGCACGCCCGGGAGTTCGGAGCGGACCCCGGCCACCCCCGGATGCGGGGCGGGAGCGCGCACCGTGCCGGTGACGGCGTCCCAGCGCTCGGCGCCGTAGTGGCCGAGCACGACGAGGTGTTCGAGGCCGGGGACGCCCGCGAAGCCGCCGTGCCGGACGGCGACCCCGGCCGGGCGGCCCGTGATCACCGCGACGGAGGCCACCCGGGGCGCGAGCGCGGCGAGCGCGGGGACGGCGTCCGGGTGGGCGCGGGCCTGTTCGGGGTCGGGGACGATCGGCGCGAGGGTCCCGTCGAAGTCCAGGGCGATGACAGCTCGGGCGGGGCGGGCGACGATCGCGGCCAGGCCGTCTCGCCCGGCGACAGTCCGTGGGGCGTCCATACGGGCGACTTTAAGGGAGAACTCAGCGCTCGCGGCGCCGCTCGTCCCGAACCCGCCGCAACCGGTTCACCGTCACCGGCGCCGCCTCCAGCGCGCGCGGGTCGTCGAGGAGCCCGTTCAGCAGCTGGTAGTAGCGGACCGGCGCGAGGTCGAGCTCCTCGCGGATCGCCCGCTCCTTCGCCCCGGGCGACTCCCAGCCGCGCCCCTCGAACGCGAGCAGCGCGCGCTCGCGCTCGCCGAGAGGGGGCCGGGGATCCATGTCCGCCACGCTACTCGGCGGCTTCCGCGGCCGCGGCCTGGTTCTGGATCCGGCCGAGGACGGCGCCGGGGCTGCCGTTGGCGGACACGGCGGCGCCGATCTGCTTCTTGATCTCGACGCTGACGCCCGCCCAGGACGTCTTGCCGACGGGGTACAGCTCGGAGCTGCTCAGGCTCTGCAGGAACGGCCAGAGCTTCTTGTCCTCCGGCGCCGCGGACATGGTCTCGGAGGCGCTGGTGGTGACCGGCAGCAGGTCGTACTCGCGGGAGAAGTCCAGGACGTTCTGCTCGCTGTAGACGTAGTTGAGGAAGGTCCCGATCTCCTTGCCGTGACCGTTCTGCTTGAACGCCATCATCCAGTCGGCGACGCCCATCGTGGACCGGGCGGGACCGTTCGGACCCGGCAGCTCCACGGTGCCGTAGTCGACGCCCTTCTTGTGGGCCATCTGCATCAGCGTCGGGTGCCCGTTGAGCATGCCGACCTCGCCCTTGGCGAACGCGGCGAAGGCGTCGGCCCGGTTCAGCCGGGAGGGGGCGGTGGGGCCGGTGAGGCCCTTGGCGACGAGGTCGTTCTTCAGCCAGTCGAACGTCTCGACGTTCTGCTTGGAGTCGATCGTGTACGAGCCGACGTCGTCGGTGTAGCCGTCGCCGCCGCTCAGCATCCAGATCATGGTCTCGGCCTGCGCCTCCTCGGAGCCGAGGGGCAGCGCGTACGGGATCCTCACGCCGTCGGCCTTCAGCGCCTTGGCGTCGGCCTCCAGCTCGGCCCAGGTGGTGGGCGCGCTGATGCCGGCGTCCTTGAAGAGCTTCTTGTTGTAGAAGAGCAGCCGGGTGGAGGAGGCGAACGGCATGCCGTACTGGGTGTTGTCGACCTTGCCCGCGTCGGAGAGCTGGGACAGGAAGTCGGCCTGGGTGGGGACGTCGAGCAGGTCGCCGACCGGGTAGAGCTTGTCGGCCGCCGCGTAGTCCGCGTACGCGCCGATCTGCGCCATGTCGGGGGCCCTGCCCGCGTCGACCATGTCCTTGACCTTGGCGTCGACGTCGTTCCACGAGTAGACGTCGACGTCCACCTTGATGCCGGGGTTGTCCTTCTCGAACGCGGCGGTCAGTTTGTCCCAGTACTTCTGGGAGCCGTTGGCCGCGGAGTCGCCGTAGTCGGCGGCGACCAGCTTGAGCGTGACGTCTCCGGAACCGGAACCGCCGCAGGCGGTGAGTGTGGCCGCCATGCCCAGGGCGGCCGCTGCCGCCGTCAGTCCGGTGATGTGCCGCTGCACCGTGTCCCCACCCTCGAAATCCATGTACCGCTGCGCCCCGGGGGTCTCCCAGGGTCGAACACAAGGTCTACACCACTCAGATCTCACTTCTGCAACTGGGCCGGTCACGCCCGGAAGCCGGACGTCGAGCGATCTTTCCGTGCAAGATCCATGCAAGTGGACTAGACCTGTTGTGGGTGAACGCGCGACACTGTGCCCCGTGAGACATGTCATCGCCCTGGACGTGGGCGGCACCGGGATGAAGGCCGCCCTGGTCGGCGCCGACGGCACGCTGCTGCATCAGGCGCGCCGGGCGACCGAGCGCGAGCGCGGCGCCGACGCGGTCGTCGAGACGATCCTCGACTTCGCCGCCGATCTGCGGGCGTACGGCGAGGAACACTTCGGGGAGCCCGCCGCGGCCGCCGGGGTCGCCGTGCCCGGCGTCGTCGACGAGGCGAACGGCATCGCGCTGTTCGCCGCCAACCTCGGCTGGCGGGACGTACCGATGCGGACCCTGCTGAGCGCGCGGCTCGACGGGATCCCGGTCGCCCTCGGCCACGACGTGCGCACCGGCGGGCTCGGCGAGGGACGGCTCGGCGCCGGCAAGGACGCCGACCGGTTCCTGTTCCTGCCGCTCGGCACCGGCATCGCGGGCGCCATCGGCATCGACGGCCGGATCGAACCGGGCGCGCACGGCTCGGCGGGCGAGATCGGCCACGTGGTCGTCCGGCCCGGCGGGGTGCCGTGCGGCTGCGGGCAGCGCGGCTGCCTGGAGCGGTACGCGTCCGCCTCCGCGGTCACCCTCGCCTGGCAGGCCGCCAGCGGCGACGAGCACGCCACCGCGGCGGACTGCGCGAAGGCCGTCGACGCGGGCGACGAGCGGGCCGCCGCCGTCTGGCGGGACACGGTCGACGCGCTCGCCGACGGACTCGTCATGGCACTCACTCTGCTGGACCCGCGCACCCTGATCATCGGTGGCGGACTCGCCGAGGCCGGGGAAACCTTGTTCACACCGCTGCGGGCGGCCGTCGCCGAGCGCGTGACGTTCCAGTCGCTTCCCACGATCGTCCCGGCCGTCCTCGGGGACACCGCCGGATGCCTGGGCGCGGGACTCCTCGCCTGGGACCTGCTCGCCGAACACGTCGAAGGCACGGACAACACGGAGGTAACCGCCTGATGGCCACAGCAAAGGTGCTCGCCGGTGCCCGGGTGGTACTGCCCACCGGGACCGTCACCGACGGACGCGTCATCGTCGACGGCTCGCGGATCGCCGGGAGCGCTCCCGCAGACGCCGCCGTCCTCGACCTCTCCGGCCACTGGGTGGTGCCCGGCTTCGTCGACATGCACAACCACGGCGGTGGCGGCGCGTCCTTCACCTCCGGCACGGTCGAGGACATCCTCAAGGGCATCCACACGCACCGTCTGCACGGCACCACGACCGTCGTCGCATCGTTCGTGACCGGCGAGATGGACTTCCTCGTCCAGCGCGCGGGCCTGCTCTCCGAGCTCGCCGAGCAGGGCGAGCTCGCGGGCATCCACTTCGAGGGCCCGTTCATCTCCCCGTGCCGCAAGGGCGCCCACGACGAGACACTGCTGCGCGACCCCGACCCGGCCGACGTCCGCAAGCTGATCGACGCGGCCCGCGGCAAGGCCAAGATGGTCACGCTCGCCACCGAGCTGCCCGGCGGCATCGACTCCGTGCGGCTGCTCGCCGAGCACGGCGTGATCGCCGCGATCGGCCACACCGACGCGACGTACGAGCAGACGGTGGAGGCCATCGACGCGGGCGCCACCGTCGCCACCCACCTGTTCAACGCGATGCCGCAGCTCGGCCACCGCGCTCCGGGCCCGATCGCGGCGCTCCTGGAGGACGAGCGGATCACCGTCGAGCTGATCAACGACGGCACGCACCTGCACCCCGCCGCCCTCGAACTCGCCTTCCACCACAAGGGCGGCGAGAAGGTCGCGTTCATCACCGACGCGATGGACGCGGCCGGCTTCGGCGACGGGCGCTACATGCTCGGCCCGATGGAGGTCGAGGTGAAGGACAGCGTGGCGCGGCTCGTCGAGGGCGGCTCCATCGCGGGCTCGACGCTCACCCTGGACCGGGCGTTCAAGCGGGCGGCCACCGTCGACCGGCTGCCGGTCGAGGACGTGGTCCGCGCGATTTCCGCCAACCCGGCCCGTTTGCTGGGGATTTACGACCAGGTGGGCTCGCTCGAACCCGGCAAGAACGCCGATCTCGTCGTCCTGGACGAGGAGTTCGACCTCAAGGGCGTGATGCGCGGCGGCGAGTGGCTCGTCGAGCCCCAGCTGCCCTGAGGTCGCAACTGTCCTGAGATCGCAGGCAGTTGTCCGGGCGGCCGGTCCCAGGGCTGGGCTGGCCGCCTTGACTTTGGCATGATCGGCCCCCGCTACTGAAAGTACGTTAGGGGGTGAGGTCCGGTGATCCTCACGGTCACGCTGAACACCGCACTCGACATCACGTACCGGGTGCCCGCGCTGCGCCCGCACGCCTCGCACCGCGTCACCGAGGTCACCGAACGGCCCGGCGGCAAGGGTCTGAACGTGGCCAGGGTGCTCGCCGCACTCGGTCACGAGGTGACGGTGACGGGCTTCGTGGGCGGCGCCACGGGACGCACGGTGCAGGACCAACTCCTGGGCGTGGAGCGGGTGTCCGACGCCCTGGTGCCGGTCACCGGGTCGACCCGCCGCACGATCGCCGTGGTGGACGCCGCCACCGGCGACACCACGCAGCTGAACGAGCCGGGCCCGGCCGTCTCGCCCACCGAGTGGGCGGCCTTCCAGGAGGCGTACGAGCACCTGCTGCGCTCCGCCTCCGCGGTGGCCCTCTGCGGCAGCCTGCCGCCCGGTGTGCCGGTCGGGGCCTACGCGACGCTCGTACGGGCCGCCAGGGCCGCTTCCGTGCCCGTCCTGCTCGACACCAGCGGTGAGCCGCTGCGCCGCGGCATCGCGGCCCGCCCCGACCTGGTCAAGCCGAACGCGGACGAACTGGCCGAACTCACCGGCTCCCACGAGCCGTTGCAGGCCATGAAGGACGCCCGCAGGCGCGGCGCGCACGCCGTCGTCGCCTCGCTCGGCGCCGAGGGCCTGTTCGCGCTCACCCCGGACGGCGAGTGGCGCGCCCCGGCCCCCGACCGCCTGTCGGGCAATCCGACGGGCGCCGGCGACTCGGCGGTGGCGGGCCTGCTCTCCGGCCAGGTGGAGCACCTCCCCTGGCCGCAGCGGCTGGCCCGCGCGGTCGCCCTGTCGGCGGCCACGGTGGTGTCACCGGTGGCCGGGGAGTTCGACCGCGACACCTACGAGGCGCTGGTGGGCAAGGTCGCGGTCGCCGACCGCCTGGACGGGGCGGCCTGACACCGGCGGCCCCGCGCGTCGGCTACTGCAGCCAGAGCTTGTCGATGTTGGCGTTGCACTGGTTGCCGTCGGCGCAGACGAGCTCGATGACGTTCGTGCCCTTGGTCAGGGTGACGTTCGCCCAGGTCGACTGCCAGCCCTTCGCCCAGTCGCCCTTCGGGGACCCCGCGAAGTTCCGCATGCTGAGCGCCTGGGCGTTCGGCTTCGCGTTCACGTTGAGCGTGGCGTCCGCGTCCTCGCCGGGGATGCCGAAGCGGACGTAGAGCCGGTACTGGCCGGCCTTCGCGATGTCCACGTTCCAGGAGATCTTCGCGCCCACCTTGTTGAAGCCCGCGACGTACACGCCGCCCGCGGCCTTCGCGCCCTTCACGTCGGACGCGGTGACGGGGCCGCCCTCCAGCTTCAGCGCCTTCGCGTCCGTCTTGGGCAGGGCCTCCGGCTTGGCCTGCGAGGACTGCGACGGGGTCTCGCTGGGCTGCACGGTCTGCGCGTCGCCGGACGGGTTCGCGCCCGCGTCGCCGCCCTTGTCGTCGTCCGAGCCGTTGCTGAGCATGGCGACGCTGATCCCTATGACGACGGCCGCGACCACGGCGACCGCGCCGATCAGGAGCGCCTTCGTGTTCGGACCGCGACCCCGGCCGCCGCCACCGCGCGAGGGCGCCTGCGGCGGTGCGGGCTGGGCGGGAACGCCGCCGGCCACCGTCTCGGGAGCCTGGTAATACGCGTTCGGCTGCTGGTACTGCTGGGTGGGCTGGGTCTGCCCGTACTGGCGCTCGCCGACCGCGCGGACCTGGTGGTACGAGGAGCGGGGATTCGGGTAGCCGTAGCCGCCACCCCCGCCGTTGGGCGGGGTCGCCCCGGCCGCCTGCCCGTCGGCGTACAGATAGCCGAACGGGTCGTCGTCCTCGGGCGTGGTGCTCGCGCCGTTGTTGCCGGGCGCCATCCCTGATCACTCCCTACACGTTGCTTACCGGGGCGAGCGTACCCGCTGCGAGGCACCCCAAGGCGTGGCCTTGACCTCACCGAGACCCGGGAATCCCGCGCGGCCAGGAGGTCAGCCGGCCCGCCGGTGCTGCTTGGCACGTGATCTTTTCTCCACGTACATCCGCTGGTCAGCGGATTGCAGCACTTCCTCTGCCGTCATGCCGCAGTGGGCCCAGCCGATGCCGAAACTGGCCCCCACGCGCACCGCCCGGCCGTCCACCCGAATCGGCGGAATGATGGCGTTCCGCAACCGCACCGCAAGATCCTCGGCGTCCGCCCGGCCGAGCCCGTCGGCGAGCACCACGAACTCGTCGCCGCCGAGCCGGGCGACCGTGTCCCCGTCCCGGACGCCGCTGGTCAGACGGCGGGCGACCTCGATGAGAACCGCGTCACCCGCGTTGTGCCCGAACCGGTCGTTGATCGACTTGAAGCCGTCGAGGTCGCAGAAGAGGACGGCGAGGCCCTTGGTGCCGTCGTCGGCCGAGCCGTCGCCCTCGGGCGCGATCACGTGCACGTGGTGGTCGAAGCCGTCGAACCCCTCGTAGAGCCCCGACTGGTGCGGGACGACGGAGCCGAAGTCGAAGCCGTGCCCGTTCGTGTCCGGGACGGCCGGGTGGTCGCCGTACGCCGCGTCGAGGGAGTCGACGGCGCTGGGCCTGCTGTCCTGCGGGCGGCGGCAGAGGCGGGCGGAGAGGCGGGCGCGCAGTTCCGCCGAGTTCGGCAGGCCGGTGAGGGAGTCGTGCGAGGCGCGGTGGGCGAGCTGCAGCTCGCGGCGCTTGCGCTCCTCGATGTCCTCGACGTGGGTGAGCAGGAACCGCGGCCCGTCGGCCGCGTCGGCCACCACCGAGTTCCGCAGGCTGACCCAGACGTACGTGCCGTCGCGCCGGCCGAGCCGCAGCTCGGCGCGGCCGCCCTCGGCGGAGGTGCGCAGCAGCGTGCCGATGTCCTCCGGGTGCACGAGGTCGGAGAAGGAGTAGCGGCGCATGGCGGACGCGGGCCGGCCGAGGAGCCGGCACAGCGCGTCGTTCGTCCGCAGGATCCGTCCGTGCTGGTCACCGCCCATCTCGGCGATGGCCATGCCGGACGGCGCGTACTCGAAGGCCTGCCGGAAGCTTTCCTCGCTGGCGCGCAGGGCCTGCTGCTCGCGCTCCAGGCGGACCAGGGCGCGCTGCATGTTGGAGCGCAGCCGGGCGTTGCTGATCGCGATGGCGGCCTGGAACGCGTACATCTGCAGGGCCTCGCGGCCCCAGGCGCCGGGCCGCCGCCCGTTGCGCGGGCGGTCGACGGAGATGACGCCGAGGAGTTCACCGCCCGACGTGCCGGTGGCGTACATCGGGGCGAAGAGGCGGTCGGAGGGGTGCCACTCGTCGTCGAAGCGGGGTGGCGGGCCGTCCGTGAACCACTGCGGCACGTCGTCCTCGTCGAGGATCCAGCCCTCGGTGTACGGGATGAAGCGCAGCTCGCCCCAGCACTCGCCCATGCTCAGCCGGCGGTCCCAGGAGGTGCGGGAGCCGACCCGGCCGGTGATCAGTGCCTCGGCCGCGGAGTTGCCGGAGAAGGCCGCGACGACCAGGTCGCCGTCGGGGCGTACGAGGTTCACGCAGGCCAGCTCGTATCCGAGCCCGTTGACGACACCGTCGGCGACGGTCTGCAGGGTGTCGGCCAGGCTGCGGGCGGTGTTCATGTCCGCCATCACCTGGTGCAGCTGACGCAGGGTCGCAAGACGGACGTACGGCTCCGACTCGGTCTCCATGCTCAGTTCTCCCCGAGACCTCGACAGCACTCCAGAATTCTGATCGGCTCTCTTCGCACGTGCAGCAGCACGTTCATTTCGCAGTGTCGACCGCCACTGAATCACAGCGCGCTGCCCACTCGGTACACAGGGTCAACAAATAATGGCCCCTGTGACTCAAGTCACAGCAGAAGGTGAAGGGTTGGCGCCCTTACCCGGGTGTGTTCTGTGTGTTTGCCGAACACGGTAACCAGGACGAGCCGGGGCGAAACCGGGTGTTCCGGTTGATGCCGGTCGGTGGTCCTAGGACCTCGCTCCGTCGTCCGCCCGATGCGAGGCGCACAAATGCCGGACTAGCGTCGATCCCGTGTTGAAGACTCCCCCTGCCACGCCGGTCCCCCCGCTCGCCACCGTCCCCTCCCCTTCCTCCGGGCATCCTGAGGGAGTGAGTCACGACGAGTTCCGCGCCGCCCTGTCCCGCCTCGCCGCGGGCGTCGTCCTGCTGACCGCGCACGAGCCGCAGCTCGACCCCGAGGGCCCCTCCGGGGAGGACGCGGGCATGACGGCGACGGCCTTCATGTCGGTCTCGCTCGATCCGCCGCTGGTGATGGTCTCGCTGCGCAACGGCTCCCGCATGGACGACCTGCTCGACGAGCAGCCCCTGTGGGCGGTGTCGGTCCTCTCCGAGTCGCAGAGCCACATCGCGGGCCGGTTCGCGATGAAGGGCCGCATCAGCGACCGCCTGCTCTTCGAGGACATCCCGTACGTCCGGGGGGAACACACGGGGGCTCCGCTGGTCGGCGGGGCGTTGGCGACGCTGGAGTGCCGGACGGAGCAGCGGGTGGTGGCGGGTGACCACACGCTGGTCATCGGCCGCGTCCTGGGCGCGGCGCTGCCCAGCGGGGACGGGGGTCCGCTGATGTATTTCCGGGGCCGGTACCGGCACTTGGGGTAGACCGGGGGCAGGTCGTCTGCGGGCCGGTGGGGCTCCTCGCGCAGCCTTCAGGGGCGCGGGGAACTGCGCGACCAGCCCCCACCGGACAGTCGGACGGCGACGCTCGGGGACACGGCAGACGGTCACCCGCTACCAGTCACGCCCGGAGCGGCCCCGCTTCGTGTCGGCCCGAGCCTTCTTCTCCCGCAACCGCCGCTCGTTGATGCCGCGAGGCACCCGCGTGGCCCGCCGCGGCTTCGGCGGCGGCGCAGACGCCTCCGCCAGCAGCGCGGCCAGCCGCACCGCCGCGGTCTCGCGGTTGCGCCACTGCGACCGGTGCTCGGACGCACGGACCGAGACGACGCCTCCGACCAGGCGGGACGCCAGCCGCTCCAGGGCGCGCGCCTTCCAGACCTCGGGCAGCGCCTGCGTGTTCGCCAGGTCGAAGCGGAGCTCCACCTGCGAGTCGCTGGTGTTGACGTGCTGGCCGCCCGGCCCCGACGACCGCGAGAAACGCCAGACGAGCTCGGCCTCCGGAAGGACGACCGAGCCGCGGATGGGATAAGGACCGGACATGCGTCCATGGTCGCGCGTGCGTACGGCCCGCGTCACCCTCTTTTCGCCCGGCGCGCGACGGCCGGGTAAAGAAAGTAAAGAGAGCTGGAACCTGAGGTACCCCCCTCCGCGTTCATAGGGGTACGAGTAGCTTCGGCTACGCACGTACACCGCGCACCAGCGCACTTAACGAGGGAAGGACTCCCGCAATGGCTGTAAGCCTGTCCAAGGGTGGCAACGTCTCGCTCACCAAGGAGGCTCCGGGCCTGACCGCCGTCACCGTGGGCCTCGGCTGGGACGTCCGCACCACGACCGGTACCGACTTCGACCTGGACGCCTCGGCCATCGCGGTCAACACGCAGGGCAAGGTCTACTCGGACGCCCACTTCGTCTTCTTCAACAACAAGCAGACGCCGGACCAGTCGATCGTGCACACGGGCGACAACCGCTCCGGTGAGGGCGCGGGCGACGACGAGGCGATCAACGTGAACCTGTCGGCGCTGCCCGCCGACGTCGACAAGATCGTCTTCCCGGTCTCGATCTACGACGCGGAGACCCGCACGCAGAACTTCGGCCAGGTGCGCAACGCGTACATCCGCATCGTGAACCAGGCCGGTGGCACCGAGATCGCCCGCTACGACCTCTCGGAGGACGCGGCCACCGAGACGGCGATGGTCTTCGGCGAGCTGTACCGGAACGGGGCGGAGTGGAAGTTCCGCGCCGTGGGCCAGGGCTACGCCTCGGGCCTGGTCGGCATCGCGCAGGACTTCGGCGTCAACGTCTGAGTTCCGTAAGCCAGTCGGGTACGGGCCCCGGCCGCCGCACCGCCTTCGTGGTGCGGGGGCCGGGGCCCGTCCGGCTATCCGGACAGGGCCAGATGGGTCGCGAGGCCCGCGATCAGCGTGCTGGACGCGAGGGCGGTCAGCAGCCGGGCCCGCGGACCGGTCAGCGCCCGGCCGAGCAGTGCCCCGCCGCACGCGAGCAGCAGTTGCCAGCCGGCGGACGCGGCGAACGCGGCGAGGACGAACACGGTGCGCTGGGCCGGGCCGGTGGCGCTGCCTCCGCCGCCGCCGAGGACGAGCGCCGCGAAGTAGACGACGGTGAGCGGGTTGAGGAGCGTCAGGCCGAGGAGCCCGAAGTAGGCGTTGCGCGCGGTGAGTCGGGGTTCGTCCGGCCGGGCGTCGTGGCGCTGCCGGAGCGCCTTGACCGTGCCGTGCGCCGCGAGGGCGAGCAGGACGGCCGCCGAGGTCCAGCGCAGTGGGGTCTGGACGGTGCGGACCAGGGGGACGACGACGGCTCCGCCGGCCACGGCCGCGAGGGCGTAGAGCCCGTCCGCGGTGGCCACGCCGAGCGCCGCGCTCGCGCCCGTCCGCAGGTTCGTCCGGGCCGTCAGGGTCACCAGGTAGGCCGCGATGGCGCCGACCGGTACGGCGATGCCGAATCCGGCGAGCAGGCCCGCGACCAGGGCCCCGGTCACGCGACGGTCGGGATCGGCCTCCGCTCCTGGTCGCGCTGCTGCTGTCGCCGGGTCGGGGTGGGGGCGGGCAGTGTGCGCGTCGTGGTGTGCGTGGAAGTGGTCACGCCCTGGATCCTCCTCACCGGTGCCGGGGGATCGCAACGGGTTTCTTCACCCGGCGACGGCGTTAAGGCCACGGGGCTCCGCCCCGGACCCCACTGCTCGATCGCCGCAGGGGCTTGAAGTGGCCGATGTGGCCCGACCGGACCTGGACTTCTTCACCACGCGACGGCGTCACGGCCACAGGGCTCCGCCCCGGACCCCACTGCTCAATCGCCGCAGCGGCTTGAACTGGCCGATGTGGCCCGACCGGACCTGGACTTCTTCACCCCGCGACGGCGTCACGGCCACAGGGCTCCGCCCCGGACCCCACTGCTCGATCGCCGCAGGGGCTTGAGGTGGCCGAGCCGAGCCCTTGATCCGCCTACGCTCGGGCCGTGATCCTCGAAGCCCTCACCCCCGGCCCCGACCACCCCCTTCCCGCCGAACTCCTCACCGAGACCGCGGAGCTCTACGCCTCCAACCGGGAGTTCTCCGCGCTGAGCGGGGACTTTCCCGATCCCGACGACATCACCGTGGAGCAGGTCGCCGCCGCCCTCGCCGACGAGCTCGCGCAGCCGGGTGCCGAGGTGTTGCTGGCCCGGGCCGGCGGGCCCCTCGTGGGGATCGCCGTGACCCTGGCGGACCATCCGGACCCGGCCGACCCGGATCCGTGGATCGGGCTGCTGATGATCGACGGGTCGCGTCAGCGCGCCGGGTTCGGGCGGGAGCTGGCGGCCGCCGTGGAGGAGCGGTTCCGGGCTGCCGGGCGGGACGGCGTGCGGCTCGCCGTGCTGGAGAACAACCCGAAGGGCCTCGCGTTCTGGGCCGCCCAGGGGTACGAGGAGATCGACCGGCGGGCCGACCGCCAACTGGGCCGCCCCTGCCGGGTGTTGCGCAAGACCCTGAACCGGCCACGCTCCGTCGAATAGCGGACACCCGCCCGCCCCCACCGGA
>NZ_JAMOLN010000164.1 GCF_024448165.1 Streptomyces longispororuber
CAGCCGCTCCCCCAGACCCACCGACTTCAACGCCTCCGCCGCCCGCTCACGCCGGTCGGCGACCTTCAACCCCAGCGGGACCAGCGCGGTCTCCACATTCTCCTGCGCGTTCAGCGTCGGAATGAGATTGAAGGACTGGAAGACGAAGCCGATGGACTCGGCCCGCACCTTCGTCAGTTTCGTCTCGGAGAGCTTCGCGAGGTCGACGCCGCCGAGCTCGACGCTGCCGGCCGTCGGCCGGTCGAGGCCGCCGAGCATCTGCAGCAGCGTCGACTTGCCCCCGCCGGTGGGGCCCTGGATGACGAGCCGACCGCCGTCCTCGACGGTCAGATCGACGCCTTGCAGGGCGTCGACGGTCTCTTTGCCTCGCTTGTACTGCTTGGTCACGCCACGCAGTTCGTACATGGTGAACTCCTGTCGGGGGTGGGGCGGTCGGGACTACTCGACGCGGCGCAGCGCGTCCGCGGGGCGCAGCCGGGAGGCCCGCCAGCCGCCGAACGCCCCGGCGATCAGACCGCCCGCGACGGCGAGCGCGGCGGCGAGGCCGATCGTGCCGAGGCTGACGGGCGCGGACAGGGCGACGTCGATGGTGCCGGCAGCGGACTGGCCGCCTCCGCCGCCCGGACCGCCGCCCATGCCGCCACCGGGACCGCCCCCGCCGGGGCCGCCGCCCGAGCCGCCCGCCGAACCCAGCGACGCGCTCAGGGTCGGGCTGAAGGCCGTGACGGCGTACGCGGCGGCGAGGCCGAGCGCGATGCCGAGGGCGCCACCGACGAGCCCGTTGACGATCGCCTCACCGGCGACCTGCCGGGTGACCCGCCCCGACTTCCAGCCGAGCGCCTTGAGCGTGCCGAACTCCCGCACGCGACGCGACACCGCCGACGACGTGAGCAGCGCGGCGACCAGGACGGCGGCCGCGAGCACCACGACGGAGAGCCACTTGCCCACGCTGGACGCGAGGTCGGAGGCGGTCGACAGGGAACCGGAGACCGTGTCGGCGAGATCGGCGGAGGTGGTCACCGTGGTCCCGCTGATGTTCTTCTTGATCGTCGCCTTGACGGTGTCGATCTGCTGCGAGTCGCTCGCCTTCACATAGATCGTGGAGACCTTGTTCTTGGCGTCGGCGAGCGTCTGCGCCTGCTTCAGCGGCAGATAGACGTCCCCGCTCGACTCGCTGCTGCTCGCCTGCGCGATGCCGACGATCTTGTACTTGACCTTGTTGACGGTGAGGGTGTCGCCGACGGCCTTGGAGTTCTCCTTGGCGTAGGACTTCGACAGGACGGCCACCTCGGCGTCCGTCTCGGCCGCCTTGAACGTGCGGCCCTTGGTGATCTCCATGGTGGAGAGCGGGCCGAGGCCCTGGTGCGCGACGTCGATGCCGTACACGGAGTAGGAGTTGACGTCGAAGTTCGCGCCGCCGCCCTGGACTCCGCCCTGACCGCCGCCTTCGCCGCCGCCGGGGCCGCCCTGGCCCTGGCTCTGGCTCTGGGCCTTGCCCTGGCTGAACTGGCCGGAGACCTTCATGACGTTGAGGGTCAGCGCGCCGGTCGCGGACGCGACGCCCTTCTGGTCCGCGACCTGGTCGACGAGCGACGACTTGAGCGTCTGGCCGCCGGAGGTCATGACGCGGTCGGTCGACTGCGTCTTGCTGGAGTCGTCGTCGCCGTCGGCGTCGAACGAGAAGTCGGGGCGGTCTCCCCCGTTCTTCGACGGCGCCTGGGCCGCCTTGGTCACCGTCATGTCGGTGCCGAGCCCGTAGAGCGAGGCGAGGACCTTGCTCTGGGCCTGCTTCATCCCGGCCGAGACCGACGTGACCGTGATGACAAGCGCGATGCCGAGCGCGAGCCCGGAGGCGACGACGAGGGCAGCCTTCCGGCGCCGCCTCAATTCACGCCTGAGGTAGGTGAGGAACATGAGGCGGACAGTAAGGACGGTGCTTGGCACTGGGCTGTGAATGACCTGCGGTCTTCATAAGGACCGGCGGGTCCGGGGTGAGAAACGGACGAGCCCCGGTACGCGGCGCGTACCGGGGCTCGTCGCGAGCGGCGGGTCGGATCAGGCGGCGGAGCCGGCCTTCCAGTCGGCCCAGCTCAGGTTCCAGCCGTTCAGACCGTTGTCCGGCTGGACGGTCTTGTCGCCGGTGTTCTTCACGACGACGACGTCGCCGACCATCGAGTTGTCGTAGAACCAGGCGCCCGGCGTGCTGGAGTCACCGGCGCCCTTGGCGTCGGCGAGACCGACGCAGCCGTGGCTGGTGTTCGCCGAGCCGAAGATCGACTTGGCGCCCCAGTAGTTGCCGTGGATGAACGTGCCGGAGTTCGACAGGCGCATCGCGTGCGGCACGTCCTTGATGTCGTACTCGCCCTTGCCGTCGTCGTCCGTGAAGCCGACCGTCGCACCGTTCATCCGGGTCTCCTTGAACTTCTCGGAGATCACCATCTGGCCCTCGTACGTCTTGTTCTCGGGCGAGCCGGCGGAGATCGGGATGGTCTTGATCGTCTTCCCGTCCTGGGTGACGGTCATCATCTTGGTCTTGGCGTCGACCGTGGAGACCTGGTTCCGCCCGATCTTGAAGGTGACGGTCTTCTGCTGCACACCGGTCACGCCGTCGGCGCCCTCGACGCCGTCGAGGTCGAGCTTCAGGGTGACCGTGGAGTTGCCCTGCCAGTAGTCCTCGGGGCGGAAGTCCAGGCGGTTGGCGCTGAACCAGTGCCCGACGACCTCCTGGCCGCTGCTGGAGGAGACGGTGATGTGGGACTGCACGTCGGACTTGTTCGTGATGGCCTTGTCGAAGTTGATCGACACGGGCATGCCGACGCCGACGGTCGAACCGTCCTCCGGCGTGAAGTTGCCGATGAAGCTGTTGGTCGGGGACACCGTCGTGAACTGCGCGTTCTCGTGCGCGGCGCGACCGCCGGAGTCCTTCGCCTCGGCGGCGATCTTGTACGTGGTCGCGCGCTCCAGCTGGTTCGTGGGCTTCCAGCTCTTCTTGTCCGCCGATATCTGACCGGCCACGGCGGTGCCGTCGGCCGTGGTCATGGTGACGTCGGTGAGCGTGCCCTTGCTCACGGTGACCTTGGCGGCGTTGTTGATGCTCGCGTTGTCGGAGCCGTCCTTGGGCGCGATCTTGATGTCGGCCTCGGAGGTCTTCTTCGCCGCGGCCTCGTCGGCCTGCTGCTGCGACTCCTTCTTGCCGCCACCCGACGACCCGGAGTCGTCGTCGCCCCCGCTGCACGCAGAGAGCATCAGTACACCGCCGAGCAGGGCGGACGCGGCCATCAGACCCTTGCGCCGCTTACCGTCCGTCATCACACGCTTCTCCATAGTCGCCGATTTCCCCGACTTCCCGACTTCCCCGACTACCCCGAGTCAGGTCACGGAGAACACATGGGTTCCCCATACCCCTGTACAACGCTCTGCCCGGTTCATCCCGTTCCCGAGATCGCCCCGATGTGGGCGACGCCACGTCGGCGGAGGTCGTGACCACGGGTGCACCAGTGGTAACAGAACCCCTGGTGAGCCCCTGACTCCCCACTGGGACGACGAAACCCCGGGTGGCGGTTGCCACCCGGGGTCACCCGTTCCGACAACCACTACACGCGCGACCCGCCGTCCTCCCCGTCATCATCCTCGTCGAGGTCCCAATCCGGCGAATCGGGGTCGTAGTCGACCTGCTCGCTGGACCACGACGCCTGGACGAGCTCGGCCCCCGGTACGTCTCCGACCAGGTCGAAGGGATCCACGAGATACGCGATCGCCTCCGCCTCGTCCTCCTGGACGGCCCCCTCGGCGTGCGCCCGCTCCTCGACGGGCATCGCCTCGTCCTCCGCGATCCGCTGCAACGCGGCCCCGGTCAGCGCCTCCACGTCGGCGACCTCCAGGACCAATTCCACCTTCAGGCGAACAAAACGTGACGTCTCATCAGTGCTCATACCGCGGAGCGTACGACCCGTTCCACTCGTGACTTTCCCGTGACCCGCACCTTTCACTAACATCAGCGGACACGGCCAATTCGCCAGCGCCACAAGGGGGATCGCTTCCGTGTCCGCCGCACGCCGATCACTGCTCACCGCCACCGCCGCCGGGACCCTGTTGGGGGCCCTGTGGTTCGTCCCCAATGCCACGGCGAACCCTGAGCACGCACCACAGACCGACCAACGCGAGACCGCTGCCGCGGTGGACGCCCAGTCGGACCGCCAACTCCGCCTGGCCGACACCGGCACGGTGGACACGACCCCGTACGTGGTCGGCGGCTCCGTGTTCCTGGGCCTGGGCGTGGGTTTCGTCACGTACTCGGTCCGCCGCGGCCGCGCGACGGAGGCGTTCTGACCCCACGGGGCTCCACCCCGGACCCCGCTGCCCCCTGAGACGGCGCACGCAGTGCGCATCTCAGGGGCGCGGGGAACTGCGCGACCAGCCACGACGAGAGCCGCACCCGCCGACGCACCAGCAACCCGGCAGACGAATCGGCGTACGGGCTAGGCCAACGCCCCGGTCACCGTCTCAACGGCCGCGACCAGCGCCCCACTTCGCACAAACGCATCCGCCGCAGCCAGATCCGGCGCCAGGAACCGGTCAGGACCCGGCCCCTCGACCCCCGCGGAGCGCACCGCCTCGATGACCGCCCGGGACGCCGGCGCCGGCGTCAGCCCCTCCCGCAGTTCCACGCCCCGCGTGGCCGCGTACAGCTCGACGGCGACGATCCGGGTCAGATTGTCCACGGCCGTACGGAGCTTGCGCGCCGCCGACCACCCCATCGACACGTGGTCCTCCTGCATCGCGGACGACGGGATGGAGTCGGCCGAGGCCGGCACGGCCAGCCGCTTCATCTCGCTGACCAGCGCCGCCTGCGTGTACTGGGCGATCATCAGCCCCGAGTCCACGCCCGCGTCGTCCGCGAGGAACGGCGGCAGCCCGTGCGACCGGTTCTTGTCGAGCAGCCGGTCCGTGCGCCGCTCGGCGATCGACCCGAGGTCGGCCGCGGCGATCGCGAGGAAGTCGAGCACGTAGGCGACGGGCGCCCCGTGGAAGTTGCCGTTGGACTCGACGCGCCCGTCCGGCAGCACCACCGGGTTGTCGACGGCCGACGCCAACTCCCGCTCGGCGACGAGCCGGGCGTGCGCCATGGTGTCCCGCCCGGCGCCCGCGACCTGCGGAGCGCACCGCACGGAGTAGGCGTCCTGGACGCGCGGCGCGTCGTCCTGGTGGTGGCCGGTGAGGCCCGAACCCTTCAGCACGGCCAGCATGTTGGCGGCGGACGCGGCCTGCCCGGGGTGCGGGCGGATGGCGTGCAGCTCGGGCGCGAGGACCTTGTCCGTGCCGAGCAGCGCCTCCAGCGACAGGGCGGCGGTGACGTCGGCCGACTTGAAGAGGTTGTCGAGGTCGGCGAGCGCCATGACGAGCATGCCGAGCATCCCGTCCGTGCCGTTGAGCAGCGCGAGCCCTTCCTTCTCGCGGAGCTCGACCGGTGCGATGCCGTGCTCGGCGAGCAGCTCACCGGCGGGGCGCACGACCCCGTCGGGCCCCTCGGCGTCGCCCTCGCCCATGAGCGTCAGCGCACAGTGGCTGAGCGGCGCGAGGTCGCCGGAGCAGCCCAGCGATCCGTACTCGTGCACCACCGGCGTGATGCCCGCGTTCAGCACGTCCGCCATGGTCTGGGCGACCTCGGGACGGACCCCGGTGTGCCCGGAGCAGACCGTCTTCAGCCGCAGGAACATCAGCGCGCGCACGACCTCGCGCTCGACGCGCGGGCCCATGCCGGCCGCGTGCGAGCGCACGATGTTGCGCTGGAGCTGAGCGCGGAGCTCGGTGCTGATGTGCCGGGTGGCGAGCGCGCCGAAGCCGGTGGAGACGCCGTAGACGGGCTCCGGCTTCGCGGCGAGCGCGTCCACGATCTCGCGGGCCGCGGTCAGCGCGGCCACGGCCTCTTCGGACAGTTCGATCCGGGCGTTACGCCGGGCCACGGCGACGACGTCGTCCGCGCTGACCCCATGGGTCCCCAGCACCACAGTGTGCATATCCATATTCAGGAGCGTACGCAGTGAATCTCAAGATGTCACGACCGAGTTCGAGGAGAGCCCCTTACCCGAGGTGAGGCCCCGGACGAAGACCTACGGATCGGGCTCCATGCCCCGGATCCGGCGCCGCTCCCCGTCCCCGGCGACCGGCGGCGGAGAGTCCGCGAGCCGCACGATGGGGTCGTCGAGGCCCCCGTCGCGGCCCGCCACCACCGGCTTCTCCGCGCGCAGGAACTTCGCCTTGTACTGGGCGGCGTCCGCGAGCCGGAACAGCCGCCGCGCGCTCCTGACCTCCCCGATCGGGTCCCCGGTCGACGCGATCCCGCACGCCACGCCCTCGCCCAGGTCCAGCTCGGCGGCCCGGGAGCAGACCTCGTCGCCGACCCGGACCACCTCGTCGGCGGACGGTCCCACCGCGAGCAGACAGAACTCGTCGCCGCCGAGCCGCGCCGCGAGCATTCCCGGCAGCATCGCCGCACACCGCGAGAGCACCGACCCGAACCGTTCGAGGAGCCGGTCGCCGAGCGCGTGGCCCAGTGTGTCGTTGACCCGCTTGAGGCCGTTCAGGTCGCACACCACCAGGCTGACGACGACGCCCTCGTCCCGGTGCCGCTCCACCGCCTGGTCGAGCCGGATGTCGACGGCCCGCCGGTTGGCGAGTCCGGTCAGGGCGTCGGTGAAGGCGAGCCTGCGGGCCTCCTCCAGGCGCTCGGTCTGCGCGATCCCGGCCGCGACGACGGAGACGAGCACGGTCGCGAAGTCGGCGTCGCGCGATCCGAACACGGGCGCCCCGAGCGGCCGCGCCACGTACAGCTCACCCCAGGCCCGCCCGTGCAGCACGATCGGCGCGACGACGCAGCAACCGCGCCCGCGCCGCCGCAGCGCGGCCACCCGCTGGTGGCAGTACCCGGCCCGGTCCATCGGCCCGGACGCCGTCTCGACCCAGGCGTCCGGCTCCCCGCCGCCGGCCCACCGCTCGTGCAGGAACTCGGTGATCTCCGGGAACTGGTGCACCGGATACGTCTCGTCCTCGGGGAACTCCGCCTCGCCATCGGCCCGCTCGCCCACGTTGACGAGGACCCGCAGCCGGCCGTGCTCGCGCTCCCACACGGAGAGCGCCGCGAAACTGCCCGACAGCGCGCGACAGGCGCCGAGGGCCGCCGCCCGCCAGGACTCGCGCGGGGACTGCGCAGCGGCCATCCCCTGCGCAAGCGCCACCACGGCCCGCAGCCGGTCGTCCTCACCCACCTCTCCAGGCTAGGAAGCTTTCCGGCATTTCGGTGAATTCAGTACACCCGTACCGGTGTCCCGCCCCGGAACGGGGTCACTCACCCGGCCACTGCGGCTTGCGCTTCTCGTTGAAGGCGGCCACGCCCTCGGCCCGGTCGCCGGAGAACGCCACCGACCGCCACGCCGCGTCCTCCACGTCCAGGCCCGCCCGCAGGTCGAGCCCGTGCCCGAGCCGCAGCGCCCGCTTGGCGGCCCGCAGCCCGACCGGCGAGTTCGCGGCGATCCGCGCGGCGAGCGCCAGCGCCTCGGCACGGTCCTGCCCCGCCTCCACCACCTGGTCCACGAGCCCCAGCGCACCGGCCTCCGCGGCCTCCACGCGCCGCGCCGAGAAGATCAGCTCGGCGGCCCGCGCGGCCCCGACGCGGCGCGGCAGCAGCTGCGTACCGCCACCGCCGGGAATCACCCCGACCGACACCTCCGGAAGCCCGACCACGGCCGTCGCGTCGGCCACGATCAGATCGCAGGCGAGGGCCAGCTCGAAGCCGCCGCCCAGCGCGAACCCGTGCACGGCGGCGATCGTCGGCATCGGGAGTTCCAGCACGCCCGTGTACGCGGCGCGGGCCACGGGCCGCTGACGCACCAGCTCGGCGTCGGAGAAGGAGTTGCGCTCCTTCAGGTCGGCGCCGACGCAGAAGGCCCGCTCGTGGCTGGACGTGACGACGACGGCCCGGACGTCCCGCCCGTCCGGGCCCTCCAGCCACGCGCACGCGGCGCCGATGGAGCGCGCCATGTCGCTGGAGACCGCGTTCATGGCCTTGGGCCGGTCGAGCACCAGCTCGGCGACGTGCCCGTTCTCGTGCCGCCGTACGGCCACGAACTCCCCGAACCGCTGCTCATCACCCATGACTCGCCCTTCCGGTTAACGCCAGTTAACCGTCAAGATGTCAGGTGCGCCGGGTCAGCGTCCAGGGCTCGACGACGCCGAGGCCGCGCACCGGGCGCTGCCACATGGGCTGGAGCGCGAACCGGTAGCTCGGCGCCGCCTCGCCGTCCTGCTCCGCCTTCTCCGCCGCGGCGGTGGCCTCGGCCTCGGACGCGGGCGCCTCCGCGGTGCGCACCAGCTCCTCGGCGAAGGCGCCGTCGACGAGCACGGCGTCCCGTGGCGCTATCGACGTGAGCCGGCTCGCGAGGTTCACGGTGGTGCCGAACACGTCGCCCATGCGCGTGGTGACGGTCCCGAAGGCCATGCCGACGCGCAGCTCCGGCATCGTCTCGTCGTTGCTCATCGTCTCGATCAGGCGCAGCGCGATCTCGCCGGCCGTGCCCGCGTCGTCCGCGGCGAACAGCACTTCGTCGCCGAGCGTCTTGATCAGGCGCCCGCCGTGCGCCGCGACCAGGTCGGCGGCGGTGGTCTCGAAGGCCTCGACGAGCTCGCCGAGCTCCTCCTCCTCCATCCGCCGGGTCAGCCGCGTGAACCCGACCAGGTCGGCGAACCCGACGGCGAGCCGCCGGTCCACCATCTCCTCGTCGTCACCGGCCTGCACGACCCGCCCGGTCGCCGCGGCGAGCTGCCGCCGCCACACGTAGACGAGGAACTCCTCCAGCTCGGGCAGGAGCAGCTCTATCAGCGGATACGTGACCTCGGTGCGGGTCATGCCCGGTTCCGGGGGCTCGGTCAGCCCCTCCAGGAAGGAGTCGATCTGCCACTCGGCGAGCCGGGCCGTGGTCTGCCCGGTCGACCGGGCGACCTGGACGGCCATCGCCTCGCTGAGCAGTCCCGCCTCGACCAGGCCGGACAGCCGGCGCAGCGCCAGCACGTCGGCCTCGGTGAGGGCCTTGGCCTGCCCGATGTCGGCGAAGCCCATGGCCCGCCAGAAGCGGGTGGCCAGCTCCACGGAGACGCCCGCGCTGCGGGCCGCCTGGAACGGTGTGTAGCGGCGCTCGGCGCCGAGGATGAGCCCTTCGAGCCGCAACGCGAGGGGGTCTTCTGTCTCCCCCTCCGGCTTCTCGGGGTCGGCTTGGGCGCCCGTGCCGGAGCCCGAGTCGTCGACGGTCACGCCTGCTGCCCTTCCGATCTGCCGCGGTCAGGTATCGACCGGCCTCAACTCTACGGCAGCCCCTGTGCCCCAGGTCACTCCCTGCGGAAGGGACTCCGCCCATTGGGGTGCCACTTTCTCCCAGGTGGGCGAGTGCGGGTACGTGGGGCCCAGGGGAGATGCCGCACGCAGTGCGCATCTCAGGGGCGCGGGGAACTGCGCGACCAGCCCCCACGCAGCCGCGGACGAACGAACCTACGCGGGCCGCAGGTGGACGATGTCGCCCGCCCCGACCGGCTCCCGGTCACCGGACGGCGTGGCGATGACGAGCCGCCCGTCACCGTCCACGGCCACCGCCTCGCCCACCAGCTCCCGGTCCCCCGGCAGCATCGCCCGCACCTGCCGGCCGAGCGTGGCGCAGCCGGCCGCGTACGTCTCCTGGAGCCGGGACAGGGCGGGATCACCCTCCGCCGCGCACCACTCGACGTACCACCGCTCGAACGACCGCAGAACGGCCCGCAGCAACGGCTCCCGGTCCAGCACCTTCGCCCCGGCCAGCGCCAGCGACCCGGCCCCGGGCACCGGCAGCTCCTCCGCGCGCAGCGACACGTTGAGCCCGATGCCGATCACGACGGCGTCCGCCCCGGCCCGCTCCGCGAGGATCCCGCCGGCCTTGCGCTCCTCGTCGCCGACGGTGAGCAGCAGGTCGTTCGGCCACTTCAGCGCCGTGTCGACGCCGGCCGCCGAGGACAGCGCGGTGGCGACGGCGACCCCGGTGAGCAGCGGCAGCCACCCCCACCGCTCGACCGGCACCTCGTGCTCGCCCGGCTTGACGAGGACCGAGAAGAAGAGGCCCGAGCGGGGCGGTGCCGACCAGCGCCGGTCGAGCCGCCCGCGGCCCTCGCTCTGCTCCTCGGCGACGAGCACGGCGCCCTCGTCGGCGGTGCCGGCCACGGCCCGTGCCACCAGATCCGTGTTCGTGGAGCCGGTACGGGGCACCACCTCCACGGACGACCACAGTCCTCCGTCCCGTACGAGGGACCTGCGCAGGCCCGTCGCGGCCAGCGGCGGCCGGTCCAAGTCCGACCAGCGGTTGTCGTGCACGTCTGAACCATCTCGCGGCGTCATGCAACCCAGCCTAGGTGTGGCAAACACCGCACTGCCGAACGGTATTCGCGCCACTACCCTACGAGTCAGTAGCCCCAGTTGAATTCCCCATACACCCAACCGTCCCCCGTGAGCAGCGTCGAGTCAGGCAGGGAGCCGCATCCCGATGTCCGAGTTGGAACAGGCCGCAGAGGCCGCTAAGCCCGACATCCACACCACCGCAGGCAAGATCGAGGACCTGCGGCGCCGGATCGACGAGGCGACGCACGCGGGGTCGGCCCGTGCGGTCGAGAAGCAGCACGCCAAGGGCAAGTTGACGGCCCGTGAGCGGATCGAGCTGCTGCTCGACGAGGACTCCTTCGTGGAGCTCGACGAGTTCGCCCGGCACCGCTCGACGGACTTCGGCCTGGAGGCCAACAAGCCGTACGGCGACGGCGTCGTGACCGGTTACGGCACGGTCGACGGCCGGCCGGTCGCGGTGTTCTCGCAGGACTTCACCGTGTTCGGCGGTGCCCTCGGCGAGGTCTTCGGCCAGAAGATCATGAAGGTGATGGACTTCGCCCTGAAGACGGGCTGTCCGGTCGTCGGCATCAACGACTCGGGCGGCGCGCGGATCCAGGAGGGCGTCATGGCCCTCGGCATGTACGGCGAGATCTTCCGCCGCAACACGCACGCGTCGGGCGTCATCCCGCAGATCAGCCTGGTCGTCGGGCCGTGCGCAGGCGGCGCCGTGTACTCCCCGGCCATCACCGACTTCACGGTCATGGTCGACCAGACGTCGCACATGTTCATCACGGGACCCGACGTCATCAAGACGGTCACCGGTGAGGACGTCGGCTTCGAGGAGCTCGGCGGCGCGCGTACCCACAACTCGGCCTCCGGCGTGGCGCACCACATGGCGGGTGACGAG
Organism: Streptomyces longispororuber; assembly: GCF_024448165.1. Classification (GTDB taxonomy): domain Bacteria; phylum Actinomycetota; class Actinomycetes; order Streptomycetales; family Streptomycetaceae; genus Streptomyces; species Streptomyces longispororuber_A. The sequence continues at coordinate 11,301 of NZ_JAMOLN010000164.1, forward strand.
AAGGACGCCATCGAGTACGTCAAGTCGCTGCTGTCGTACCTGCCGTCGAACAACCTGAGCGAGCCGCCCGCCTTCCCGGAGGAGGCGGACCTGGCGCTCACGGACGAGGACCGGGAGCTCGACACGCTCATCCCGGACAGCGCGAACCAGCCGTACGACATGCACACGGTGATCGAACACGTCCTGGACGACGCCGAGTTCTTCGAGACGCAGTCGCTGTTCGCGCCGAACATCCTGACCGGCTTCGGCCGGGTCGAGGGCCGCCCGGTCGGCATCGTCGCCAACCAGCCGATGCAGTTCGCCGGCTGCCTGGACATCGACGCGTCCGAGAAGGCCGCCCGGTTCGTCCGCACGTGTGACGCCTTCAACGTGCCGGTGCTGACCTTCGTCGACGTGCCGGGCTTCCTGCCGGGCGTCGAGCAGGAGCACACGGGCATCATCCGGCGCGGCGCCAAGCTGATCTACGCGTACGCCGAGGCGACCGTCCCGCTGATCACGATCATCACGCGCAAGGCGTTCGGCGGCGCGTACGACGTCATGGGCTCCAAGCACCTGGGCGCCGACCTGAACCTGGCCTGGCCCACCGCGCAGATCGCGGTGATGGGCGCGCAGGGCGCGGTCAACATCCTGCACCGCAAGACGATCGCGGCGGCCGAGGCCGACGGGAACGTCGAGGAGACCAGGGCCCGCCTCATCCAGGAGTACGAGGACACGCTCCTCAACCCGTACACGGCGGCCGAGCGCGGCTACATCGACGCGGTCGTGATGCCGTCCGACACCCGCGCCCACGTCGTCAGGGGTCTGCGCCAGCTGCGGACGAAGCGGGAGAGCCTGCCGCCGAAGAAGCACGGCAACATCCCCCTCTAAGGAGCGCCGTCATGATGATCAAGGTCGTACGGGGCAACCCCACACCCGAGGAGCTGGCCGCCGCACTGGCGGTGGTCCAGGCCCGCGCCGCGGCGGTGTCCGGTGCCCCGGCCGCCGCGGCCGAGCGGGACGCGTGGGCGGACCCGTCCCGGATCGCCGCGCACCGGCTGCCGGCGCCGGGGCCGACGAGCTGGAGCCGCTCGTTCTGGCCGGGCTAGGACCGGCCGGCGGAACCCGCGAGCGGAACTAATTAGTCCCTTCGCACCGGGGCGCCTGAGTACGCGTACTCAGGCGCCCTTCGCACGCGCGCCGCAGTATCGGTGTCGTGCTGTGGTCAGATCCCGAGAACGAGCCGCCGAAGGAGCTCCACGAGACGCAGGAGATGCTGCGCCGTGCGGGTTTCGTGCTGGCTCTTGCGATGTTCGTCGTGATGCTGGTCCTCGGCGTGTTCTAGGGGCTGTCCCGGCCGCCGTTACGCTGGCCCGCATGACCGCTCAGCCCCGCCTCATCCTGGCCTCCCAGTCCCCCGCCCGCCTGGGCCTGCTGCGTCAATCCGGCTTCGCGCCGGAGGTGATCGTCAGCGGCGTCGACGAGGACGCCGTGACGGCCCCGACCCCTGCCGAACTCGCCCTCGCCCTGGCCGAGGCCAAGGCCTCCGTCGTGGCGGCCCGCCCCGAGGCGCACGACGCGATCGTGATCGGCTGCGACTCCGTGCTCGACCTGGACGGCGAGGCGCTGGGCAAGCCGGCGGACGCCGAGGAGGCCACGGCCCGCTGGAAGGCGATGCGCGGCCGCGTGGGGACGCTGCAGACCGGGCACTGCGTGTACGACACGGCGAGCGGCCGGTACGCCTCCGGCACCGCCTCCACGGTCGTCCGCTTCGGCGAGCCGAGCGACGCGGAGATCGCCGCGTACGTGGCGACCGGCGAGCCGCTCCACGTGGCGGGCGCGTTCACGCTCGACGGGCGCTCGGCCCCCTTCATCGACGGCATCGACGGCGACCACGGCAACGTGATCGGTCTCTCGCTGCCGCTGGTCCGCCGTCTCCTCGGTCAACTGGGCGTCGGCATCACGGAGTTGTGGGCTCCGGCGAGCTAGCGGGCGGGGCCGGCGGGGTGGCGGGACCGTTCTTCTCCCCGCCGCCCTCGGCGTTCTCGTGCCGGTCGTAGGCCACCAGCGTCAGCACGATCAGGGCGAGCACGACCATCATGAACACGAAGGCGAGCCAGCCCACCAGGCCGATCGCGAACGCACCGAGCAGGCCGTGCACCACGGCCGCGCTGATCAGCAGGATGCGCCCGAAGCCGCCCGGCGCCCGGTCGGTGACCGCGGCCCGCACCAGGACGATGCCGCACACCAGCAGATAGAGCCCGAACAGTCCGCCCGCGATCCACGCCCCGGCCGACATCGCCCGCGGGTCGAGCCCGGCCAGGGACATGTCCTGCCGGTCGACGACCAGGCCGAGGAACCAGTTCAGGAGCACGATCCCGAACGCCTCGGCGAAGAGCACGATCGCGGCCACCCACGCCACCGGTCTGCGCGCCACCGGTCCCACCCACTTTCCAGTACGGCTGCTGCTGTTACCCCAAGTACGTTCGAGACATCGCGAACGCTACTAACGGGTAAACCTCCGGACAAGGGTTCTGCCGAAGGCAAAGAATCGTTGGGCCATTCGTAGGGACTCCACAAAGAATGCCGACCGGCCGCAGCGCGGTCTCACAGAGACCTTGACCACATTCGGGGGTTAGGGTTCCACCGAGGAGTCCCGCACATCCAGGCACGACAAGGGATTTCACGGACCGAGCGGGCCTCGAGTCACACTCCGTGTGGGCAAGCTCACCATTGGGGACGGGTCGTAAGCCCGTGTCGGCTGTCCCTAAACTCGGCTTGTTTCAAGGAGGGAGCCATCGTGCGCAAGGTGCTCATCGCCAACCGTGGCGAAATCGCTGTCCGCGTGGCCCGGGCGTGCCGGGACGCCGGGATCGCGAGCGTTGCCGTCTACGCCGAGCCGGACCGGGACGCTCTGCATGTCCGTGCGGCCGACGAGGCCTTCGCGCTGGGCGGTGACACCCCGGCCACCAGCTACCTGGACATCGAGAAGGTGTTGCAGGCAGCCAAGGACTCCGGCGCGGACGCCATCCACCCGGGCTACGGATTCCTGTCGGAGAACGCGGAGTTCGCCCAGGCCGTGCTGGATGCCGGCCTGATCTGGATCGGACCGCCGCCGCAGGCGATCCGGGACCTGGGTGACAAGGTGGCGGCCCGTCACATCGCGCAGCGCGCGGGAGCCCCGCTGGTCGCCGGTACGCCGGACCCGGTCGCGGGCGCCGACGAGGTCGTCGCGTTCGCCGAGGAGCACGGCCTGCCCATCGCGATCAAGGCCGCCTTCGGTGGCGGCGGTCGCGGTCTGAAGGTCGCCCGCACCCTCGAAGAGGTGCCGGAGCTCTACGACTCGGCCGTCCGCGAGGCGGTCGCCGCCTTCGGTCGCGGCGAGTGCTTCGTCGAGCGGTACCTGGACAAGCCGCGGCACGTCGAGACCCAGTGCCTGGCCGACAGCCACGGCAACGTCGTGGTCGTCTCGACCCGTGACTGCTCGTTGCAGCGCCGCCACCAGAAGCTGGTGGAGGAGGCTCCGGCGCCGTTCCTGTCGGACGCCCAGGTGGAGGAGCTGTACTCGGCCTCCAAGGCGATCCTGAAGGAGGCCGGCTACGTCGGCGCGGGCACCGTCGAGTTCCTGGTCGGCGCGGACGGCACGATCTCCTTCCTGGAGGTCAACACGCGTCTGCAGGTCGAGCACCCGGTGACCGAGGAGGTCGCGGGCATCGACCTGGTGCGCGAGATGTTCCGGATCGCCGACGGTGAGGAACTGGGCTACGGCGACCCGCAGTTGCGCGGTCACTCCTTCGAGTTCCGCATCAACGGCGAGGACCCGGGCCGGGGCTTCCTGCCCGCGCCCGGCACCGTCACCAAGTTCGAGGCGCCCAGCGGTCCCGGTGTCCGCCTGGACGCAGGCGTCGAGTCCGGCTCGGTCATCGGCCCGGCGTGGGACTCGCTGCTCGCCAAGCTGATCGTCACCGGCCGCACCCGCAAGGAGGCCCTGGAGCGGGCCGCCCGCGCGCTCGCGGAGTTCGACGTCGAGGGCATGGCGACCGCCATCCCGTTCCACCGCAAGGTGGTCACCGACCCGGCGTTCGCGCCCGAACTGACCGGTGGCACGGACCCGTTCACGATCTTCACCCGCTGGATCGAGACCGAGTTCGTCAACGACATCAAGCCGTTCGCCCCGGCCGGTGCCGACGCGGACGAGGAGGACGGCGACCGCGAGACGATCGTCGTCGAGGTCGGCGGCAAGCGCCTGGAGGTCTCCCTCCCGTCGTCGCTCGGCATGTCCCTCGCGCGCACCGGTCTCGCGGCGGGCGCCAAGCCGAAGCGCCGCGCGGCGAAGAAGTCCGGCCCGGCCGCCTCCGGCGACTCCCTCGCGTCCCCGATGCAGGGCACGATCGTCAAGGTCGCCGTCGAGGAGGGCCAGGAGGTCAAGGAGGGCGACCTCGTCGTCGTCCTCGAGGCCATGAAGATGGAGCAGCCGCTCAACGCCCACAAGTCCGGCACCATCAAGGGCCTTTCGGCGGAGGTCGGCGGCTCGCTCACCTCCGGTGCGGTGATCTGCGAGATCAAGGACTGACGTCCGACCGGTTCCGGCCGGGGGCCCGTCGACCTGTGCGGTCGGCGGGCCCCCGGCCGTTTCCCCGGCCACGTTCCGCCGTGGTCGACGCCACTGCGGTGACCGGTCCCTCCGCACCGGCCCGATCGGGCATCCTTGGAGGCCCGCGCACGCCCAGGGAGGCCCGATGACGACCGGCACCGACCACGATCGCGGCCGCCCTATGCGGGCGGACGCCCGCCGCAACTACGAGCGGCTGCTCACGCAGGCCCGCACGGCGTTCGCGGAGCACGGCACCGGGGCGTCCCTGGAGGACGTGGCGCGCGGCGCGGGCGTCGGCATCGGCACGCTGTACCGGCACTTCCCGAACCGGCACGCACTGATGAGCGCCGTCTTCGAGGAGGCGGTCAGTGATCTGCTGGCCCGCTCCCGCGCCCTGCTCGACGCGCCGCAGCCGTGCGCGGCGCTCGTCGCGTGGCTGCGCGAGATCATCACGCACGCGAGCGAGTACCGGGGGCTGTCCCGGGCCCTCATGTCGGCTTCCCAGGACGCGAGTTCGGCACTCGCGCGGTGCAGCACGCCGATGCGCGAGGCCGGGCAGGCGCTGCTGTCCCGGGCGCAGGCCTCCGGCGCGGTCCGCGACGACGTCTCCATCACCGACCTGCTCCAGCTGACGAACGCGATCGCGCTCGCGGCGGAGGAGACTCCCTCGGACCCGGATCTGGCGGACCGGCTCCTCAAGCTGACGCTGCGAGGCATTACCGCGCCCTAGGGGCGCGGGCGGCGCTGGAGCTAGCGGCGCCGCAGATCGGCCACTCGTGCGGAGCGCTCGGGTGTGGCGTCGAGCGTCGCCGCGTTCCTGAGCGGGTGGCCACCGGACGGGAGGCGGCGCTGGCCGGGGAGCGGCACATCCCGGCGCGGCTGCCGCGCCGGGACGGGATCACCGCCCCCCGCCGACGAAGGCCCCGCCCCCGCGACGGCGATCTGTACGCCCTGGTCGGCCAGCGCCTGGAGCTCCGTGGCGGCCCGGTCGTCGTGCGCGGGCGGTTCGTCGGTGACGAGCCGCGTGATCACGTCGGTCGGCACGGTCTGGAACATGGTGTCCGTCCCGAGCTTGGAGTGATCCGCGAGCACGACGACCTCCGCCGCGGCCTGGACGAGCGCCCGGTCCACGGAAGCCGACAGCATGTTGGACGTGGAGAGCCCTCGCTCGGCCGTGAGACCGCTCCCGGACAGGAACGCCCGGGACACTCTCAGGCCCTGCAGGGACTGCTCGGCCCCGCTGCCCACCAGTGCGTAGTTGGAACCCCGCAGCGTGCCACCGGTCATGACGACCTCGACGCGGTTGGCATGGGCCAGCGCCTGGGCCACCAGAAGGGAGTTGGTGACGACGGTCAGGCCCGGCACACGCGCGAGCCGGCGGGCCAGCTCCTGCGTGGTCGTCCCCGCGCCCACCACGATGGCCTCGCCCTCTTCGACGAGACCCGCGGCGAGATCGGCGATGGCCGTCTTCTCTGCGGTCGCGAGATGTGACTTCTGCGGAAAGCCGGATTCCCGCGTGAATCCGCCCGGCAATACCGCACCGCCGTGCCGGCGGTCCAGGAGTCCTTCTGCCTCCAGTGCGCGCACGTCCCGCCGTACGGTCACTTCGGAGGTCTGGACGACGCGGGCGAGCTCCCGGAGCGATACCGCTCCATTGGCTCGCACCATTTCGAGGATCAATTGACGACGTTCTGCAGCGAACACGAAACTGACAGTAACCCCAACGACCGTCTGCTTTCAGCTGTTTGCGCCGAATTACAGGTTCTGTTCGCACAACTGCCCTGGAAGTGGTATAGGCGCAGCGGGGGTGTTTACCCACTGCGCCTATGCCACCCGCATGGGCCGCAACTCACCGTGACCTGGGGCCGGTTACGGAGCGTCAGCCCTCTTCGGCGATCTTCCGCGTGTGCAACTGCCGGGCCACTTCGGCGATCGAGCCCGAAAGCGAGGGGTACACGGTGAACGCGTTCGCGATCTGTTCGACCGTCAGATTGTTGTCGACCGCGATCGAGATGGGGTGGATCAGTTCCGAAGCGCGCGGCGCGACGACCACGCCGCCGACCACGATGCCGGTGCCCGGGCGACAGAAGATCTTGACGAAGCCGTCCCGGATGCCCTGCATCTTCGCGCGCGGGTTGCGCAGCAGCGGCAGCTTGACGACGCGGGCGTCGAACTTCCCGCCGTCGACGTCGGCCTGCGAGACGCCGACCGTGGCGATCTCGGGGTCGGTGAACACGTTCGACGACACGGTCTTCAGGTTCAGCGGCGCCACCGCGTCGCCCAGGAAGTGGTACATCGCGATGCGGCCCTGCATGGCCGCCACCGAGGCGAGGGCGAAGATGCCGGTCACGTCACCGGCCGCGTACACACCGGGAGCGGTCGTGCGCGAGACCTTGTCGGTCCAGATGTGCCCGGAGTCCTTCACCTTGACGCCGGCGCCCTCCAGGCCGAGCCCCTCGCTGTTGGGGATCGCGCCGACCGCCATCAGGCAGTGCGTGCCGGAGATGACCCGGCCGTCGGCGAGGGTGACCTCGACACGGTCGCCGACCCGCTTGGCGGAGGCGGCGCGGGAGCGGGCCATGACGTTCATGCCGCGGCGCCGGAAGACGTCCTCCAGGACGGCGGCGGCGTCCGGGTCCTCGCCCGGCAGCACGCGGTCGCGCGACGAGACGAGGGTGACCTTCGAGCCGAGCGCCTGGTAGGCACCGGCGAACTCGGCGCCGGTGACACCGGAACCGACCACGATGAGCTCCTCGGGGAGCTCCTCCAGGTCGTACACCTGCGTCCAGTTGAAGATGCGCTCGCCGTCGGGCTGCGCGTCGGGGACCTCGCGCGGGTGGCCGCCGGTCGCGATCAGCACGGCGTCGGCGACGAGGGTCTCCTCGGTGCCGTCGGCGGCGGTGACGATCACCTTGCGGGAGCCGTCGAGGTCCTGCTGGCCGTCGAGGCGGCCGCGGCCGCGCAGCACGCGGGCGCCGGCCCGGGTGACGGAGGCGGTGATGTCGTGGGACTGGGCGAGCGCGAGGCGCTTCACCCGGCGGTTGACCTTGCCGAGGTCGACGCCGACGACGCGGGCCGGGGAGTCCGGGTCCGGGGTGTCGTCCTCGACGATGATCCCCAGCTCCTCGTACGAGGAGTCGAAGGTGGTCATCACCTCGGCCGTCGCGATCAGGGTCTTCGACGGCACGCAGTCGGTGAGCACCGACGCCCCGCCCAGACCGTCGCAGTCGACGACGGTCACCTCCGCGCCGAGCGAGGCGGCCACCAGTGCCGCCTCGTATCCGCCAGGTCCGCCGCCAATGATCACGATCCGAGTCACGTACTCCATTGTCCCGCACGCTTCAAGCCCCCACCGAGCCGGGGCCCCCGTCCGGGTGCCGCACACGCGTCTCCCCTCTTAAGAGGGGGTGCCTCCGTTCCGTACGGGACGGATGAGCCGTCTGACGTACCCTCGACCTCATGTCGCTCTACGCCGCGTACGCCGGCAATCTCGACCCGCGGCTCATGACGCGCCGCGCTCCGCACTCGCCGCTGCGCGCGACGGGCTGGCTGAACGGCTGGCGGCTGACGTTCGGGGGCGAGCACATGGGCTGGGAGGGTGCGCTCGCCACGGTCGTGGAGGCACCCAGGTCGCAGGTCTTCGTCGCGCTGTACGACATCGCTCCGATGGACGAGGAGTCCATGGACCGCTGGGAGGGTGTCGGCCTCGACATCTACCGGCGGATGCGGGTGCGCATCGACACCCTGGAGGGCGAGGAGCCCGCGTGGGTGTACGTACTGAACGGATACGAGGGCGGTCTGCCGTCCGCGCGGTACCTGGGCGAGATCGCCGACGCGGCGGAGTCCGCGGGCGCCCCCCACGACTACGTGATGGAGCTGCGCAAGCGCCCTTGCTGACCGGTCTTTCCGCTGCGTTTCTTTCCGCCGCGTTCGCGGGTGCGGGCCGGTGGGGGCTTCTCACGCCCCTGAAGGCATGCGCTGCGCGCAGGCTTCCCCACGGGGAGATGCCGCACCGAAGGTGCGCATCTCAGGGGCGCGGGGAACTGCGCGACCGGCCACGACGAAACCCGCACCCGTCCACCGCGAACCAGCTCCACGGCGCGATTCCGACCCCCCGAGCGGAGCGGTTCGTCGGAAACGACAAGACAACGATCGCAAGACCGGGCCCATCGACATCTACGCGCGTAGGACGTGAGCGGCTACCCTCAAGCGCGTGAACGCATCGCTTACTCCGGACCACCTCCAGGGCGACCCTTACGCCGCCGCCGACACCGCCGCCGCGCGCCTGCGCGAACTCACCGGTGCCGAGACCCACGACGTCGCCCTCGTGATGGGCTCCGGCTGGGCGCCCGCCGCCGAGGCGCTCGGCGCGCCGGCCGCCGAGTTCCCCTTCACCGAGCTGCCCGGCTTCACCGGCGCCGCGGTGGCGGGCCACGGCGGCAAGGTCCGCTCGTACCAGGTCGGGGAGAAGCGCGCCCTGGTCTTCCTCGGCCGCACCCACTACTACGAGGGCCGCGGGGTCGCCGCTGTCGCGCACGGCGTGCGCACGGCCGCCGCCGCGGGCTGCAAGACCATCGTGCTGACGAACGGCTGCGGCGGTCTGCGCGAGGGCATGCGCCCCGGCCAGCCGGTCCTCATCTCCGACCACATCAACCTGACGGCCACGTCGCCGATCGTCGGCGCGAACTTCGTCGACCTCACCGACCTGTACTCGCCGCGCCTGCGCACGCTGTGCCAGGAGATCGACCCGTCGCTGGAGGAGGGCGTCTACGCCCAGTTCCCCGGCCCGCACTACGAGACCCCCGCCGAGGTCCGGATGGCCGGCATCCTCGGCGCGGACCTGGTCGGCATGTCCACCACGCTGGAGGCCATCGCGGCCCGCGAGGCGGGCGCCGAGGTGCTCGGCATCTCCCTGGTGACGAACCTGGCCGCGGGCCTGTCCGGCGAGCCGCTGAACCACGAAGAGGTCCTCCAGGCCGGCCGCGACTCGGCCGTCCGCATGGGCGAACTGCTGACCCAGGTCCTCGCCAAGCTCTGAACCCGTACGTCTGAACCCGTACGTCTGACGTCTGAAGGAATGCGAACCGTGACCGTATCTGGCAGCGAACTGCTCGACCGGGCGAAGACCTGGCTGGCGGAGGACCCCGACCCCGAGACCCGCGAGGAGCTGGCCGAGCTCATCGGGGCCGGGGACCTGGCGGCCCTCGGCGAGCGCTTCTCGGGCACGCTGCAGTTCGGCACGGCCGGTCTGCGCGGCGAGCTGGGCGCGGGCCCGATGCGGATGAACCGTGCCGTGGTCATCCGGGCGGCCGCCGGCCTGGCCGCGTACCTGAAGGCCAAGGGGCAGACCGACGGCGTGGTCGTGATCGGCTACGACGCGCGCCACAAGTCGGCGGACTTCGCGCGGGACACGGCCGCGGTGATGGTGGGCGCGGGGCTGCGCGCCGCGATCCTCCCCCGCCCGCTGCCCACTCCCGTGCTCGCCTTCGCCATACGGCACCTGGGTGCGGTCGCGGGCGTCGAGGTCACGGCGTCCCACAACCCGCCGCGGGACAACGGCTACAAGGTCTACCTCGGGGACGGCTCGCAGATCGTGCCGCCCGCGGACGCGGAGATCGCCGCCGAGATCGACGCGGTCGTCTCGCTCGACGACGTGCCGCGCGCGGAGTCGGGCTGGGAGACGCTCGGCGACGAGGTCCTGACGGCGTACCTGGCGCGCACGGACGCGGTCCTGGCGCCGGGCTCCGCGCGCACGGCCCGCACCGTCTACACGGCGATGCACGGCGTCGGCAAGGACACGCTCCTCGCGGCGTTCGCCCGGGCGGGTTTCCCCGAGCCGGTGCTCGTGCCGGAACAGGCCGAGCCCGACCCGGACTTCCCGACGGTCGCGTTCCCGAACCCGGAGGAGCCGGGCGCGATGGACCTGTCCTTCGCGACGGCCCGCGCCCTGTCCGAGGCACCGGACCTGATCATCGCCAACGACCCGGACGCGGACCGCTGCGCCGTCGCCGTCCGCGACGGCGACGCCTGGCGGATGCTGCGCGGCGACGAGGTGGGCGCGCTGCTGGCCGCGCACCTGGTGAAGCGGGGCGTCACGGGCGTGCTCGCCGAGTCGATCGTCTCGTCGTCGCTGCTCGGCCGGATCGCCGAGGCGGCCTCGCTGCCGTACGAGGAGACGCTGACCGGCTTCAAGTGGATCGCCCGGGTCGAGGGCCTGCGCTACGGCTACGAGGAGGCGCTCGGCTACTGCGTCGACCCCGAGGGCGTGCGCGACAAGGACGGCATCACGGCCGCGCTCCTGGTGGCCGAGCTGGCGAGCGGGCTGAAGGAGCAGGGCCGTACGCTCCTGGACGCGCTCGACGACCTGGCGCTCGCCCACGGTCTGCACGCCACGGACCAGCTGAGCGTGCGGGTGGACGACCTGTCGGTGATCGCCGCCGCCATGCACCGGCTGCGCGAGCAGCCGCCGGCGGAGCTGGCCGGTCTCGCGGTGACGTCGGCGGAGGACCTGTCGGCGGGCGCCGGCGGGCTGCCCCCGACGGACGGTCTGCGCTACGCGCTGGACGGGGCCCGCGTCATCGTCCGCCCCTCCGGCACGGAGCCCAAGCTGAAGTGCTACCTGGAGGTCGTCGTGCCGGTCGCCGAGCGGGCGGGCCTGCCCGCGGCGCGGACCGAGGCGGCACAGCGCCTGGCGGCCCTCAAGCGGGACCTGTCGGCCGCGGCCGGCATCTAGCCACAGGGGGCCCAGCCACACGGACGAGTGATTCCTGCGGGTCAGTTGACGCAAGGGAGGGCGACAACGGCGGGGCGCAACGGGAACGTTGCCCCCGCCGAACCGCCCGACCCCCAGGAGCCGCAGACGTGCCCCCGACCGCAACCGAGGCCCCCCTTCTCCCGAAGGCACGCCGCAGCCGCCCGGCCCCGGGCACCGCGATCACCGGCATCCGCACCCGCGTCACCCGCTCCCTGCGACGGGCGGCCCCCGCTCTCCTCGCCTACGCGGCCGTCCGCGTCTTCGTCCTCCTCGTCTTCGGCGTGTGGGCGCACAAGGAGGGCCACGGCATCTGGCCCGCGCTCGCCGCGGACTGGGACTCGAAGTGGTACCTCGGTATCGCCGACCACGGCTACGAGCGCACGCTCGGCACCGAGTACGACGCGAACAACCTCGCGTTCTTCCCGCTCTACCCGTACCTGGTCAAGGCGCTCGCCGCCGTGACCCCGGGCTCGCGCGCGACCGTCGGCCTGATCCTGGCGGGGGTCTGCTCGTTCCCCGCGGCATGGGGGATCTTCGCCGTCGGCGACCGGCTGCACGGCCGCCGCGTCGGCATCCTGCTGACCTTCCTGTGGGCCTGTCTGCCCGTCGGCATCGTCCAGTGGATGGGGTACACCGAACCGCTGTTCACGGCGTTCGCGGCCTGGTCCCTGTACGCCGTGCTGACCGGCCGGTGGGTGTGGGCGGGCGCCCTCGCCGCGCTCTCCGGCCTGACCCGGCCGACCGGCATCGCGCTCGCGGCGGCGGTCGGCCTGTGCGGGCTGCTCGCGCTGCGCCGCCGCTTCTCCGCACGGGTCCTCACCGGGGTGCTGCTCGCGCCGCTCGGCTGGCTCGCCTACGTGAGCTGGGTCGGCCTGCGCCTGCACCGCTGGGACGGCTACTTCGCCGTGCAGCGGCTGTGGCACAACGAGCTGGACGGCGGCGTCGAGACGCTGCGCCGGATGCGGGAGTTCCTCGCGTACGACTCGACGCCCGAGCTCTTCCTGGTGATGGTGACGGTGACGCTGCTCGCCTCGGTGGTCCTGTTCCTGCTCTCGCTCTGGGACCGCCAGCCGCTGCCGCTGCTGATCTTCACCGGCCTGCTGCTCGTGATCACGCTGGGCAGCGGCGGCGTCTACTTCTCACGCGCCCGCTTCCTGCTCCCCGCCTTCCCGCTGCTGCTGCCGCTGGCCCTGGTGCTGGCCCGGGCGCAGCGGCGGTTCCTGGTGCTCGGGGTGACGGGGGCAGTGCTCTGCGCGGCGTACTGCGGGGGCTACATGATCCTGGTGTGGCCGAGCGCCCCGTGAGGGCGGGCGTCCTCAGCCCAGCAGCAGGAGGACGAGCAGGAGCACGCCGCCCGCGGCGGCCGGGGCGATGATCTCGTAGGCCCAGCGGACCGTCGGCTCGCCCTGCGACGTCGTCGCCGCGGCGCGGGCCTCGTGCAGCTCGCGCAGCTCCTGCATGGCCTGGTCGGACGAGGGGCCGGGCGACGGCGCGGAGGCCGTGGCCGAGGGGTTGCGGGCCTGCCGGGTCTCGGCCCGCATCTGGCTGCGCTGCGCCTTGCGGCGGGCGCGCAGCGAGACCGGGATCGACCAGAGCTGGTACTTGGTGCCGGCCTGGTCGAACACCTCGTTGGAGTAGCTGGACCGGAAGTCCGCGACCGCCGCCCAGGGCAGCGTGATCATGCGGAACGGGTTGCGGACGCGGAGCCGGTCGTCGTTGCCGAAGACGGCGGGGCGGATCGTGAACGCGACGACCAGCGGCACGGCGAAGAGCAGTCCGGCGAGCGCCAGCCACGGGGTGCGGCCCGCACCGCTGATCACCGCGTCGGCGCCGAGCCAGGCGCCCAGGGCGAGCAGCACGACGCCGCCCGCGATGCCGGCGGGTGACCGGTAGATGCGGTCCGGGGACGTGGTTTCGCTCGTCATGGCCCCGATTCTGCCTGACGCTGCGCTGAGCTTGACCGGCTGGGCCTCCGCGCCGCCGCGGGTCGCGGCCTCGCGGGCGGCTGCGGGCCGGTGGGGCTTCTCGCGCTCCGCGGCGGAGCCGCTGATCGGCACAGCCCCGCGCCCCTGAAGGCATGCGCTGACGCGCGGCCTTCCCGGGCCGGGGAGATGCCGCACGAAGTGCGCATCTCAGGGGCGCGGGGCTG
>NZ_JAMOLN010000165.1 GCF_024448165.1 Streptomyces longispororuber
GCGCCGTCGCCAGGTCCATCGTGCCTTCCGCGACGTTCGCCAGATGGCGGTCGATGTCCTCGTCCGTCGCGATGCCCGCGTCGACGAGCCGGCCGCGGATCTGCTCGACCGTCGCTGTCTCCAGGGCCGTGCAGGCCGGGGAGGTCAGCGGGAAGTACGCGTCCGCCTCGACCTGGCGCAGTCCCGCCTCGCGCAGCAGGCGCGGGAGTTTGCGGCCGTACGACAGGTCGGCGCCGCGCTCGGCGAGCAGCGCGCGGAAGCCGTGCCTGAGCCGGTTGGCGAGCCGCTGTTCCGGACCGTGCTCGTCGGGCGAGAGCAGGGGCTGCAGGGCGGGGTCGGCGTCCTCGATCAGCAGGCGGCCACCCGGGCGCAGGGCGCGGATCATGGACGCCAACGCCCGCTCGCGGTCCGGCACATGGACCAGGACGAGCCGGGCGTGCACCAGGTCGAAGCTCTCGGCGGGCGGTGCGTCGACGCCCACGTCGTGCCGGCGCACCTCGACGGGGCTGCGCGGCGTCGAGGTCTGCCAGGACGTGTCGATGTCGGTGGCGAGGACGCGGCCGGTCGGGCCGACCTTGCGGGCCAGCCAGGACACCACCGACGTGCCGCCCGCGCCGACCTCCCAGCAGCGCCAGCCGGAACCGATGCCGAGCCGCTCGATGTGCCGGAACGTCGTCGGGTCGAACAGGGTCGACAGGGCGTCGAAGCGCTGCCCCGCCTCGGGCTGCTGGTTGTCGAGGAGGTACGCGTGGCCGTCGGGTCGCATCATGCGCCGATCATCCCAGCCCCACCTGTGGATACGAGGCATTTGACCGGTTCGGAGAGATCGGTGGGGATGCGATCCGGAGTGGAACCATCCGTTCCCACAGGGCTGGACAGGGTGTCACCGATCGCTGGCAGACTGGCTCGCCAAGTCGCCCCTCGCCGGGGCGGCGCACCAGGTACGAGCACGTACGAAGTCCGGCGCGAGGAGCCGAGCATGTCGATGGCGGGCAACCTGCGGAAGGTCGGCGGCCTGCGCAGGGTGGGCGGTCTGCGGAAGGTCGCGCGGCTGGCGCGGCGACGGCCCCGGGTCGACCTGAGTCACCCGGCGCGCTCCCCGCTGGGGACGGCGGTGGTGAACTGTGTGACGTACCGCGAGGGTGTGCGCGAGCCGGAGCGCGATCTCGCCGACGCGGTGCGCAGGATCCGCAAGAGCGACGACGGCTTCGTCTGGCTCGGTCTCCACGAGCCGTCCGAGCTGGAGTTCGCGGACATCGCCGAGCTCTTCGACCTGCACCCGCTCGCGGTGGAGGACGCGGTCCACGCGCATCAGCGGCCGAAGGTCGAGCGGTACGGGCAGACGCTGTTCGCCGTGCTGAAGACGGTCTGCTACGTCGAGCACGCCGAGCTCACGGCGACCAGTGAGATCGTCGACACCGGCGAGATCATGGTGTTCGTCGGCCATGACTTCGTGATCACCGTGCGGCACGGCCGGCACGGTTCGCTCGGCCCCGTGCGGGAGAACCTGGAGGCGGCGCCCGAGCAGCTCGCCAAGGGCCCTGCGGCGGTGCTGCACGCGATCGCGGACAGCGTGGTGGACGACTATCTGACGGTGATCGACGAGGTCCAGGGGGACATGGACGAGGTCGAGACGGACGTCTTCGCGCAGAACGGGGCGCGGGCGGACCCCGGCCGCATCTACCAGCTCAAGCGCGAACTGCTCGAGCTGAAGCGGGCGGTGGTGCCGCTGTCCCGGCCGGTGCTGGAGCTGGCGGGGCATCCGTTCCCCGTGGTGCCGCCGGAGATACAGGCGTACTTCCGTGACGTGTCCGACCACCTGCTGCGGGCGGCGGAGCAGATCGCGGCCTTCGACGAGCTGCTGAACTCGATCCTCCAGGCCCATCTCGCCCAGGTGACGGTCGCGCAGAACGAGGACATGCGCAAGATCACCGCCTGGGCCGCGATCGTCGCCGTGCCGACCATGGGCTGCGGGGTCTACGGCATGAACTTCGACCACATGCCGGAGCTGCACTGGCGGTTCGGGTATCCGTTCGTGCTCGGCGTGATAGCGGTGATCTGTTTCGGGGTGTACCGGGGGTTCAAGCGCAACGGCTGGCTGTGACACGCCTGCCGGACCGCGCCCACTAATGTGTACCGTCCATGTCAGTACGGGGGGTGAGCGATGGCATTGCGGGAGGACGATCCCGAGTCGGTCGGCGGATACCGGATCGAGTCGCGGATCGGCACCGGCGGCATGGGCGTCGTCTATCGCGCCCGCACACCGTCGGGCCGGGCCGTCGCGGTCAAGGTCGTGCACGGGCAGTACGCGGACGACCCGGAGTTCCGGGCGCGGTTCCGGCAGGAGGTCAGCGCGGCGCGGCGGGTGAGCGGGGCGTTCACGGCTCCGGTCGTCGACGCCGATCCGGACGCGGCGCTGCCGTGGATGGCGACGGTGTACGTCTCCGGGGACACGCTCGCCCAGCGGGTCGCCGCCCGGGGACCGCTGGACTGGCCGCAGTTGCGGCGGCTCGGCGTCGAACTGGCGGAGGCGCTGCGGGAGATCCACCGCGCCGAGGTCGTGCACCGCGACCTGAAGCCGAGCAACGTGCTGCTGCTCGACTCGGGCAAGGACCTCACGGACGGTGGCGCCGACGGAGCGGTGCGCGTCATCGACTTCGGGATCTCGCGGGCCGCGCAGAGCGACGTGCGGACCCAGACCGGGATGGTGATGGGCTCGCCGCCGTTCATGGCGCCCGAGCAGTTCAGTCATCCGCGCGAGGTGGGGCCGCCGGTCGACGTGTTCTCGTTCGGGGCGCTCCTGGTGTACGCGGCGACGGGGCGCAGTCCGTTCGAGGCGGACAACGCGTATCTGGCGGCGTACCAGACGGTGCACCACGATCCCGAACTGGGCAGGTTGCCCGGGGAGTTGAGATCCCTGGTGCTCGCGTGTCTCGCCAAGGCGCCGCAGGACCGGCCGACGCCGGACGAGCTGCGCGACGCGCTGGCGGCGCTGCCGGAGGAGACCGCCGCGGGCGAGGCCGGTGGGGACCGCACCGCGACGGCCGAGGACGCAGCCGCCGGAGGCGAGGGCGCCGGGGACCCGGATGACCGGACGCCTCCCGGTGGACCCACGCTCGCGCTCGCCGCACGGCCGGGGTCAAAGACGGGGTCGGGGTCCCGGCCGGGCTTGGCGTCCGAACCGCGCACCGAACCGCGCGACGGATCTGGCGACGACACCCCCGTCACCCCGAACACCGCCGGACCGGCGACCGCGTCGCACCCAAGGGCCCGCGGGGGACGCCGTGGGCGCCGGTTCACGGTGGCGGTGAGTGCGCTCGCCGTGGCGCTGGTGGCGGCGGCCGGCCTCTCCGTCGCTCTCCTGACCGGGAGCGAGGACGGGGCGGTGCGCGAGGACGCCCGGCCGGCCAGACCCGACGGCTGGCGGGCCTGGCACACCGTGCTCCCCAAGGCCGACAAGGACGGCCCGGCGGGGATGATGCCCAACATGCTGGCCTGCACGCCGTCCTCGCTCGGCGTCTACTGCGCGTCGGAGAGCACGGCGCTCACCCGGCTCGACCCGCTCACGGGCCGCGTCGACTGGACGAGACCGCTGCACCGCGACGACCTGCACGGCGGCATCTCGGTGACCGAGCCGGAGGTCGTGGCGGGGGCAGGGCTGGTCTTCACGGCGAGCGCGGACGGCACGGCGGGCGTCGACGCCTACGACGCCGAGAGCGGCCGCCGGCTGTGGGGCGAGAAGGGACCGCTGGCCGAGTTCAGGTATCTCAGCGGTGTCCTGGTCGTGCGGGTGGGCGAGTTGAGCGCGTCACCGTCCGCGGAGTACGCGGCGCTCGATCCGCGGACGGGCAAGGAGTTGTGGCGCCGCACCCTCGCCACCGACTCGCCGAGCCCGCTGTACGCGGGGACCGACGGCGCGCTCGTGGCCGACCTGCGGAGATCGGGGCGCGGCGACCGCACCGTCGCACGGCTCGACGCCCGCACGGGCCGGACCCTGGGCCGGGTCACGGCACCCAAGGGCGATCTCTGGCTGGCGACGGTGCACGGCGACAGCGCCTACTACGCGCGCTGGGAGAACGACACGGGGGTCTCGTCGAGGATCTTCATCCAGGACCTGACGTCGGGCCGGGTCCGTTCGGTGGACTTCCCGTGGGCGGTCGAGCCGGAGGCGCCGCCGCTGGTCGCGGGCGACACGATGTACGTCTTCGACTACGCGAACGAGATCGTGCTGGCCCTCGACCTGAAGCGGGGCAAGGCGCTCTGGACGACGTCACGTGAGCTGCGCGTGTTCAGCGAGCCGACGGTCAGCGGGGACACGCTGTACGCGACGACGCCCGACAGCAGCGTCATCGCGATCAACACCCGTACGGGCAAGGAGCGTTGGCGTACGAAGCCCCCGGTGAAGGACAGCGGGAGCTCGGCCATCGACGAGCGGACACCCAGCGGCACGGGACCGCTGCGGGTCGGCGACGTGCTGTACGCGCTGACGGAGGGCGGCGCCTTCTCGGTGGCCGTGCCCGGCAAGTCGTAGGCGCGGCCGCCGAGAAGGACGGGTGGGAGCGGGAGCGGGGGTCAGCCCTTGGCGTAGACGCTCTCCACCCAGGACGCGATCTGGTCGTCGGTGAGGTGGCTGGCCAGGTCGGCCTCGCTGATCATGCCGACGAGGCGCTTGTTGTCGATGACCGGCAGGCGGCGGATCTGGTGGTCCTGCATCTCGTGGAGGACGTCGGAGACGTCGGCGCCCGCGTCGATCCAGCGGGGCGTGCCCTTCGCCATCTCGCCGGCGGTCACCTTGGCCGGGTCGTGCCCCATGGCGACGCAGCCGACGACGATGTCGCGGTCGGTGAGGATGCCGCACAGGCGCTCGTTCTCGTCGCTGATGGGCAGCGCGCCGACGTTCAGTTCGCGCATCAGCTGGGCCGCGCGGTCCAGGGTCTCGTGGGCGGGGATCCAGCGTGCACCGGGGTGCATGATGTCCGCGGCGGTGGTCATGGAGTACCTCCCGTCGCCGGGATGGAGGGGTGGTCGGCGCGACGCGGGTCGTCGCGGTTCCCGGCGCCGTCCCTCATTCTCGCCGCGCCGCTCCCGGGCCGCATGTCAGGGCGCTGACCTGCGAATCCGCCGTACCAATGCCATACCAAAGCCGGATCGGAAGGGCTGCCCGGATCAGGTTCAGGAGGGCTGTCCGGCGTTCCAGGCCGGGTGCCGGGGGTCGTCCGCGCGGACGACGACGTCGGCGGTCTCGGCGGGCGCGGTCTCGGTGTCGTACCGGGTGAAGGCCGCGAGGGTCCACCGCTCGTCCTCGGGCGTGCGGCGGCGCAGCGCGGCGGGCGACAGGCTGACGTGGACGGTCAGATCGAAGGGGAACCAGTGGTTCAGGAGGAGGGGGCCGTGCAGCAACAGGGCGCCGCCCCGCGGGAGTTGGACGTAGTCGCTGCGGGTGGCGCGGTCGGTGGCCGGGTCCCACAGGTCGGGCAGCACCCGGCCGTTCCCCGTCGCCTCCAGGGGGCCGAACACCTCCCGCCACAGCGCGCCCGTGTCGAGCCATCCGCCGTAGTACGCCTCCGCGTCCTCGCGTCCGTACTCGAACCGGAGCGAGGCGGGGCGCAGGAAGCCCTCGGCGCCGACGGTCAGGGACGACCGGCCGCGGATCCGCAGCGCGTCGGCGACCCGGGCCGCGAGGTCGCCGGGGCGGGCGGCCGGCGCCCCGTCGAAGGCCACCCTCGGCCAGGGGCTGCCGTCGGCCGGTGCCAGGTCGAGGAGCCGCTCGGCCAGGGCGTCGCCGAGCCGCTCCCAGGTGATCGCTTCGAGTCGCACCCGGCCATCATGCCGGGCCGGGCGACGCCGGCGCCAAGGAGGTCAGGACGGCCGCGGGAACGGCGGCGCGGACCGCGTGGGACCCGCCGCGCCGCCCCGCCCGAAGCCGTCCGCGGGCCGGCGTGGAAGCAGTCCGGCGGGCCGGCGTGGAAGCGGTCCGGCGGGTGGGCATGGGAACCGTATGAGCAGCAGCGCCACCCCCTCCTTTCCCGCACCGCCCGCCGGACCCCGTCCCGGCGGCCCCCTCGTCTTCCAGCCGATCAGGCGCAGGCGCTGCGCGACGTGCCGGGCCGGACCGCTCACGCTGCTGGTCCTCGAGGACGGACGGCCCCGCTGCCTGGACTGCGCCGACCTGGGACACCTGGTGTTCCTGGCACGCGGCGACACGGCGCTGACCCGGCGGGCCCGGGAGGAGAGCGCGCTGTCGGCGGTCGTGGTGCGGTTCCACCGGCGGCGTGCGCGGTACGAGCGGCAGGGCGTGCTGGTGGAGGAGGCGGCGCTGGCCCGGGCCGAGTCGCGCTGTCTGGCCGACGCGGAGGCGCGGGCGCGGCGGCGGGCCAGGGACGCGGCCCGGCGGGCGGCGGCGGACGTGCGGTTCGTGGCGGCGTTCGCCGCGGAGATCCGCCGGCTGTTCCCCGGCTGTCCGGCGGAGCGGGCCCGGGCGATCGCCGGGCACGCGGGGCTGCGCGGCAGCGGGCGCGTGGGGCGCAGCGCGGCGGGGCGGGCGCTGTCCGAGGGGGCGGTGACGGCCGCGGTGCGGGCGGCGGTGCGTCACGGGGACACGCCGTACGACCGGCTGCTGATGTCCGGGGTGCCGCGCAGGGAGGCCAGGACACGGGTGGCGGGGGCGGTCACGGCGGTGCTCGACGCCTGGGCGGCAGGACCGGCAGGACCGACAGGACCGACAGGACCGACAGGACCGACGGGGCCGACGGGACCGGCAGGACCGGCAGGACCGACGGAGCCGACGGGACCGACGGGACCGGCAGGACCGGCAGGACCGGCAGGACCGACGGAGCCGACGGAGGAAATCGCTGCCCCCGACCGCCCTTCTGAGGGATGATCGGCTGCACGGACCAAGGGGGGTCGGGATGATCGAAGGACCGTTTTTCGTGCTCGTCGTGCTCGGGGCACTGTGGTGCGGCGTCGCGGCGGGAGTGTTCGTCGCGTTCTCCACGTTCGTGATGCGCGGCCTCGGGGCGCTGCCTCCGGCGCGCGGGATCGCCGCCATGAACTCCATCAACGTCGCCGCGGTCACCCCGGCGTTCATGATCGTGTTCCTCGGTGCGGCCGCGCTGTGCGCGGTGATCGCCGTGGTGACGTTCGTGCTCTGGCCCGACGAGGGCACCGTCGAGCTGCTGCTGGGCTGCGTGCTCTATCTGGTGGGCGCGTTCGGCGTGACGATCACCGCGAACATTCCGCGCAACGACGCGCTCGCCAAGCTGGCGGGCGCCGAGGAGGCCGAGAGCAGCGCGGCGTACTGGCGCACGTACCTGAGCGAGTGGGGGATGTGGAACCACATCCGGGGCGGGGCCGCGCTCGCCGCGTCGGCCTCGTTCGTGCTGGCGCTCACCTGACCCGCCGCGGGCGACGCGCGCCGCCCGGCCGACCCGACGTATCGTGACGAAAAGAGCCACGACACAGGGAGACGGCCATGGCCGACCCCAAGGGCTTCCTCACTACGCCCCGCCGGGAGGCGCCGCGCCGCCCCGTCGGGGAACGGGTCCGCGACTGGGACGAGGTGTACGTCCCCGGGGGTCTGCTGCCGATCATCCGCACGCAGGCGGACCGGTGCATGGACTGCGGGATCCCGTTCTGTCACGAGGCGTGTCCGCTCGGGAACCTGATCCCCGAGTGGAACGACCTGGTGGCGCGGAACGACTGGCGGACCGCGAGCGACCGCCTGCACGCCACCAACAACTTCCCCGAGTTCACCGGCCGGCTGTGTCCCGCTCCCTGCGAGGCGGGCTGCGTCCTCGCCATCAACCAGCCCGCCGTCACCATCAAGAACGTCGAGGTCGCGATCGCCGACCGGGCCTGGGACGAGGGTTTCGTCACCGCCCGGCCGCCCGAGCGGCACACCGGCCGGACCGTCGCCGTCGTCGGTTCGGGACCCGCCGGTCTGGCCGCCGCACAGCAGCTGACCCGGGCCGGGCACACCGTCGCCGTGTACGAGCGGGACGACCGGCCGGGCGGACTCCTGCGGTACGGGATCCCGGCGTTCAAGATGGAGAAGCGTCACCTGGAGCGCAGGCTGGCGCAGTTGACCGACGAGGGGGTGCGGTTCCGCACGTCGACGGAGATCGGCCGGGACCTGACCGCCGCCGAGCTGCGCTCCCGGTACGACGCCGTGGTGCTCGCCATCGGGGCCACCGCCTGGCGCGAACTGGACGTGCCGGGACGGCGGTTGGCGGGCATCCACCAGGCGATGGAGTATCTGCCGCTCGCCGACCGGGTCTGCGCGGGCGACCTCCAGGTGTCGCCGCTCGACGCGGCCGGGAAGCACGTCGTCATCGTCGGCGGCGGCGACACCGGGGCGGACTGTCTGGGCACGGCGGTGCGCGAAGGGGCCGCGTCCGTCACGCAGTTGGACATCTACGGCAAGCCCGACGACGTGCGCGACGAGGACGTCGAGCCGTGGCCGACGTACCCGAAGCTGTACCGGCTATCGGCCGCGCACGAGGAGGCGGGCGAGCTGGGGACGGCGCCGGCCGCAGACGCCGACGCGCGGCTCTTCGCGGCGTCGACGCTGCGGTTCACCGGGGACGCCGACGGGCGGGTGCGGGCCCTGCACCTGGTCGAGGTGGACGCGGCGCGCCGGCCCCGCTCCGGGACGGACCGGGCGCTGCCGGCCGATCTGGTACTGCTCGCGCTGGGTTTCCACGGCCCCGAGCGCCATGTCGGCGGTCTCGTCGACCAGTTGGGGCTCGGTGTGGACGCGCGCGGCGGGCTCGCGCGGGACCCCGGTTTCGCGACCGAGGTGCCGGGGGTGTTCGTCGCCGGGGACGCGGGGCGGGGGCAGTCGCTCGTCGTGTGGGCGATCGCGGAGGGCCGGGCCGTCGCCGCGGCCGTCGACCGCTGGCTGACGGGGACGACGCGCCTGCCGGTACCGATCGGCGCCCACGACCGCCCCATGACGCCCTGACCGCCGCCGCCCCCGCGGCACCGAACGGCACACCGACGGGCCACCGACGGACCACCGAGCCGCACCGATTGAACCGCCAAGCGACACCGATTGAACGGCCAAGCGGCACCGATGGACCACCGAGCGGCAGCGATAGACCACCGATAGGCTGCGTCTCCATGACGGCTTCCTGGGTCAATTCGGCGGAGCTGATCGGCGTCGACCTGCATCTGGAGCTGTCCGGATCAGGTGGCCGACGGGCCGCGCTCGCCGCCGCGCTGCGCCAGGCGGTGCAGTCGGGCCGGCTCGCCCCCGGCACCCGTCTGCCGCCCTACCGCGCGCTCGCCGCCGACCTGGGCGTCGCCCGCAACACCGTCGCCGACGCCTACGCCGAGCTCGTCGCCGAGGGCTGGCTCACGGCGCGCCAGGGGTCGGGGACCCGGGTCGCCGAGCGGGCCAGGCCCCTGGGCGGCGCACGGCGGACCCCAGAACCGGCTCCCGCGCCCGCCGAGGGACCCCGGCACCAGCTGCGGCAGGGCGTACCGGACGCCTCCGCGTTCCCCCGCACCGACTGGACGGCGGCGTACCGGCGCGCCCTGAACTCGGCCCCCACCACCGCCTTCGGGCCCGGCGACCCGCACGGCCGCATCGAGTTGCGGACCGCGCTCACCGAGTACCTGGCGCGCTCGCGCGGGGTGCGCGCCGACCCCGAACGCATCGTCGTCTGCTCGGGGTTCGCGCACGGGCTGCGGCTGCTCTTCGGCGAGCGGGTGCTGCGAGGTCCGCTGGCCGTGGAAGCGTACGGACTGGGCTTCCACCGGGACCTGCTGGCCCGGGCCGGAGTCCGGACCGTTCCACTGACGGTGGATCAGGACGGCGCCCGCGTCGACGAGTTGGACGGGATGGACGGCGTCCGGGGCGTACTGCTCACGCCCGCGCACCAGTTCCCCACGGGTGGCCCGCTGCACGCGGAGCGCCGGGCCGCGGTCGTCGACTGGGCGCGGGCGCGCGGCGGGCTCGTGGTGGAGGACGACTACGACGGCGAGTTCCGCTACGACCGCAAGCCGGTGGGCGCGGTGCAGGGCCTCGATCCCGAGCGGGTCCTGTACCTGGGGTCCGTGAGCAAGAGCCTCTCCCCCGCGTTGCGGCTGGGGTGGATGGTGCTGCCGCGGCGGCTGGTGCCCGGGGTGCTGGCGGCGAAGGGTGAGCGGGAGGCGTGGGCGAGCACGCTCGACCAGCTGGCGCTCGCCGAGTTCCTGCGGTCGGGGGCCTACGACCGGCACGTGCGGCGGATGCGCCAGCGGTACCGGGGCCGCCGGGACCACCTGGTGCGGGCGCTGGCCGGGCGGGCGCCGCACGTCGAGGTGACGGGGATCGCGGCCGGGCTGCACGCGGTGCTCCGGCTGCCGCCGGGCAGCGAGCGGTCGGTGGTGCGGGCGGCGGCGGAGCGCGGGATCGCCGTGGACGGACTCGCGGAGTTCCGGCATCCGCTGGCGACGGGACCGGTGGAGGACGGGCTGGTGGTGGGGTACGCGGCGGCCGCCGAGCACGCGTACGGGGCGGCGGTCGAGGCGCTGTGCGAGGTCCTGCCACCCGAGCGGTGAGCCCCGGGACGCCTGGGCACCTGCGTCAACTGCGGCAACTGCGGCAACTGCGGTGCCTGCGACACCTGGGACATCGGCACGCGGCAGCCGACTCCCGACACCCTCGTGCTCATCGCCCGGCGGCCCACGACCCGCCGCCTCACCGTCTCACCGCCCACCGGCGCGAGCGATCAGGACAGCAGGAAGTCCGCGGCCCCCGACTTGGCGCCCTCGATGAACGCGGTGATCTCACCGGGGGTGTAGATCAGGGCGGGGCCGTCCGGGTCCGACGACTGGCGCACGGCGACCCGGCCGTCGGCCAGCTTCATGGCTTCGAGGCAGTTGCCTCCGTTGCCACCGCTCCACGGCTTGTGCCAGCCCTCGCTGCCGAGCTCGCGCGCGGGCATGCCGTTGTAGATCGGCTCGCCGTCGACGCCTCGTATTCGGTCCTTGATCGAGTCCATTCACAGCTCCTTGCGGAGATCGCGGAGGATCTCCTTTGTGCGTTGTGCCGTCGCGGCATGTGCCGCCATGCGGTCCATGACTTCCAGGTGGGTGGCCACCTCGGGGCGCGCGTCCAGATAGACCGCGCCGGTCAGGTACTCGCTGTAGACCATGTCCGGCAGTTCTGACATGGCAAATCGGAACAGGACGAAGGGGCCGTAGGTGCCCGGGTGCGGGCCGGACGCGAACTCGGCGACCTGGAGCGTCACGTTCGGCAGCTCCATCGCCTCCAGCAGCCGGTCGACCTGGCCGCGCATCACATCGGCGTCGCCGACGGGCCGGCGCAGGGCGGTCTCGTCCATGACCGCCCAGATCCGCGGCGCGTCCTTGCGGGTGAGCAGCGTCTGGCGCTGCATGCGCAGGGCGACGTGCCGGTCGACGACCTCCGGGTCGTCGGCGAGTGCCCGCCCTATGGCGCCGGACCGGAGCACGCCGCGCGCGTACTCCTCGGTCTGCAGCAGACCGGGCACGAAGTGCGGCTCGTAGGACCTGATGAGCGCGGCGGCGCCCTCCAGGCTCACGTACATCGAGAACCAGCCGGGGAGGATGTCGTGGAACCGCTGCCACCACCCCGGCTTGTTCGCCTCCTCCGCGAGCTGCACGAACGCGTCGGCCTCGGCCTCGGTGACGCCGTAGGACTTCAGCAGGAGCTGGAGGTAGGGGATCTTGAGCGAGACCTCCGCGGTCTCCATGCGCCGGACCGTCGCGGCGGTCACGCGGAGTACTTTCGCGGCGTCCTCGCGCTTGAGGCCGGCGCCTTCGCGCAGGTCCTGGAGGCGTCGGCCCAGGACGACCTGGCCGACCGTCGGCGCGGACCGCGGTTCGCTCACGCCCCTTACCTCCCAGTAGTCCGACCCGAAGTCCGAGTGTCCGATTCCAGCCGCAGGAGAGGGTCCGGAGATGGTCGTTCACCGGCCGTTTCCCCGCAGTTCGCCCCCCATGGGCGCCGCGCGACGAGATGCTGCGAGCAGTGTGCCATGCCCGCTCCGCGCGGCACACTGCACTCTGCACTTTTCAGAGTGGCTCTTGCCAAGTGTTCACGACGGGGCGATAGTGGCAAGCGTGACTCCGTCCGCGCCCTTAGGCACAGAAGCCGGCGAGGCTACGCTCGGTGACCGTTCGGGTACGTCCGACCAGACGTATCTGACCGCGGTCCGCCGCAGCAGCTTCGAACTGGCTCCCCACCCGGGCTCCGCCGCACAGGCCCGGCGCATGACGCGCGCCCACCTCAGTGGGTGGGGCGCCTGCGACGACACCTGCGACGCGGCGGCGCTCGTCGTGTCCGAACTGGTCACGAACGCGATCGTGCACACCGCCAGCAGACGGATCCACTGCGAGCTCCACGAGCTGCGCGACGACGCCGGTGAGCGGGTCCGGATAGCCGTCCGCGACGAAGGCTGCATCCCAGGTGACACCCGCCCCGCGGGCCGGATCGCGCCCGAGGAGGAGCACGGCAGGGGGCTCCTCCTCGTGGCGGCCGTCTCCACCGCGTGGGGCGCCCAGGAGACCGGCCCCGGTCTCCTCGTGTGGGCGGAACTGCCCCGCGACGGCGCGGCCGCGGCGGGCCCCGGGCCCGTCCCGGACATCGCCGACGGTGCCGGCTGGGCCTGGTGAACTTCCTCCGCCCCGACCAGGCGGACGGCGAACGACGAGCGTGCTGAGCGGGAACGGATGGGCGTGGTGACGACGCGGACGATGCAGCTGGACTCTCTGGTGGGGCTCGCCCGGCGGTACCGCACCCCGTATCGGTCCCCGCTGCGCCTGTCCGTGCCGGACGGAATGACGGTGCCGCTCGGCTGCGACGCCGTGTCCGTGCCGGAGTCCTTCGCGCGGGCGATGACGCGGCGGCTGCCCCGGATGGGGTGCGTGTACGCGGACGGGGCGAACTGGTGGTGGCTCGTGCCGTCGGACTCCGACGTGGCGCTGGAGTGGCCGGCGCCCGCGCGCTACACGGCGGGCGCCGTGGTGCCGGACGCCCGGCGGGCGCCCGACCTGATCCACTGCCCGGACGGGGCCGTCCCCTATACGCCGCCGATCCCCCTGTACCTGGCGCTGTGCCGGGTCACCGGGACGACGCCCGCGTGGTCCCGGTCCGTCGGGACGCCCTGACGCCCTACCCCGTCACCGCCCGCTCGATCAGCTGCGTCACCTCCCCCGGCGCCTCCATGTGCACCATGTGACCCGCCCCCTCCACCACCCGTACCTCCCGCGCGCGTCCCTCCAGGGACCGGCGGTTCGAGGCCGGGATCACGCGGTCGGCGCCGCCCCACACCACCCGGAGCGGGACGTCGAGCGGGGTCCGTGCGAGGTCGAGGGCCTCGACCGTCGGGACGAGGGCGGCGAGCGCCTCGGCCACGCCGTCGAGGCGTTTGTACCGGAGCAGGTCGTCGACGAGCTGCCGGGTCACCCGGTCCCCGTCGGCGAAGAGCTTGGCCAGGTGGGGTTTCAGTTCGCGCCGGGTGCGGGCCCCGGCGAAGCCGCGCAGATATCCCGAGTCGAGCTCCGGCCCGTACCCGGCCGGCGCCACGAGCGTCAACGACCGCACGCGCCCCGGCACTTGACCCGCCACCGCCCCGGCCACCGCCCCGCCGAGCGAGTGCCCCACCAGATGGACCCGGTCGAGTCCGAGCACGTCGAGGAACCCGGTGACCGCGTCCGCGAGGACGACGAGGCCGCCGTCCCCGACGTCCTTCACCGAGTCGCCGTGGCCCGGCAGGTCGAGCGCGTACACGGTGTGCCGGGCGGCGAGCGGCGTCCGGACGAAGAGCCAGGAGTCCTTGTCGCCGCCGAAGCCATGCACCAGGACGACCGTCTCGGGCCCATCGCCCTCGGTGGCGTAGGCGAGCGACCGTCCGGCGACGTCGACGGCGCCGGTCGCGGGCCCGGTGCCGTCCGGCTCGGCGGGCTGACCGCGCGCCAGCAGTTCCCTGGCCTCGGCGACGGCCGCGGCGATCTCCTCCTGCGGTACGTCGCCGGGGGCGAGCAGGGCGACGGCGCAGCCGACCGGCGCGTCGCCGCCCGCCTCGGCCACGATCGCCCGGAGCACTCCGCCGGCCGGCGCCTCCAGGGTTCCGGCGATCTTGTCCGTGTCGATCTCGGCCAGGCCGTCGCCCTCGGCGACCTCGTCGCCCGGCGCCGCGAGCCAGTCGGTGATCCGGCCCGTCTTCATGGACAGGCCCCACTTGGGCATGGTGACGGGGGTGATCCGGTCGTCCACGTCACGCCTTCCAGTCCAGGACGCTCTTCACGGCGGCCGCGACCCGCGTCGCGTCCGGTACGTAGAGGTCTTCGAGGGGCGGACTGAAGGGGACGGGCGTGTGCGGCGGGGTGACCGTCCCGACCGGTGCGCGCAGCGCGCCGAACGCCTTGCCCGCGACGAGCGCCGCGATGTCGGCGGCCGTCCCGCAGCGCGGCCCGGCCTCGTCGACGACGACCAGCCGGCCGGTGTGCTCGACCGATTCGAGGATCGTGTCCTCGTCGAGCGGGCTGGTGGTGCGCGGGTCGACGATCTCGCAGCGCACGCCCGACGCGGCCAGTTCGTCGGCGGCCTCGACGGCGACGGACACCATCCGGCCGAGCGCCACGATCGTCACGTCCCCGCCCTCGCGCACGATCTGCGCCTCGCCGAACGGAATCGCGTAGCTCTCGGCGGGGACCTCGCCCACGGTGTCGTAGAGCGCCTTGTGCTCGCAGAAGATCACCGGGTCGTCGTCCCGGATCGCCTGGACGAGCAGGCCCTTCGCCTCGTACGGGGACGAGGGCAGCGCCACCTTCAGCCCCGGCACGGACGTGAACACCGGGTACAGGGACTGCGAGTGCTGGGCCGCGGCGCGCAGCCCCGCCCCGTACATGGTGCGGATCACGACCGGGGTGACGGCCCTGCCGCCGAACATGTAGCGGAACTTGGCGGCCTGGTTGAAGATCTGGTCGAGGCAGACGCCCATGAAGTCGATGAACATCAGCTCGGCGACGGGGCGCAGCCCGCGGGTGGCCGCGCCGATCGCGGCGCCGATGAACGCCGACTCGGAGATGGGCGTGTCCAGGACCCGGTCGGGGAACCGGGGCTGGAGTCCCTTCGTCACGCCGAGGACACCGCCCCAGGCGTCGGACTCGCCGGGCGCGCCCGCGCCGCCCGCGTTGTCCTCGCCGAGGACGACGACGGACGGGTCGCGCTCCATCTCCTGCACGAGGGCTTCGTTGATCGCTTCGCGGTAGGTGATGTTGCGGCTCATGCGTGGTCCCTCCGGCTCAGTACGTGACGTAGACGTCGGTGTCGAGATCGGCCGCCGTCGGCAGCGGGGCGGCCTTGGCCTCGGTGACCGCCTCCTCGATCAGGGCGGCCACCTCCTCGTCCACGGCGTCGAGTTGAGCGGCCGTCAGATCACCGGAGGCCGTGACGCGGGTGCGGAAGCGGAGCAGACAGTCGAGTTCGGCGCGGGCGCGCTGCACCTCGGTGGTGCGGTAGGTCTGCTGGTCGCCCTCGAAGTGGCCGTAGTAGCGGGTGAGTCGCACTTCGACGAGGCTCGGGCCGCCGCCGGTGCGGGCCCGCTCGATCGCCTCGCCCGCCGCTTCCCGCACGGCGAAGAAGTCGAAGCCGTCGACGGTGGTGCCGGGCATCCCGAAGGCCGCCGCGCGGGCCGCGACGGAGCCGCCGCCGACCGACCACTCGGCCGCGGTCGCCTCCGCGTAGCCGTTGTTCTCGGCGATGAAGACCGCCGGGAGGTGCCACACGGTGGCGAGGTTGAGGGACTCCAGGGTGGTGCCCTGGTTGGCGCCGCCGTCGCCGAAGAAGGCCACGGCCACACCGCCGTCACCGCGCACCTTCGAGGCGAGGGCCGCCCCGCAGACGAGGGGCGGGCCGCCGCCGACGATGCCGTTGGCGCCGAGCATGCCGCGACTGAGGTCGGCGATGTGCATGGAGCCGCCCTTGCCGTGGCAGGAGCCGGTGGCCCGGCCGTAGATCTCGGCCATCATCGCCTTCACGTCGACGTGCTTGGCGATGCAGTGGCCGTGGCCGCGGTGGGTGGAGGCGATCACGTCCCGCTCGTCGTCGAGCCAGCCGCAGACGCCGGCCGCGGACGCCTCCTCGCCTGCGTAGAGATGGACGAAACCGGGGATGTCACCGGTCGCGAACTCGTCGTGGAGACGCTCCTCGAAGACGCGGATCGTACGCATCGTGCGGTACGCGTCGAGGAGTGCGGCGGCGTCGAGGCCGCCCGTCGCCGGATCCCGAGGTGTCCGGAGCGTGTCGGGCATGACGTGAACTCCCTTGCCTGTACGGGCTGTTCAGGTGTTCCTGAACGGTGCGGACAGGCACATGGCAGCGCGGGGGCGGGCGCCCGGCAAGGGTTGCCCGGGGTTGCAACCCGGACGGGGGTGGTCCGATGGAAGAGATCAGGCCGGACGAACCGGTGACGTCGGAGCCGGAGGAACTACTGTTCGGCGGCCCGCTGCGCTATGACATCGGCTGGTCGGCACACGAGGACGCGTTCCTCCAGCTGAACTTCCGGGCGATGCTCAGGCGGCTGCCGGCGCTCCTCGCGTCCGGCTTCCGGCTCGCCCGGGCCGCGGACCGGCGCGCGGCGCTCACCGTGCACCGGCCGGCGTCGGTCCGGCACGCCGATCTGGTCCACGTCCTGGCGCAGGGCCGGCTCGTCGAGTCGGGTTCGCCGGAGGAACTGCTCGCCTCCGGCGGGGTCTACGCCGAGCTGTACGCGCTCCAGGCGGACCAGTTCACCCGACCGGCTCGGCCAGCGCCTCCCGGACGATCACCAGGAACGCGTCCGACGCCAGATCCATGACGACCTCGGCCGGCTGCCCGTCCTGGCGGGCCCGGCGCGCGAACTCCTCGGCGGGCCAGGAGCCGCGGGGCCCGCCGGCCGGGAATCGTTGCAGTACCACTCGTCCGTTGATCATCGTCTTCCCTGCCCCCGTGATCGTGCCGGTGTGCGTCGGCGCCGGCAGGTACCGGCGCCTTCATGGGGGAGAACGCTGACAGGGCGGGTGCGGACTCGCAACGTGACGAGAATGACACCGAGTTGAGACGAGGTCGGGCCGTACGGGACGGGCCCTCAGTCGTCGTACTCGTCGTGATACCGGACCCGCGCACTGCCCGCGGGCGCCCCGAGGGACGACGCCCGCCCCGCCGGTTTCTCCCATTCCTCCTGCCGGCCCAGGGCGGTGAGGTCCAGGAGGTTGGTGGTGAACCCGATGCCGTCCAGGCCGCGCTCGAACGTCGAGTAGGTGTGGAAGACGTGCTCGCCCTCGCGGACGAAGCAGCTGATCGCGGGCCGCTCCTGGAGGCCGCCGTCCTCGGCCTCGACGGTGACGCCGAAGTCCTGGTTGAAGTCGCTCAGGTTCGACGAGTACCAGGGCACCGTCCAGCCCATCCGCGCCTTGAACGGCAGGATCTTGGTGAACGGGGCGCGGGAGACCGCGGCGAACGCCGTGCCGCGGGCGCGCAGGTGCGCCAGGTGTCCGATCTGGTCGAGGAACCCGGAGCAGCTGGTGCAGCCCGCGTCCCACTCCGGGGCGAACATGAAGTGGTACACGACGAGTTGGTCGCGGCCCTCGAAGAGGTCGAGGAGTTCGGCCTTGCCGTCGGGCCCTTCGAAGACGTACAGCTTGTCGACCTCCACCATGGGCAGCTCGCGCCGCCGGGTGTTCAGTGCGTCGCGCGCCCGGGTCGCCGCCTTCTCCAGGGCGAGCAGTTCCGCGCGAGCGGCGCGCCACTCCTCGCGGGTGACCACCTTCGGCAGCCCCATGGTTCCTCCGTGAGTTATCGGGGTGGGTCTCTCGGAGGGGTGACCGGGGGCGGATGCGGAACTCATCGCTGCGGGGAAAAGAATCTTGCGGAGTTTTTTCGGGGGCCGGGGAGCCGGCCCCGGACGCGGGTCCTGGATCAGCTGTCGTACTCCTGGATCCGCTTGCCGTGCCCGCGCTCGACGAGTTCGGGGAGCAGTGCGCTCAACTCCCCCGCCACGGCCGGGACATCGACGGTGGTGAGCCGTCCGTCGCGCATCAGGACCCGGCCGTCGACGATGGTGGTGCGCACGTCGGCGGAGCGGGCGCTGTGCACGAGGGTCGCGGCGAGGTCGTGCACGGGCTGGGTGTGCGGTCCGCTCAGGTCGACGAGGACGAGGTCGGCGCGGCGGCCGGGCGCCAGACAGCCGATGCGGTCGCCGAGTCCGACGGCGCGGGCGCTGTCGAGGGTGGCGTGCCGCAGGGCCTGACGGGCGGTGAGCCAGCGGGGGTCGCGCTCGGCCCGCTTCTGCACGAGGGCGGTGAGCGTCATCGCCTCCCACACGTCGAGGGTGTTGTTGGAGGCGGCGCCGTCGGTGGCGAGTCCGACGTGCACGCCCGCGTCGACGAGCGACCGCACGGGCGTGGTGTCCCAGCCGAACTTCAGGTAGCCGCGGGGCGCGGAGGCGACGCCGACCCGGCCGCCCGCGTCCCGCAGCGCGGGCAGATCGCGCTCCAGGATGCCGGTGCCGTGGGCGATGAGGACGTCGACGTCGAGGAGTCCGGTGCGGCGCAGCGTCTCGATGGGGGTGCGGCCGTGGCGGGCGAGGGCGGTGTCGGTCTGGGCGCGGTTCTCGGCGGCGTGCAGATGGACCGGAAGACGGTGCTCGCGGGCGAGTTCGGCGGTCGCGGCGAGGTCGTCGTCGGTGACGGTGTACGGGGCGTGCGGGGCCAGCGAGGTGGTGATGCGGCCGCCGGCCCGGCCCCGGTGGGTGAGCGCGAAGTCGAGGGACGCGGCGCGCCCGTCCGGTCCCTGGGAGGTGAAGAACGCCTCGCCGAGGTCGGCCCGCAGTCCCGTCTCCTCGACGACCCGGGCGACGGTGTCCATGGCGAAGTAGTGGTCGGCGAAACAGGTGACGCCGCCGCGGATCATCTCGGCGCAGGCGAGCCGGGCGCCGAGTTCGACGACCCGCGGGGTGAGGTTGGATTCGATGGGCCAGATCCAGTCGTTGAACCACTCCTGTTCGGGGAGGTCCTCGACGAGTCCGCGCAGGGCCACCATCGGGCTGTGCGTATGGCAGTTGACGAATCCGGGCAGGGCGACCAGGCCGCGGGCGTCGATCCGCTCGACGGCGTCGAGGGCGGCCGCTGCGGCGCTGTCGGTGACGTCGGCGACGGCTCCGTCCCGTACGACGACGGCGGCGTCCGCCCTGAAGTGGAGCGCGTCGGCGGCGCGTTGCGGGTCGGTCTCGTCCGGGTCGCCGTGCTGGAGGACGGTGCAGCCGGTGACGATCAGGTCGGCGGGGGCCTCGTCGTGCGCGGTGGGGGCTGGCATGGGGTCACGGTAGCGAGGGGGCCGCCCCCGCTGCGTCCAGCGGCGTACGGTCCGGTCCGCCGCGGCGACGACCCGGATCGCACATCGCGCGCCCGCCCTGTCCGGCGGTGCGGCCCGCTGCCACGCTGGCGGCCACGGCCCGGACCGGGACCGGGCCGACGCGAGGACGGAGCGCGCCATGCTCGTCGGCACCTGGAACCTGGAGAACCTCTACCGCCCCGGCGGCCCCTACGGACCCCGGGACAAGGCCGCGTACGAGGCGAAGCTGGCCTCGCTCGCCGCCACCGTGAACCAGTTGCGGCCCACCCTGCTCGGCGTGCAGGAGGTCGGCGACCCGGCGGCGCTGGACGACCTCGTGCAGCTGCTCGACGGCCGGTACACCGCGACGCTGTCGGAGTCCCCCGACGAACGCGGGATCCGGGTCGGCTTCCTCGGCGACGTCGCCGTGCGCGTCGTCGCGGACACCACGGCGTTCCCGGAGGACGTGCGCCCGGTGCAGGTGGACGACTCCGGGCGGACCACGGGCCGGGTGGGCCGCGGGGTGCTCGCGGTGAACTTCTCGACACGCGCGACCTGGCTGACGGCCGCCGTCTGCCACCTCAAGTCGAAGCTCCTCGGTTATCCGCGCGGCCGGTTCGTCCCGCGCGACGAGGGCGAGCGGGCGCGCTACGCCGCGTACGCGCTGCAGCGCCGGGCGGCGGAGGCGGCCGCGGTGCGGGCGCTGGCCGACATCCTGATCGGCGCGGACGGCCGGCGCGAACGGGTCGTCGTGCTGGGCGACTTCAACGACGAGGTGCACGCCGCGACCACCCAGATCCTGCAGGGCCCGCCCGGTTCCGAGATCGGCACGCCCGGCTTCGACCGCCCCGACCGGGGGGACGCGAAGCGGCTGTGGAACGTCGCGCCGCTGATCCCCGAGGAGCAGCGGTACTCGCGGGTCAGCGCGGGCCGCCGCGAGCTGATCGACCATGTCTTCGTCACGCACGAACTGGTGGGACGCGTCGCCCGCGCCGGCACGGGGGTGCCGCGCGAGGCGGGGGCGGAACTGCACCCGCTGCCGACGGTCGGCGAGGACCCGGAGGTACGGCGGGACGCACCGGGGTCGGACCACGCGCCGGTGTGGATCGACCTGGCGCCGTGAGGCACCCGCACCCCAAGTGACCGCACCTCTCCGGCTGTTCGCTGAGAACGCACTGTTGTCCGCTGAGCCGTACGCCATCACAATGCTCATGCCAAACATGGCACTCAGTACGGGAGAGGACCCCCCACATGAAGAAGTCTCTCGTCGGCGCGCTCTTCGGTGTTCTGCTCATAGGCGCGGCAACAGCCGCTCCCGCAGCGGCACTTGACGCCCCGTCGGACGCCCCCGCCACGAAGGCCAAGGCGGTGAACTTCGCCGGCACGGTCGCGCTCAGCAACTGTTCGGGATCGGTCGTCCGCGTACCCGACTCGCAGCCGACGGACCCGGCCCTCGTCATGTCGAACGGCCACTGCCTGGAGTCCGGTTTCCCCGGCCCCGGCGAGGTCGTCGTCGACCAGCCGTCGTCGCGCACCTTCAGCCTGCTGAACTCGGCGGGCAGCAAGGTCGCGACGCTGCGGGCGAGCAAGGTCGCGTACGGCACGATGACGGACACGGACGTCTCGCTGTACGAACTCACCAGCACCTACCAGCAGATCGAGAGCTCGTACGGCATCAAGGCCCTCGAACTCTCGGCGGCCCGCCCTGCGCAGGGCACCGCGATCAGCGTCGTCTCCGGCTACTGGAAGCGGGTCTACAACTGCTCGGTCGACGGTTTCGCGTACCGCCTCAAAGAGGGCGAGTGGACCTGGAAGGACTCGGTCCGCTACACCTCCACGTGCGACACGATCGGCGGCACGTCCGGCTCCCCGGTGCTCGACCAGTCGACCGGCAAGGTCGTCGCGGTCAACAACACCGGTAACGAGAGCGGGGAGCGGTGCACGGACAACAATCCGTGCGAGGTGGACGAGTCCGGCAACGTGACGGTCCGCGAGGGCATCAACTACGCGCAGCAGACGTACGGGATCGTGCCGTGCGTCGGGATCGGCAACAAGATCGACCTGTCGGCGGCGGGGTGTGAACTGCCCAAGCCGTAACGGGTGAACGGCGGTGAACCGCGCCCCGAGAGGGGCGCGGGGAACTGCGCGAGCAACCACGGCGGCGCGGCAGCCGCCGACCCGGCAGATCCGCCCAGGGCGCCGGGGCGCCCCGGCCGAGCGCTACGCCGCAAGCTCCGCGAGCAGCACGCCGATCCGCTCGGCGTGCTGCTCCGGCACCCGCCCCGTGTCGTCGACCTGCACCGCGCACGCGGTGGTCGCGTCCACCAGCCGCTCCAGCACCACGGTGATGCGCGCCGACCCGTCCGAGTGCCGGGCGAGAACGGGCAGTTCGGCCGCGGCGAGGTCCACGGCGGCCCGCGCCTCGGCGAGCGTCCGGTACGCCTCCCGCCGCAGCGCCCACCGCCCGGCCCGGTCACCGCCGCCCTCCTCGGCCAGCACGTGCCGTACGTAGGCGTGGGCGGCGTCCCGCGCGACGGCGAGCCGCACCCGCACCCCGCCGCCGCGCTGTGCGCCCGGCCACGGCAGGTGCCCGGCGATCAGCACGATGCCGCAGGCGAGCAGCGTCTCGGTGATCCGGCTCCACGAGGCCTGCGGTTCCCCGCCGACCATGACGAGCGACAGCACCAGCACCGTGATGACGGCGGTCTGCGCGGCGAAGTGCCGGGTGGCGACGGGGACGAGCGCCCCGCACAGCGCGACGAGCGCGACGAGTCCGAAGGGCCGCGGCAGCAGCGCGGCGAGCCCGGCGAACAGCGCGGCGCCCGCGACGGTGCCCGCGGCCCGGCACAGCACCCGGGAGGCGAGCGGCCCGAGGTCGGGCTTGACGAGGAACACGGCGGTGGCGGGCAGCCAGTACCCGTGCACGGGCTGCAGGGCCTGGGCGACGGCGGCGCCGGCCCCGAAGGAGAGCCCGACGCGCGCGCCGTACTCGCGTCCGGCCGGTCCGAGGGCCTTGCGCAGGATGCCGGCCGGCGTGGCGCGGCGCCTCGGTGGCCCGCCCGTACCGCCCCCGTCGAACACCCCGGCCGCGCCGAGCAGCGCGTCGTCGAGGGCGCGCAGTCCCGCGTCGGCGCGGGCCGGGGCGGGCAGCGGTCCGGGGGCCGCTCCCGTCCGCACGGCCGCGGCGAGCCGCCTCGGCCCGTCTCCGGCCCGGCCGGGCACGGGCCTGCCGGCCCAGGCGAGCGCGGTCGCGGCCTCGGCGAGCGGCAGCGCGGCGGTGTACTGCGCCCGCAGCCGGCGGGCCGCGGCGCCGCCGCCGCGCAGGGCGTCCTGCGCCTGGTCGAGGGCGGTGGTGAGGGCGGCGCGACGCCCGCGTGCTCCGGGTCCGCCGGTGGCGTCGAGCAGCGCGGCGACGGCCTCGTACACGGCGGCGACGGCGGCCCGCTCCCCGTCGTACAGATACCCGAGCCGGGTGCCACGCCGGGCCGGCGACGGCAGCACGAGCCGCAGCGCGATCAGCCACCCGGCGCCGCCCGCGAACAGCAGGGCCCGCTGCCACCCGGTCTCCGGCAACGGCATCCCTGCGCCCACGGCCGCGGTCACGAGCAGCTGCGTCCCGGCGGCCGAGGCGACGGGCCCGACGGCGCTGAACGCACCACCGGCCAGCCCCAGCAGGACGAAGGCGGCGACCATCGCGAACCCGCCCCCGGCGAGCGCGCTCCCCGCGACCATGCCCGCGGCTCCCGCGAGCGCCGGCAGCCCGAGCCGCGAGACGGCGGCGAGCCGGGCGCCCGGCCGGTCGTTCACTCCGGCGAGCATGGCTCCGAGCGCGAGCAGCACCCCGGCGGACGGCCGCCCGGCGACCACCGCGACGAGCAGCAACGGCCCGCCGGCCAGCGCGCCCCGCACGACGGCGGGCCACGGCACGGGGGCGCGCTGGGCGCGCAGGGCGTGGGAGAGCCAGGGCGGCAACGGACGGCGGCGAAGCACGGGACGTCTCCTGTCGGTGGCGATGTGGGGCGCGGGTCGGGGATCAACCGGACGACATCGGCACGGCCTGGACGTATGTCCACCGTAACGGGAGTTCATGGAGGGGAAGGAACGCCCTCGTTTCCGCAATGTGACACTTGACCGTGCCCCACGACGACCCCGACGCTCACGACGAAGGCTGGCCGGACCTCCCCGGCGACACGGCCCTGACGATCCCCGTCCCCGAGGCGGACGCGCTGGTCCGCACGGGCACACGCGCACACGTGACGGTCCTCTACCCGTTCCTCCCGCTGTCCCGGCTCACGAACGACACGGACGACACGGACGACACGGACGACACCCTGCGCAGTCTCATCTCCGCGACACCCGCCTTCACGCTCACGTTCCGGGAGACCCGCCGCTGGCCGGGCGTCCTCTACCTGCCCCCGACCCCCGACGAGCCCCTCCGCACCCTCACGAAGTCGCTCCGCACCCGCTGGCCGGAAGCAGTCCCGTACCGCGGCGTCTTCGGCGACGAGGGCCTCGACCCGCACCTGACGCTGGCGAGCGGCGCGGGCACGGACGCGCTGCCGGAGTCGGACTTCAGCGCCGCACTGCCCCTGCGCTCGCCGGTGGACGCGATCCGCCTGATCGTGTCGGACGGCCCGGGCACGCGTTGGCGGGATGTACGGAGCTATCCGCTGGGGACGGGGGTCACGACCGCGCGTCGCTGACGGCCCGCTCCATCAACTCCGCTGCACGGTCGACGAGTTCCCCCAGCCCGAGCGTGACATCACCGATCACGTCGTCGACGCTCCGCAGCCCGGCCCGCTCCAGCAGCCGCTTCTCGTTGGTCACCCACTCCCCCCGCCCGGCGAGCACGGCGTGCCCGGCGCACAGGGCGGCGACGGCGACGGCCCCCACGACTTCGGTCCGCGCCCCCTTGGGCGCGTTCCCGGCCCGTGCGTACGCGAGGGTGGCGGCGGCCCGCCCCCACCACTCGTCGGGCGCGGCCTTGCGCAGGGCGACGGGATACCCGGCGGGCCGGGGAATCTCCCCGCTCAGTACACGATTGACGGCAAGCTCGGCGACGACGAGGTACGAGGGAATCCCGGCGAGGTGAAACATCAACGGCTCCCACCGGAACCGCCCGGCGCGCGCTTCGCTCAGCTCGTGCTCGACGACGTCCAGATCCCGGTAGTGCACGTCGACGCGCCGCCCGT